>JAKSKY010000003.1 GCA_024401515.1 Paludibacteraceae bacterium | reverse complement strand
GTTTGAAGATATCCTGCAATCTGTCCGCCACCTTCTTGGTGATGTGGCTAGAGATCTTCTTCACATTGCCATCGCTCTGCAAATAACTACGGGAAACATTCAAAGGGATATCCGGTGAATCGATCACACCATGCAACAAGGTCAAGAAGTCAGGCACGATACCCTCCACTGAATCGGTCACAAAGACCTGGTTGCAGTAGAGTTGGATCTTATTCTTTTGAACCTCAAAATTGTTTTTGATCTTAGGGAAATACAAGATACCTGTCAAATTGAACGGGAAGTCCACATTCAAATGGATATTGAACAATGGATCATCTGCCATTGGATACAAATCATGATAGAAATTCTTGTAATCCTCCTCCTTCAAATCGGCAGGCTTACGGGTCCATGCAGGTTGGGTATTGTTGATGACATTCAACTCATCGGTATCCACTTGCTTTCCATCCTTCCACTCCTTCTTCTTTCCGAAGGCTACAGGCACTGGCAAGAACTTGCAATACTTGTTCAACAGTTCGTTGATCTTGGAATCAGTCAAGAAGTCCTTGTTCTCATCATCAATGTGGAGCACGATATCCGTACCGCGATCCGCCTTCTCCACCTCTTCCATGGTGTACTCTGGGCTACCGTCGCAAGACCACTTCACTGCTTTCGCACCCTCCTTGAAGGATCTTGTGATGATATCCACACGCTTGGAAACCATGAAGGATGAATAGAATCCCAGACCGAAGTGTCCGATGATCGCATTGGCGTCGTTCTTGTACTTCTCCAAGAACTCCTCTGCGCCAGAGAACGCGATTTGGTTGATATACTTGTCGATCTCCTCCTCGGTCATACCGATACCACGGTCGGAGATGGTCAATGTACCGGCATCCTTATCGGCCTTCACCTGTACTGTCACATCGCCCAACTCGCCCTTGAACTCGCCCACAGAGGCGAAAGTCTTCAACTTTTGGGTTGCATCTACCGCATTGGAAACCAACTCACGAAGGAAAATCTCGTGATCACTGTAAAGAAATTTTTTGATGACGGGGAAGATATTGTCTGTCGTTACCCCGATGTTACCTTTTTGCATATGTATATGTTATTTTTTAAATTTTATTCAACACATACGAATATCCAAAAGGTGTGCCACCCACCAAATCGTGACAAAATGGCAGAGGGTTATAGGGCGCCGTGCGACAATTTTACCAACCAACGGTTGAGCGAGAATAAAATGACACCCAAAACGATGGAGAAGATGCCTATGACCGTAAAGATGGTACCGGCACCCAAATCAGTGACATAGGAAGCCACGAAACCGCCCATGATATTGGCGAAGAAACTACTCAACAACCAGACACCCATCATTAAAGAGGCTAATTTGACTGGAGAGAGTTTAGAGACCATAGAGAGGCCAATCGGTGAGAGACAAAGTTCGCCCAAGGTATGCAACAGATAGGCAAAAACCATAAAGAGGATATTGGCTTTGATATTCTCATCGGCCACGTCGCCACCGCGTGCCATCACAGCACCCATCAACACCACAAATCCTAAACCCAAGAGAATCATACCCAATGCCATCTTGATAGGCACATTAGGCTCCTTCCCCTTGGCACGAAGGTCTCCCCAAAGCATAGACAACATAGGAGCCAAGAGGACAATAAAGATAGGATTCACCGATTGGAACCAAGAGGTAGGCACCTCAAATGAACCAACATGTCGGTCTATGAACTTTTCCGTGTATAGTGTCATGGAACTTCCCGCCTGCTCAAAGCCGGCAAAGAAGAAGATGCTAAACAAAACAAAAACGACGATGGCTCTCGTCCGATCCTTCTCCTCCTTGGTCAAAGGGGCACCCTTGGTGGATACTTTATTATTCACCACAGAGGGATATTTGCACAAACCGCCTAGGAATCTATCACCCAACATGGTAAAGAGCAACAAACCAATCAACATACCGATTCCCGCCGTCAAAAAGCCGAAGCGGAACCCATAGGTAATCGCCATATAGCCCGTGAGCAAGGGGGCGAAGAAGGCACCCACATTGATACCCATGTAGAAGATCGTGTAGGCGGAATCCTTACGGGAATCGCCTGGTTCATAAAGGGTTCCGACAATAACGGAGATATTGGGTTTGAAGAAACCGTTACCGATAATCAACAGAATAAGTCCGATGTAAAGGAATAGTTTGGAGGTTTCATAGGCCAAAGAGAATTGGCCCAGCATCATCAAGAGGGCACCGATCACGATCGCCTTACGTTGTCCTAAATAATTGTCGGCCAACCATCCACCAATCAATGGTGTGAAGTAAACAAAACCAGTAAAGAAGCCATACAAAAGGGAGGCATCCTGATCCGTATAGCCTAAACCACCCTCCACCAATGTCTTGGTCAGATAGAGGATCAACAACGCTCTCATGCCATAATAACTGAATCGTTCCCACATCTCAGTGGCGAACAATAGATACAAACCTTTGGGATGTCCTTGGACCTTGTTCATTGTATTCTGTGTTGTTGTATTCTGTGCCATAGTATTGTCAACGATTATCTGACGCGAAAATACGAAACAAATCGGTTTCTTCAATGAGTAAAGAAAAACTCCTTGAAAGCAAAAGCCTCCAAGGAGTTCCCAATCAAAACGTTGTTTATTCCAGTTTACCTACGACATGCAGGTATTCCGTTTCGTAGATTTTATATTGCGTTTTTGATTCGATGTAATTGCTTTGAGCCTGTTGCCATTGACTCTGCGCATCCAGTAAATCAGTCAATGTACCCATCTCATTGTCATACTTCATCCGCATAATACGGAGGTTCTCCTCCGCCTGACGCAACCCCAACTCGGAGGTTTCGATCATCGAATAGCCATCCATCACATTTTGGATAGCCTGCTGCACCTGCACATTCATCAGTCGGACGTTTCGCTCTTTGTCATACTCGGCATCCTGCACCGCCAACTTGGCCATCTTCACCTTTTTAGCGCCATCCAGCCAATTCAGCAGAGGCACCTTGGCCGAGGCCGCCACCATGCCGACCTTCCCTTTGTACTCCGTGGAATAGGGATAATAGTTGCCGTCAGGCCCCTGCACCATGGCGTCGGTCGTGATATTGCCATAGAAATTATAGCCAGCGGAGAGTCCGACCACCGGTAGCATATCGGCCCGTTCCATCTTCACTTGAAGCTTTTTGGCCTCTATGTTCTTCTGCAAAAGCATCACCTCCGGACGGTTCTCGATATTATTGTCCATCCCCGAAGGAGCCTCCACCGACACCTCCGAATCAGCCGGTACAATCATGGCAGAGAGGGAGTCTCCTATGATACCGCACAAATTCATTCGACACAAGTTGGCACCATTGCGCACCTTCTTGAGTTGATACTCCAATTCGCTTCGCTTGGTCTTCACACGGATCAAATCATACTCGGTACCCATCTCGGCATCAACTGCGGTCTGGATAATATCACAGATACTATCCATTTGCGCTTTGTAAGCCTCCACCATCTTGATTTTCTCCAAGACAGCAATATAGGTCCAATAGGCATTATCCACCTCCGCGATCACATCCGCACGCGTCTGCTGACGCTGGATTTCCGCCACCGACATTCCTAACTTCGCCAGTTTCGTACCATTACAGATCTTTCCACCCACATATATCGGTTGTGTCAAAGAAAAGCCAGCCATATAGGCACCACGAAGTTTCAAAGTCATTCCCATAATCTCTTGATCCTGCATAAACAAGCCAGAGGCGCTGGCGTCTATCCTTGGGAAGAAATTCGATACGGCAGCCTGCTTCTGCAACTTGGCGGAGAGGCAACCATTTTCCGATTTTTTAATCAATTCATTGTTTTCAAGCGCCAAACGACGGCAATCGGCCAACGAGAGGCTCACCTCCTGGGCGTTAACCGACCAAACCAACAGCGCCGATATGACTGTAATGAAAATTGTTTTCAGATGTTTCATCTTATTCATTGTTATTTGGTTTACGAATGTGGAAGAATGCTGTATAGAGAATCGGCAAGAGAATCAAGGTGATCAAGGTTCCAACTCCCAAACCACTCATGATCGTAATCGCCATACTTCCATACATCGGATCCGTCAACAGAGGCAACATTCCCAAAATCGTGGTCAATGACGCCATCACGACCGGACGAACACGGCTTACCGTCGCCTCAATCACCGCATTGTACGGTAAAATCTTCTCCTCCCGTTGAAGTCGGTTGATCTCATCCACCAAGACAATCGAGTTCTTAATCATCATACCCATCAATCCCATAAAACCGATAATGGCCATAAAGGTGAAAGGTTGCTTGAAGATCAACAATGCGGGAACGATTCCGCAGAAGACGAATGGGAAACAGATGAGGATCAAAGTCACCTTTTTCCAGTTGTTGAACAACAAAAGCAATATACCCAGGATGAGGAACATCGTGATCGGCACATATTTGAGGATATTACTAATCGCATCGTCGCTGGTCTCGCCCTCACCTAACCACTTCATGCTGTAACCGTCAGGCAATGAGATCGCCTCGATCTCCTCCTTGATACTCTCCTTCAACTTCGCGGCGGTACCTTCGTAAAGGTCGATGTTCGGATCGCACTGCGCCTCAATGGCACGCTGACCGTTGACACGGTAGACCAAGTTCTCCTCCCATCCCATGTGGATATTGCGGGCCACCGCACTTAATGGCACAGCGGTGAACATCTGTTGCTTGATTTTATTGAAATCAACCGCACCGCTCATCAACGCCGCCGGATCAACCTCCGCGCCATGAAGATTCATCGTACTCCATACCGGGATATCCTCCAAATTTTGGATACGGCTTCCATCCTCATTGCGGACCTGCAAATTGATCAAAACCTGCTTCTCCTTGTCATTCAAGACACCGACAGTCTTTCCATCCGTGGCCGCCTGCAAAGCATTGCCCACATCCGAACGTTCGATGCCGCAACGCACACCATCCATACGGTTATAATCCGCTACGATTGACTTCGCCATCGGATTCCAGTTGTTTCCCACTGAATAGGGATCAGCATAGGGGCTCTTACGCATAATGGCCTCCGCTTGAGCGCTCAATTCACGCAACACCTGCGGATCGGGTCCGGCGAATTGAACCTCCACCAAGTGGCTGGTCACAATGCTAAAATTATATTTACGAAGGCGGATATAGGCATCCGGATACTTCTCACGCAACTGCTGACGGATGACAGGGAGCTGCTCCACCAGTGTCTTGTAATCCTTGGTGTCGACAATCAACTCTCCGTAACAGTCGCCACCGTTGGTCATCGGTCTGACGAGGCAATAGTGAGCCGGAGCGCTTCCCATACAAGCCGCCACACGCTCAACCTTTTCGTTTTGACGAAGCAAATCGGTCATCTCCATCAGATCGTGTTTCACACGGTCGGGATCCGTCTGACTCGGCAAGTAATACTCCACCACAAACTGCTTGTAATCGAAATCAGGGAAGAAAAGATTCTTCACCTTGGTCATATTCAACATACAGCATACGAGCAACAGCACGGAGACCACAATCGTCACCGCCTTGTGTTCAATCAACTTGGAGATAGCGCCACGGACAAAACGGTGCATAGGGCTATTCATCACCTGTTTGGTACTATCATGACGAGCCTTGTCACGCATAGGCATCATCGTTTTCGCGAAGACAGGGACCTGGACAAGCGCCAACACCCAACTTGACAAAAGGCTCACGCTCAAGACCTTGAATAGATCGCCCGCATATTCACCCGCCGAGTCTGGAGAGAGATAGACCCCGATAAAGGTACTGGCCGCGATAATCGTGGCACCCAACAATGGCATAGCGGTATTCTGTCCGATACGGTAAAGGAACGTATTAGGGCCCATTCCCCGGCGACGGTCGATCAATATACCATCCATCACCACAATGGAATTATCCACCAACATTCCCATCGCCACAATGAACGCTCCCAATGAGATACGTTGTAAAGTGGTACCCATACCAAGCAGTAACGGGAAGGACATCGCAATGGTTAAAACCAATCCAGAGCCAATGATAAGACCGCTACGGAATCCCATAGCGAAAATCAGCACCAGAATCACAATAGCGACAGACTCCAACAGATTCCACATAAAGGAGTCAATAGCATCCGTCACCTTATCCGGTTGGAAGAAGATCTTATCTGTCGTCATACCTACAGGCACGCGCTTCATCACCTCCGCCAGCTTCGCATCGACCGCCTTGCCCACATCCGGAACAATAGCCCCCTCCTCCATCGCCATGCAAATGGCGAGCGCAGGCTCTCCATTCACGAAGAAACCATTGCGTTGGGGATCACTGTAAGCGCGCTCCACGGTGGCGATATCGCCCAAACGGACCTGCTTGCCATCGGCAGTACGGATCAGCATCTCACGGATATCCGCCTCATTATCTACAGCGTCGCTGACACGGAACTGAATCTTGTCACTATCCTTCTGGTAACTACCAGCAGGCACCACTTTCCCCGCATTCTGCAGGCTCATCATAATCTGGGTAGGAAGCAATCCGTTGCGGGAAATCACCTCCTTTGAGACACGGATGTTGATCACCTCATCCCTATTTCCCGCGATATTGATTCGCTTCACACCCGGAACAGCCAACAACTCGCGCTTAATCACCTGCGCATAGTCGTTTAACTCCTCAAATGAATATCCTGGTCCTGTGAAACTATAGAAGATGCCATAGACATCCATCATATCATCCACCACGATTGGATCATAGCAATCCTGCGGCAGTTTCCCCTTCGCGGCGCCTACCTTGCGACGCAACAGGTCAAAGCTCTGCTCCAGATCCTTCATCATCAATCCCCAATCATACTCCACCGTGATCAAAGCCATATTGGGACGACACTCACTTTGGATGCGCTTTACCTTCGGAAGGGTACGCAACTCCTCCTCCATGACTTGCGCCACCCTCAACTCCACCTCGTGCGCGGAGGCTCCCATATAGGGCACCACCACCATCGCCTGTTTGCCTGCGACAGCCGGATCCTCCAATTTAGGCATCTGCAAAAAAGACAAGACACCCGCGATCATGATGCCCACCATCAACGACCAAAATAGGACTGGTCGCTGTATGAAGAATTTTGTTATTTTCGTAATCATAGTCAAGTTTACTTAAGTGCACCCACATTTGTTGAAGAGGATTGGTCAATCACCTTCACTTTCTCTCCCTCGACAAGAAGATCCACACCGGCCTTTACGATTTGCTCGCTACCATCCAATTGATTACCTACCTTGGCATCGCCCTTCTCATCCAAGCCCTCTACCTTCACGACACGTTTGCTAATCGTGGAATCCGCATTGAGCACCCATACACAATCATCCTCCCCCGACTTGAAAATGGCATGGATCGGTAAGGTGAAACTCTCCTTGGAGGCACCCTCCTTCATCACGACAGTCACCTCCACATTCATACCAGGCGTAATGTTTTTGGAAGGTCTCTTCGCAAAAGCCAGCTTCATCTGATACAACTGATTACCATCCGCTTTCGGCGTCTGTCCGCTGATACGCATAGGCACAACTTCCTCGCCCGAAATATTCGTCTTGCAGGTTATGGAACTAATTCTATTCCTTTGGGCATACAACTCCGCAGGCACATTGATCTCCACATCCATGTTGCTGTTATCCAACAAAGAGATGACAGGCGTACCCGCATCCACCATTTCCGATTTGTCGAAATTCACCTTCTGCACATATCCACTCACGGGAGCATACAATTTACAGTAGGATATTCTATTCTTCTCGTTCTGCAATTGGATCGCCAAGCGTTCCAATCCGCTCGACGCTTTGTCGTAATCGTTCACCGATATGCTCTTTCCTTCACGAAGCTTTTTCAAACGCTCCACCTCACGGCTCAATTGGTCATATTGGATTTGCGCATTGTTAAGGGCCAACATATAATCCTTGGTGTCCAATTCAGCTATCAACTGTCCCTCTTTGACATAGGAACCCTCCTTGACATAGACATGCTCCAACTGACCTGGCGTCTTGAAAGCCACATTGATTTCACGAGCCTCCTTCACGATACCCGAATAGGACTTCTCCTTGGCCAACCCCGCCGTTTGCGCACGGGTTAACATCACACAATGAACCGTAGAAGAGGCAGCCTCCCCCTTCTTTCCTCCACAACTGTTCAGCATCATCAACGCGGCTGACACAGCGAATAAAAATCTTACATTCATATCATTAAATAAACATAATCCAAAATTGGAGTACAAAGTTCATCAAATAACCGTAAATGGACGTAACGCATTTTTCGCATAGAATGTCCGAAAGGATTGTTTTTGCATTCAAAAAAGGATAAAATACACTGATTTATATACCATAAATTCCGTTTTATGTAAAAATGGTTAACTTTGTAACAAACAAAACCGAATGACGATGGATAGACGATTAAACCAATACGGATTCTCGGATTTAAAGGATAACGAGCAAATTCTATTTTTCGAAGACAAAATCCTACTAAGCGACAATTTAGGCAGAAGAATGGATATGAATAATATCGGAAGATACTTGAATCGCTACCCTATCAAGGCACAATTCTCGATTTGTCTACTCATCACCAAAGGAGAAATGAACCTCCGTATCAATTACCAAGATTACAAAATAGAAGCGGACGACATAGTGATTATTCAGCAAAATGCGCTCGCACAGATTCTTGATGTGGACGAACGATCTGAGATCGTCGTCATGGCATTCGCCGACTTCACCCTTTTCTCTTCTCTAAGCAGCGAAAGTATCACGCAATTTTTCAAGGAGACACAAAAAAATCCAGTGTATCACCTTTCCGAGGAGATTCGAGACGGCTTCATCCGCATCTATAAAATGATTTACAACGACCTCTCCAACCCCTCATTCAATTACAAGGGAGAGGCGCTGCAAGGCTATATGCAAGTCATTATTTCGCACGCCCGCCAATGGGTATCGACCCATCAAGAGAGTGTCGACACCTTCAATGGGAAGAGGGCAAGCCAGATATACATGCGTTTTATGACACTGGTAATGGAACACCACAACCAGCACCGCGACGTCTCCTTCTACGCCAATGAAATGTGTCTCACCCCCAAATACATGTCGCAAGTCATCCTTTCGGTCAGCGGGAAATATGCGTTGGACATCATCAAAGATCAGGTGATTTTCGAGGCGAAAGCCCTTTTGAAGAGCCACCAATATACCATACAAGAGATAGCCGACCTACTCAATTTCCCCAACCCATCCTTTTTCGGCAGATACTTCAAGAGTTCCGTCGGATGCTCCCCCCGTCATTACATGGATAGTGATATGGTGTAGTACTACAAAAAAAACGCCGACTCAAACGAGCCGGCGTTTTGCTTATCGGAAGAAGCGAGATTACTTTTGAGCCTCAGCGGCAGTTGGTCCACCGATGGAACTTCTCATATTGGTATCAGCCTCAATATTCTTCATACGATAATAATCCATGATACCCAAGTTGCCGTTCTTGAATGCCTCGGCCATAGCCTTTGGCAATTCCGCTTCGGCTTGGATAACGAGTGCGCGAGCCTCTTGTGCCTTCGCCTTCATCTCCTGTTCTTGGGCGATAGCCATCGCACGACGCTCCTCGGCCTTCGCTTGCGCGATATTCTTGTCGGCTTGCGCTTGGTCCATTTGCAATTGAGCACCGATGTTCTTACCTACATCGATATCAGCGATATCAATAGAGAGGATCTCGAAGGCAGTACCTGCGTCCAAGCCCTTGCTCAACACCACCTTAGAGATGGAATCAGGGTTCTCCAACACCAACTTGTGCGTCTCGCTGGAACCGATGGAAGAGACAATACCCTCACCGACACGGGCAAGCACGGTATCCTCTCCCGCTCCACCGACCAAACGGTCGATATTCGCGCGGACAGTCACACGAGCCTTCGCGATCAACTGGATACCATCCTTCGCCACCGCAGTAACAGGAGGGGTATCGATCACCTTAGGGTTAACGGACATTTGAACAGCCTCGAACACATCACGACCAGCCAAATCGATCGCAGTCGCCTGCTTGAAATCGATGGCGATGTTCGCCTTAGAGGCAGATACCAAAGCGTGAATCACGCGGACGATGTTACCACCAGCGAGGTAGTGAGCCTCCAAATCATCTCTGGTAATCGTCTTCAATCCAGCCTTGTGGGCCTCGATCAAACATTGCACAATCACCTGTGGTGGCACATTACGAAGGCGCATCAAGAAGAGCTGCACCAACGAGATAGATACACCTGAAACCTTGGCGTTAATCCAAAGCAACACAGGAACAAAATGCAAAAAGATAAACAATAGCACAACGGCTACCGCTATCAATCCAAAAACTATCATTCCTTCCATAAAAATGAATATTTAAATAATTAATAAAATCAACTTACTTTTTAGTATGAGATATAAAAGAGAATACTATATCCCACACTCAACATCATAATCACCTTCGACACCAAGGAGACATAATGGTAATCCTGGCGAGCCGATGATTTCGCCAAAAGATAACACAATCCCAAAGATGGAATCACCACCGCACAAGCCGCATAACGGATGGATGGATAGGGATTATAGGGCAACATGCGGAATACCACATGCAGACACGCCGCATTGGTGAATAGAATCGCCGCGAATAGAATCGCCTTAGAAATCATATGGCCCCACACAATTGGGAAAGAGTGGCACTCCAACTCACGGTCACCCTTCTCCTCCTCGAAGTCGTCCGCCACTTCCGATATAAAGGTCCACATAAAGACACAGAAGGAGAAAAGTCCCACTATCATCAGCAAGTAGCGGCTAAAAGACAAATTATCGGGAGAAGATCCATATTTCATCGCCAAGAAGAAATTGAAATAGACCACCACCAACATAGGTACCAACGCATTCAAAAATGAGGCGATCAGGTTACCCAACACCAAAATACGTTTGTAGGAAGAGGAATAAAACCATAGAATTCCCACAAGGATCAAAAAGACAATCATATAGGTGGAAGCCAACATAAAAGGCGCCTCCAACACAAAATAGGAATAGACACCAATGGCAGCTCCCGCCACGACACCGATTGCGGACAAAACAATAAAAAGCGTCATTGCGGTATGTTTGGAGACACTCTTTCCCACTATATGGTATATTGGATGGTTGATCTCATCAATCTTCACGTCAAAATAATCATTGATCACATAACCGCCCGCCGCCGTAAAAACCGTAGCGATGATCAACAAGGCGAAAATCGATTCGGGGAAGATTTTTTGAACCGGAACTCCTGCGACATTGGCAACAGGAGATATGACCAAATAGTACATCGACAACTGCACCAAGACGATGCAGACAAGATTAGGCAAGCGTATTAATTTTAAATAATCCTTCATACTAACAACATTTCATTACCAACCGAACGCCACGCTATCGGACATCCAATCTCCATTCGCCTTCATGACCTGCTCGATCACATCCCTTGCGCAACCTTTTCCTCCCTCAAACGGAGAGATGTAGCAAGAAACGCTCTTGATTTCAGCCGCCGCGTCCGCGGGACAACATGGGAAACCGCAAGCCTTCAATACTGGATAATCAGGGATATCATCCCCCATATAGAGCACCTCATCCGAAGAGAGGTTATGCTTTTTCAAAAAAGCCTCGAAATCATGCATTTTCACAGCCGAAGCCATATAAACGTCCTGAATGCCCAATCCCTCGAAACGTTTTCTCACCGCCTCGGTCTTACCGCCCGTGATGATCGCGATGGGATACCCCTTCTTCACAGCCAACTGCAGCGCATATCCATCCTTGATGTTCACGACACGCATCGGTTCACCACTAGGATGCAAAGGCACGCAATCGGAAGATAGGACACCATCCACGTCAAAGGCAAAGGCCTTCACTTTATTTAAATCCTTTTTGAAATCCATTTTCACTGTTGTGACACTTCGTTCTGGCTTGCCATCTCATGAATGGATTGGCTCACCAATTCATAAATCTTTTGTTGGAGCGGATTTTCGATTCGCTCCTTCTGCGCCGTGATTACATTCAAATCGTAGCGGACCGCAGGTCCTGTCTGCGCCTCCACAGGCGACAATGAATGTATTTTAGCGCAAGTCTCGTCTATCAAGGGCAACAAAACCTCGAAAGGCAATCCCAATTTACACAATTGCTCACTGGCAATCGCATACATATGGTTACTGAAATTAGAGGCGAACACAGCCGCCAAATGCAACTGTTTACGTCCCTCCGTATCCAATAAATTGACACTTTTCGAAATGTGGGAAGCCATATCCACCAAGAGTTTCTTCATCTCCCCGTTGGTCGCCTCCACAAAAATAGGGATCACAGAAAAATCCACGGGCTTCGCCTTGGAAAAAGATTGCATCGGATAGAAAACGCCACCCTCATCGGTGAATTCCGACAAAAGGGACAATGGCATACTCCCCGCTGTATGGACGATACGTTTTCCTCGCAAAGGAGTCTTTGCCAAGACCTCATGAAGAACTGAATCCTTCAAAGCGCAGATATACAAATCCGCGGACATCGTCAGTTTCGACAAATCAGTCGTAAAGGGGGCATTGCCCACCAAATTGGACAATGCGGTCGCGGATTCCACCGTTCGGCTATACAACTGAAGAATAGGATAGCCCGCATGATACAAAGCCTGCACCAAATGGGTTCCTAAATTTCCACAGCCTAACACACAGACTGAAGGCAACTCCTTTTTACAATTTGAATTGATTCTCTTCGCCATCTTTGTCCCGCTCATCTGTTCCTTGATCCTTCTTTCTTCTGTCAGATAATTTCTTGATATTAATCTTACCTGTGATGAGAAGCACGCCAAATATGATTAAAGCCAACGGCCACAAATATTTCATGTGATGGGAGAATAATCTATAAATCTCATCAAACCACATAATCGCGGCAAGCGCCAAACAAGCGATCGCATACCTGTTCTCCTTTCCGATGTAGAAAGCGACAGCCGCATACAAAGGATACATCCTAACACTCAAAAGTATATTGTCCGAATCGATGACATCAAATGCACGAAGGGAAAACAAAACACCAAAGAGGATCAAAACGCCTCCCAATATTGATTGTCTATTTGGAGCTTCCATGGCTATAACCTATTTATATTCAACAATTCATCTAGTGATAGAACGATAATCCTATCCTAAAATCTATTCTTGATCAAACGATCCAATTTAAGTCTTGACTCGTCGAAAGGATTCTTATCCTCTCCCTTATATCCCACACCTAGGATACACTCCACACTCAAATTCTCAGGAGCATTGACCAACTCCTTGATGTATTCTTCTGTGGTTTGCGTCTCAGACTTCACACGATTGCGGACCTGTACCCAACAAGAACCTAAACCAAGATCTTCAGCTTGAAGCTGCATATAGGCCGCCGCAATGGATGCATCCTCCGTCCAGACATCGCTCAAAGTCGTATCCGCCAAGACGATGATAGCAGCAGGCGCTCCCTCCAAAAACTTAGAGCCCGCCTCTCGGCAAACAGATAATTTGGCGATGGTCTCAGCATCATCCACCACAACGAAATGCCAAGGTTGGCAACGTTTGGACGAAGGAGCCATTAAAGCCGCCTTCACGATAGCCTGCAACTTCTCCTCCTCTACTGGTTTCGCCTCATATTTACGAATACTTCTTCTTTGCTTTACTAGATCTATAAATGCCATATCTTTCATTCTTAATAATAGGACAAACTTAATAAAAAAAACCGACATTCCCCTACCCTTTTATCGTTAAATAACGCAAAATTAGGAATCGACGCAGAGAATATCCCTATCCACTAAAAGAGGAGCGAAAAACAAAAAAAGAGATGCGGCTCGCCACATCTCTTCCCCTATCAACTCTTAATTCTTAACTCTTAATTCATCACAATTCCCGCCACCATGCGTCCGCTGGCGAACCCATCCCTTCGGGCGGAAAAATATTTAGACTGACTATACGTACAATCACCATGCAACCATATCTGATCATCGCTCAGGCCCAAGGCAAGAAGCTGCAACCGAACCGCTTCCCGTAAATTGATATGTGGCTTCACGAAACCGTCCCGTACCACAAGTCGAGCCAGCTCATCTTTCGAAAACATCTCCGAAAATCTTTCCACCACCTCTTCGCCCACTTCGAAGTGTTCACAAGAGATAGAGGGCCAAATCTCCGCATGAAGTCTACCAACTGATATTGGCGACAACCGACCCATTGCTGAAATCGTTTCCCGCAAAACGCCCGACACAATGCCTTTCCATCCCGCATGGGAAGCGGCCACCACTCCTTCCTGTTCGTCAAAAAGTAGGACAGGCACGCAATCGGCCACTGTCACGCATAAACAGACACGTCGCAAACGGGTCACCAAAGCATCACACTTGAAATACTCATCCCTTTCTTCCGAGGGGAGATGCAGAGATGGCTCATCCACTACCATCACCCTCGATCCGTGTACCTCATTCGGCACGACCAATCTATTGTCATCTATTCCCAAATGACCGGATAGCAGAGCTCGGTTCCGATCCACAGCCGCTCTATCATCACCAGAGAAATAGCCCATATTAAACGAAGCGTAATTCCCTTTGCTCACGCCACCCTCACGATCCGTGAAGAAGGTGGTAACCTTTCCGAAAGTTCTGCTATCCGCGATCATTATTCAGTGTTTAAAAGAGTAAATTCCTATCCACAACCTTCCAATCCTTCAAGGAGACACTCTTGGAGCCTCTTTGCAAAGGCACATAAATAGTACCCTCCTCCTTGATCCAATTGTTCAAATAAGGGCGAATGGAGGTACACATGACTGACTCACTCGCTGGCTCCGCCAAACCATCCAACAAAATAGAGGATTCTGGATCGTAGTAGCAGGTCTTCACCTCACAGTTTCCACTCAACCATCCCACTACCGCACCACTGTTCTCTCTCTTTTGTGGTTGAACGGCTCCCACTGAGATACAATTCTTCACCTCGGCGGAGGTTACACCCAACAACTTTCCGCAGATACCGGCGACGCCACTAACACCACCCTCCACAACTCCTTCGTTGAAACAGTTGTAAACCATCGCATTGTTTTGACCGCAGATACCACCCGTTCCTTCGGCGGAGAATCCATTTCTCACCTTTCCATTATTCTTTGAATTGACAATGTAGTTATTATTGACAGCCGCAAGACCTCCAATGATAGCCGACTTTTGGCCAACCACCTCTCCGGCGTTCTCACAGCCATCGATCAGACCCATATTATTCATGGCACATAAACCACCTACACTCTCCTCTCCCACGATCGTCGCACGGTTCACACAATCCTGTACCACGCCATAATTGTAAGCACAAACACCAGCCACCGCGGCGGATCCGGAGATTTCACCCGAAACGACTTCACAATGCTGGATCAAACCTTGGGAAGCGACACAAATGGCCGCCACACCCCTATGTCCATCCAATGAAACGGAAGCGACCTTCAAATCCCTCACCTCACCGGAGGTTCCCAATGAACCTATCAACGCCACATTATCCTTGAGTTCACTATTGGTCATGCCTGATATGGTATGGCCGTTTCCATTGAAGATACCATTGAACACCAATGCGTTCTTCTCATCCATCAAAACAGAGTTATTCCCCACAATAGGGGCAATGGTCACCAACTTCACCTTTGACACATCGATGTCGCACATCAACCTTGCGTTCAAATTCTTTTCGCCGCTATTCACACGTTGCGCAAAGGAGACCAAATCGTTGGCGCTATTTATATTACAATGATAAAAAACTTCTTGTTGTACATCACTAGAGCCTCTATCCATGCTCTCTTCAAAAACTCCCTCCTCTTTCTCATCCTTACAGGAAGAGAAAGCCACCACTAAACCTAACACTAAAAGTGGAATTATAAACTTATTTGTTTTCATAACCAATCTCCTTTCAAAACCGTTAAGGGGTTATCAACAACAAAACTTACAGTCACGTCATCAACACCATACCATAAATTCTTTAATTAACTAACAATCTCAGTCCAGCTATCGAACATCATTCATCTTGTCTGAACCTCTATGACGAATATAAGAAAACGAAACGAAAAAAGCAAACGAAACGACTATTTTTTTCAGTCAAAACTTAAAAATTCCGCACAAAAGAAAAGAGCCACACTTGTCGCATGGCCCTTATTCCTATTTGTTCAAGAGGGATTTCACATCACTCACTGACAATCAACGTGTTAGGCTTCGTCGTCCCAATCGATTTCAATATCCCCCTCCTCGTCAATCTCAAAATCTTCGTCCTCGTCGTCATATCCGCCGACCTCCATTGGACGATGGGTCATGGTCATATGGCGATCCACATCCTTGCTCAATTCCGCCCAAATCACATCCTTCAACTCTGTCAAATTGAATCCTGTGATAGACGAGAAGAATACACAAGGAACATCCGTAGGCAATTCCTTACGGATTCCATCCATCAACTCCTCATCGAGCATATCACATTTGGATATACCCAAAATACGCTGTTTCTGAAGCAACTCAGGATTATATTGTTCCAACTCATTCAGCAAAATTTCATACTCCTTCATCACATCATCCGTATCGCCTGGGATCAAGAAAAGAAGGATAGCGTTACGCTCAATGTGACGCAAGAAACGAAGTCCGATACCCTTTCCTTCAGAAGCGCCCTCAATGATTCCCGGAATATCAGCCATAGCGAATGACTTTCCGTCACGATAGGCCACAATACCCAAGTTAGGCTCCAAGGTTGTGAAAGGATAATTGGCGATTTTAGGCTTTGCCGCCGAAATGGAGGACAACAAAGTGGATTTTCCGGCATTAGGGAAACCTACCAAACCCACATCAGCCAAGACCTTCAACTCTAGGATAATATTCTTTTCAATGGCAGGCTCGCCCGGTTGCGCGAAACGAGGGGTCTGGTTGGTAGCCGTCTTAAAGTGCCAGTTACCCAATCCTCCACGGCCTCCCTTCAAGAGAATCACCTCTTGTCCATCTTCCGTGACATCACAAAGGAATTCGCCATTATCCGCGTCATACACGACCGTTCCGCAAGGCACCTCGATAATCTTATCCTCACCATCCGCACCGAAACTACGGCTGGAGCTTCCACTTCCACCATGGCCCGCCATGATATGACGTTCGAATTTCAAGTGGATCAAGGTCCAATAATTCTTGTTACCGCGCAAGATAATGTGGCCGCCACGTCCGCCATCACCGCCATCAGGACCTCCTTTAGGGGTATACTTCTCACGGCGCAAATGAGCGGATCCCGCACCACCCTTTCCAGAGCGGCAATAGATTTTCACATAATCGACAAAGTTACTTTCTGCCATAGTGTATTATTAAGTATATGCTAATTCAAAAAATTACAACCAATTCCTCTTCTTGAACCAAATGATAATCAAGACAGAAACCACCAACATCAGAAGCAAAGCGAAAGGATAGCCCAGGAACCAATGCAGCTCAGGCATAAATTCGAAGTTCATTCCATAGATGCTGGCGATCAATGTAGGCGGCGTGAATATGATGGATATAATGGTAAATATCTTGATGATCTTATTCTGTTCGATGTTAACCAAACCGAGGAAGGTATCCTGCAAGTAATCCAAACGGTCAAAACCGAACTTGATGTGTTCCACCAATGAATTGACGTCCTTGATCACCATGCTGAGACGAGGTTTCAAATCCTCCGGAACTAAATCGCTTCTCAAAATACTGGAAAGGACACGATGTTTATCCACAATGTTCTCGCGCAAGTGCATGACACGCTCCTGCATATTCTTGATTTCCAAAAGGACATTCTCATCAACGCCCTCCGCCATGGTCAACGTCTGGCTCAATCGGGTAATCGCGGTCGTAGCGTCCTCAATCATATCGGCGTCGTACTCCACTCGCGTCTCCAACAAAGCGACGAAAATATGGTAACCTGTCGGATAGTTGCGCGGATTGGCGAATAGTTTCTTCACCGTATCATTGAATGATTTCAAATAATCATTTTCACGAACGGACACCATGATACCATTCTTCAAAATAAAAGAGACCGTCTCCTTTTCGTAGGTATCCAACAAGAAGTTGGCGTTCGCGACCAAAGTATCATCCGTCTCAATGAAACGGGAGGACATCTCGATCTCTTCCATCTCCTCCTCCTCTTGGATATAGATTTTCAAGAACTGCTCCAATTGGGACTCAGTCTCCGGCGCCACATGGTTCAAATCGATCCATACGAAATTGCTCAAAGGGACCTCCTTCAAAATGGAAATATCCCTAGCTATCTTTAAGCGGCCATTCTCAAAATAGAATAGTCTAACCTGTTGTTGTGGTTGTACTTCTTTGTTCTCCTCCATTGTTCTTCCTTTTTAATCATTCATCTCCTTTGGCATCGTCTTTTCGACCAAATTGGTCAAGGCGACAAAATCAGAGACACTCAACTGTTCCGGACGCTTCATAAAGACCGCATCGGAGAAAACAGGGTTATCTTTACCCAAGATAGTCTGCAATGAATTTCGCAACATTTTTCTGCGTTGGTTGAAAGCAGTTTTCACGACACGGACGAACAACTGTTCATCGCAACCCAAACTGCTCACACCATTTCTACGCATACGAATCACCGCCGACTTCACCTTTGGAGGTGGATCGAACACGTGCTCATGCACCGTGAAAAGATACTCTATATCATAGAAGGCCTGCATCAAGACACTCAAGATGCCATAAGCCTTGCAACCAGGCTTGGAGGCCATGCGCTCCGCCACCTCCTTCTGGATCATACCAGAACAGACGGGGATACGGTCACGGTTGTCCAAGACCTTGAAAAAGATTTGGCTGGAAATATTATACGGATAGTTACCGATGACGCAATAATCGCCTTCGGGGTAAATCTTATTTAAATCCAATTTCAGGAAATCCTCCGCTAAAATGCGGCCTTGCAACGCAGGAAAATTTTCATTCAAGTAAGCGACCGACTCCTTGTCCAGTTCCACTACTTTGAGGTCAACCAATTCGTTTTGAAGCAAATATTGGGTTAACACACCCATACCAGGACCGATCTCCAATACCTTCATCGGAGCGGTCAACTCTAAACTATCTGCTATTGCCCGAGCAATGTTTTGATCCTTCAAAAAGTGTTGCCCGAGAGATTTCTTGGGCGTAACTGTCATAATCCATCTCTTTTGTTTTATGATTTTTTAAGTGGTGCAAAATTATAATTTTTCATCGTGAATCACAATAGGCAAAATAATAATTCCTAAATTTGCAGAAGATATCTATACAATAATGAAAAAAGAGACAATCAAAACGATTCTAAAAGTCCTATTCTCTTTAGGATTAGGCATCCTCTTATTTTGGTACGTTTACAAAGGACAAAACTTAGCTGACTTGATGGAGAACGCCAAGGACGCGAATATGTTCTGGATCATACTTACGCTATTCATCGCCCTATTCAGCCACTTTCTCAGAGCGGTCCGTTGGAAAATGCTCATCGACCCACTTGGCAAACGGGTGAACCTATGGAACGTCTACGGAGCGGTGATGGCGGGATACTTCATCAACTACTTGGTTCCCCGTGCGGGAGAGATCGCCCGTTGCGGATTGGTGAAAAAATACGAGGGAGTTCCCTTCACCCAACTGATCGGAACCTTGATTGTGGACAGAAGCGTGGATGTCATCGTGGAACTCGTCTTCATAGCGATGACCATTTTGTTGCAATACAATGAGATCATGCAGTTCGCCCAGCAATACAACCTCATCGACGGATTCTTTAACCTACTCGCCAATCCGCTAATGTGGGCGATATTAGCCGCTGTCATCATCATTCCATTCGTCTTTAGAAAAAAAATCATGGCATCTTCCCTTTTCGCCAAGGTGAAAGGATTGGGAATGAATGTGCTCAACGGCCTTAAATCCGTACAAAAGTTGGAGCATAAAGGATTATTTATCTTCTACTCCATCCTTATATTCATCTGCTACTACTTCATGTTCTATCTCTGCTACTTCGCATTCGACTTCACAGAGAATTTGAGCATGCTTTGCGGTCTATCCGCCTTCATCATGGGTAGTCTCGGCATCATCGCCCCTGTACAAGGTGGCCTGGGCGCTTGGCATTTCATGGTCATCAGCACATTGATGGTTTACGGTGTAGCGGAGAAGGATGCCCAAACATTCGCTTTATGGGTACATGGATCCCAGACCATCATGCTAATCGTTGTGGGAGCGCTGGCCATGGTAGCGATGTATTTCTTGAACAAAAAGAAGGAGAATGTCCAATAATATGATGACCAACAAAGAGATAGAGAAGATTTACCGAGAGGCCATCACCCATGTGGTGGAGAAACGCCTCATGCCCGCATTCTCATTGCTGCACCAACTATTGGAAATCCGTCAAAACGGTGAATTAACAGACCGATGCCGCTCTTTGGAAACCACCTACCAATATATGCTCCAATATGCATTAGGAGGAACCAAGGACAAGGAACAGAATAAGATATACAATCAACTACGGATAGACCTCCTAGAGTTGGCGGATTTAATCCGTGAAGGGATATTCACCCAAAATTCACAGACATTCCTCTATACCTACAAAAGGGGAAAAAGCAAAGGGGGATTCCCTGCCATCGAGACTATCAAAACAAGGATGTCTGCTGAGAGCATATCACTCCTTAAAAATGATCTCAACGCCCATCGCGAGGCGCTACAAGCCCACGAGGAATTCGGCAACGAAGTATTCGACATCCTTTGGTTGAATGAAAAATTATCAGAGTCCCAACTCCAAGAGTTAACAGACATCTGTACGGACGATGAAGTATATTGGTGCGACCAATGTCTGATGATTTCAGCCCTCACGCTCAGCTTAATGAGGGTCTTCGACGAGAAGAAATTCATGATATTGATAGACACCTACGAGTTGAATCCTTCCGAGCAGGTGAAACAACGCGCCATCACAGGTTTCGTGCTTTGCGCCTATCTCCACAACAATAGATTGCCCATCTACGCCAATTTACAAGAGAGGGCCAACACGTGGGTACAACGAAGAGAGGTAAGCAGTAATCTACAGGATATCTTCCTTCAAATCATCCGCAGCAAGGAGACGGAAAAGATCACCAAACAAATCAACGAAGTGATTCTTCCTGAGATGGCCAAGCTCACTCCAATCATCAAGGAGAAACTAAAAATCGACGATTGGATCAAAAGCGGGAAACCGACATTGGACGCCAATCCTGAGTGGCAAAATATCATAGACAACAACATCAACGATAAGATCCAACACTTTTCCGAGATGCAATTGGAGGGTTCAGATATATTCCTTGGCACTTTCAAGGAGATGAAGAGTTTCCCATTCTTCAACGAAACAGCCAACTGGTTCCGTCCATTCGACGTCCATTCACAAACACCGACCTTTTTCAGTAACGAATTATCCAATTCGCTCTTTCATAATGTCTTGAACAGCCCTATATTCTGCAATTCGGACAAATACTCCATGATCATCAGTTTGGCACACATTCCTGACAGCCAAAAGCAGATGCTCACACAGTCATTCCAAACCGAGGCGGAACATCTAAAGGAGATGCGCATGGACATGAGCCTAACAAACGGTGAAGTCAAGCGGGAGAACATCAGTAACCAATACATTCAGGACCTCTATCGTTTCATGAAACTAGGTAGACACACGGTGGATTTCATCGATGTATTCAACCTCAAATTGTTATTCCACAAATCTTTCTACATCAACAGTTTGATAGATAGGGAAAACATTCTCCGCACCGTCGGCGAGCTCTATTTCAAAAAGGAGTTCCATGAAGAGGCGAGCATGGTATTTGAATTGTTGCTCGAAAAGGATCCGAACAATAGCGAGTTGTTGCAAAAGTGCGGATTCTGCCACCAAAAGGCAGGAAACTACGAAAAAGCGCTCTCCTACTACGAGAAATCAGACACCATCCAAACAGGCAATATTTGGACCATCAAAAAGATTGCCGCATGTCATAAATATTTAAGGAATACGGAACAGGCGCTCCACTACTTCCGAGAGGCGGAGCAACTGAACGGTGATGACCTAAACATCCAACTCAACATAGGCCATTGCTTGATAGAGATGGAACGCTACGACGAGGCGCTTAATACCTTCTTCAAGGTGGAATACCTCTCCAACAGCGATAAAAAAGTATGGCGTCCTATCGCTTGGTGCGCACTATCCATCGGCAAAATACCACAAGCGGAGAAGTATGCGTCCAAAATAGCAAAGGAGGAACGAGACCAACACGATTGGATGAATTTAGGCCACATCAAACTCATCGCAGGCAACGTTTCGGAAACGGTGGATTGTTATGCGCAATGTCTCAAAAAATTGGATGGAGACACCAAACGTTTCGCTGAAATGATGGAGGAGGACATGGAATTACTACAAAGAAACCGTGTGGATGAGAGCCTATTACCATTAGTGGTGGACCAAGCCTACTTCAGCATGAAACAATAACGCTTAATTGGCTTTCCCGAACGTTCCTCCCATTTGGCCACACAAAGCTCGTTCTCTCTACTATAGAGAAAATAAATCCTATAGGAACTGCCGAACTACATTTCTTAATTCTTAACTCTTAATTCTTAACTGATTTATAGATCAGCGTGGAGCAATTCTCAGACACGAAGATTTCCCTCGCATAGCGTTGAACATCCTCCGCAGTCACCTTACGGTAGTTCTCTATCTCCTTATACATCAAATCCACATCGCCCAACAACTCATAGTAGGCCATATTATTGGCGCGCTTCAAGAGCGTCATATTCTCCATCACTTGGGTGGATTCATATTTATTCTTCCACTTATCCATCTCTGCGGCAGGTACCAACTCGTCGCACAACGCCTTCAATTCCGAATCCAATGCCTTTTCCGCCTCCTCAAAAGTGGTTCCTTCCGCCAATAGGCCCACCACATAGAAGAGTCCCGTCTCAATATCACCTGAAATATAGGCGCTGACCTCCGTGAACAAAGGTCTGTCCATCACCAATTTTTGATACAAACGGGAGGATTTACCATTGGAAAGAATATCTGAAATAATATCTGAAACGAAGTAATCCTTCTCCATGCGACCACAGGTATGGTATACTTTGTAGATCATACTGGCAGGCACCTTACGCTCCACCTCGGTTCTGCGAGGTTCAGTTTGTTTAGGCTCTGCTGGGATATCGCGTTTACGAATTTCTCGGCGAGGAATGTCACCATACCACTTCTCCACCAAGCGCTTGGTCTCCGCCAAAGAGATATTTCCAGCCACGGAAAGAATCGCATTGTTAGGCGCATAGTGGGAGAAGAAAAAATCCTTCACCTCATCCAAAGTGGCATTCTCGATATGGGACAACTCCTTTCCGATCGTCGGCCATGCGTAGGAATGCTTTTTGAAAGTCATGCTACGGACCAAGTGGGAGACGTCACCATAGGGTTGATTCAAATTACGTTGTTTAAACTCTTCGCAAACCACATTGCGTTGCACGTCCAAACTCTTTTGGCTAAACGCCAGACTTAACATACGATCGGACTCCAACCAAAAACCCACCTCCACATTGGAGGATGGTATCATAATATAATAATTGGTGAAATCGCAGCAGGTCCATGCATTGTCCTCTCCTCCCGCATTCTGAATCGGTTCGTCATAATCAGGGATATTGACAGAACCGCCAAACATCAAATGTTCGAAAAGATGGGCAAAACCGGTATGGTCCGGATCCTCATCCTTGGATCCGACATCGTACAAAGTGTTAATCACCACCATGGGAGAGGTCGTATCCTCCTGATGAACGACACGCAACCCATTCTCCAAGACAAATTTATTTATAGCCATTATTTCTTCATTTTAACATACATTTGGCCCATCTCGTACTTGCGGACAATCACAATCGCACCCTTCTCGACGAAACCGCTCTCCGCCACAGCATCGTAGACCTCACCCTCAATAAGCACCTTGCCGGATGGCCTAAGATCGGTTTCCGCGACGCCCTCTTTACCCGCCAATGAGTTCAAGGAGACATTATTGCTCACATAGCCATCTTCCAAGTCCTGGGATTTGGTCAAGGCCAAATTCTTAAACATACCCTCTGTTCCGATCTTAGAGGCCAAATAGGCGATCAGAGCGATGGAACCGATCAATGCCAATAAGACGGTTGTCAAAGAGACCACCAACGCATGGTTGGACACCCCTTTGAAATTAAACCAATCATTCGGCAAAAGGCTCAAGGTCAATCCCGCCACGACAAAAATGATACCCAATATGCCGGCCACGCCAAACCCTGGTATCACAAATATCTCCACCAGCAACAGTACCACGCCTATAACGAAAAGAATAGCCTCCCAAAAATCCGCCAAGCCATCGATATAAAGCGGAGCGAAATAGAGCAAACCCGCAACGACGGAGGCCAACAGTGCGAAGCCAATGCCCGGCGTCTGCATCTCAAAATAGATGCCACCGATGATAATCATGATAAGGATACCTTGTAGCATAGGACTGGTCAACCAACCCAATAGGCTATCGAACAAGGTGGCCTTGTAGCTAGTCAACTCATAATCCTCCTCGTGGAACCCATCCACAATAATCTCCTGAACGGAGCTATACTTTCCTTCGCAATAACCATTCTCCATCGCCTCATGTGTCGTGAAAGTCAATATTTTCGTAGAATCCACAATTCCAGGCACCACAACGCTTTCGTCCACCATCGCCTCCGCGATCAGAGGATCCCTACGCCACTTCTCCACGGTATCACCATTCACCACACACTTCATTTTTCCGTGGCTCTCCGCTGTCGAACGAATGATGGAACGCATATAGGACTGATACTTATCGGGCATCTTCTCACCATTATCGTTCACCACCGTGGCCGCACCTATGTTGGCGCCCTCCCGCATGTAAATGCTATCGCAAGCGATGGAAATCAATGCCCCCGCGGATGCCGCGTTGTTGTCAACAAAGACATAGACAGGGATATCACAATTGATGATCAACGTACGCATAGAATCGGCATAATTGACTAATCCGCCATACGTGTTCATATGTATGAATATACCATCCGCCTTCATGGCACAGGCCTCCTCCACACCATTTTTCAAATGGATCCAAGAGGTGCTTCCGATCTCTTCGAAAATCTTGATCTCATGATAACGCCTCGTCGCAAAAGCATTCGCGAACAACAAAGTCATCAAGGAGAACAATAAAAACAATCTACGTTTCATCTATTTAGGGCAATTAAAAAGTCTCCAATATTTAGTGCCAAATTACAGAAAAGTTTCGGGATGTGCAAGAGGCTTTCCCTATCACTCTCCACCAAAATTTATTCTCTCAAAAAAAATGCGGCGAACAACTATTGTCCGCCGCATGCTTATGGTAAAACAATCGTTTTTAGAAATTTCCTGAAAGGACCTCCTCGATCATCACGGTCATACCATTGATGTGTTGAAGAAGCGGTTCGGTCAACAAAATGGATTTATTGCTGATCACCTTAGTCTCCACATATTCGTTGCTTAGGCCCTCAACGGCCTCCTCAAAGTTAGAGAAAGGCACCACACCATCAGGATTGCCGTGAAGAAGCTTCAACTTATATTGAGGTTGCCATCCATGGCAAAGGTTTTGGCGATCCATCAAATCAAGAAGTTTAGCCAAATGGTCTGGATGTTCAGCAATATAATCCAAATTAAGGATATCAGCGAGAGACTTTCCGTTGAACTTCAACATCATATCAATGATGCCCTCCTTGTTATTCTTGATAGCTTGAGGCACTCCGGTTGAAAGCGCCCACTTCGTAAAGAAGTCCTCGTATTTCATGTCGGTAACCTCAGAGGGATAACTATTGAACATACTGTTGATCACCAACGGAATCACAGCGCCAAGACCCATCTTCTTACCCTTCTCGTAATCTTCCATATAGGTCTCGAAAGTACGACGAAGGTCATATGGTCCATCACCGCAATAAACCTTATCAAGATTGATTCTCTTTTGGGTAGCCATATCCAATTCCTGTACACGACGAAGAGAAGCCAATGAAACGGAACCACCTTGTGAATAACCTACGATATAAGATTTGTAAGACTTGTCAAGCGCAAGATTCTTTGCTTTCGCATAATCCAAAAGAGCAAGAAGCGCATCCACACTCGTACGTCCGTGCACCTCGTGGTTTAGATACAAATCGGGGTGGTTAGATGTAGATCCAAGTCCGATATAGTCAGGAAGGATACAAAGTGCGCCGGTAGCGGCCATAATCGCCTCCACTGAAGTATACTTGGTAGGGATCATCGCGAAACCGATTTGGGTACCGTGGTTGATCAACATCACTTTGTCCATCTTACGAAGAAGTGGGTAGACGATCAAAGCGGACGCATTCACAGGCTCCATATTTTGGTCAAGTGTTTTATACTCGATACGGACCACCTTATACAAAAGTGGCGCCAATGCTCTAGTCGTAGTACCTTGTTCATTGACTTGGCTCTTGTTCACCTCCTTGTAGGCATTATCCACACCATCGAAGATGTCGGCGTCAACGCCTTTCTTCATGTCTCCGACAGTCATATCATAGAGTTCTTGCTCCGTAACCTCCGATTCACTAAGCACCGCGAAGGAAGGTTCGCTACTTTGACTCATTTCTTGAGTTTCCAATACATCTTGATCCGTGCAAGAAGCCAATCCCGCAAGGATGGTCGCCAATACGGCGAAAAGTTTCTTTTTCATACCAATTAAATAGTTGTTGAATAATTGCCCAAAACTACTAAAATTATTTCATTTTCAATTAAACTTCATGAAATTACTCCCTCTTTTACTCACAAAAAAAGGATAGCCATTCAGCTATCCTCTTCTCTATTGTTATAAAAACCTTATACGAAACCTACGGATCGATCCCTAATCCTCCTCCGCATCCTTTAGCCTCAACACACAAGCGGAACGGGAAGGCAAATAGAGTAACAACCACTCCTTGCCATCTGGACGAGGTTTCTCCTCCGATTGCGTGAAATGGATTTGGCTATCATCCACCAACCCAAATCCGCCGAACTCCTTATCATCCGAGTTGAGCACCATCTCATACGCTCCCTGTTCGGTCAAAATTCCGTAATCAGTGAAGGATTTATAAGGATGGAAATTAAACACAAAGACCAAATCTTTACGACGGAAAGCCAAGACCTGGTCGTCCGATTTGTCCCACAACTCTACGATTGGCGTTTCATTGAACTTACGCGATTCGCGGATCAGATTGATCATCGCCTTATCAAAATCGCCCAAATATTTATACTTTAAGTCGGTATCATCCACCAAGTGCCACTGACGTCTCGCATACTTGTACGACCAACCGTTGCCCTCACGAGGGAAATCCACCCATTCAGGGTGTCCAAACTCATTACCCATGAAATTCAGATAACCACCATTGGTGGTGGTCAGAGTAATCAAACGGATCATCTTATGCAACGCGATGGCGCGGTCCACCATATAGGAGGAGTCGAACAAGCGGGACATATGCCAATACATATCCGCGTCCGCCAACCTAAACATCAAAGTCTTATCGCCTACCAAAGCTTGGTCGTGGCTCTCCGCATAACTGATTACCTTCTCATCCTTGCGACGATTGGTCAAAGTCCAAAGAATGTGCCCCGGCTTCCACTCCTCATCACGGCACTCCTTGATGGTCTTGATCCAAAAATCAGGAACACCCATCGCCAAACGATAATCGAAGCCCATACCTCCATCACTGATCTTTGCGGCAAGACCCGGCATACCACTGACATCCTCGGCAATCGTAATCGCGCGGGGATTCACCTCATGGATCAGCTCATTGGCCAAAGTGAGGTAACAGATGGCGTCACCATCTTGATTAGGACTGTAATAGTCGGAATAGCTGGAGAAGGAGCTACCCATACCATGATCCAAATAGATCATGGAGGTCACGCCATCAAAGCGGAAACCATCGAATTTAAATTCCTCCAACCAATATTTACAGTTGGAAAGCAAGAAATGGTTCACTTCGTTCTTGCCATAATTGAAACAATAGGAATCCCACTGGCGATGTTCGCCTTTAGGCCCATCGTGGAAATATTGGTAACGGGTACCATCCAAACAACCAAGACCTTCGTTCTCGTTCTTCACCGCATGGGAGTGGACCAAATCCATAATGACCGCAAGACCCATTTCATGAGCCGTATCGATCAACTCCTTCAACTCGTCCGGCGTTCCGAAACGGGAGGATGGAGCAAAGAAACTGGAGACATGGTAACCGAACGATCCATAATAGGGATGTTCTTGAATGGCCATGATTTGCACACAATTGTAACCATTGGCCACGATTCTAGGCAATACATTATCCTTGAATTCACGGTAGGTGGAGACACGCTCCGCCTCACCCGCCATTCCCACGTGCGATTCATAAATCAACAAAGGAGATACGGATGGTTTGAATTTCTTAATTTTAAATTTATAGGGAGTCTCAGGCGCCCATACTTGCGCACTGAACAATTTCGTCTCCTCATCCTGCACCACACGATTGGCCCATGCGGGGATACGCTCTCCGCATCCGCCATTCCAATAGACCTTCATCTTGTAGAGGTCTCCATGCTTCATGGCGTTATCCGGCAACTCAATTTGCCAAACACCATTCTTTAACTTTTTAAGCTCATAGGATTCGCACTCCTTCCAGCCATTGAAATCACCGATCAACACAATGCGCTCCGCATTAGGCGCCCACTCACGGAACACCCAACGTTTCGCCTCTCGATGAAGCCCAAAATACAAATAACCGGAAGCAAACTCAGACAAAGACTGCGACGCGCCGCACAACTCGGAAACACGTCTCTTATAATATTTATATCTGCCAAGAATCGCATCTTGATAGGGTTTCAACCACTGGTCATTCTTTATCAGTCTCAACATATCCATAGCACAAAAAGCTTAAAGTTATTATGTAAAGATAATAAATCGATTCAACAAAACACCATAAATCCGACAAATATTTATCAACAAAAAAGCTCAATGGGCAGATGGAGGAAAGGAATACGAATCCTCTCCGCCTCCTAAAAATTAAAGTGGGCACCTACCCGAATGCCATGTTTATCCACCCCTTCGTGGTCACGGTAATTGAGGCGCCAATAATAATCGACACGGAACACTTTTATGATGTTTTCGATACCGACGCCCACCTCCATGTAGGGTTTTCCATCCATGGTATACGTTCTGCCAGGAACGGCAAAGAGACCATTCCGGTCACCCTCACCATTCGGATCATTCTCATCGGAGATGCTACCCCAAACGCCACGGAAACTCAACACCTCACGCAACTGCAATTTACGGATGACTGGGATACGGTTCAAGATCAAACCATTCATGTAATAGGTGATATTCCAGAAAAGAGATTGATCATTGATGAACTCCACCGGATCCATCAGATTAAACGCATCATTATCAATCACGTAAGAGGTTGAATACAAAGGCACATCCAACAAGGTGTATGGCACCCTATCCCACACCTTCACACCTCGGAACGACAAGTCCGCATAACCAAAGAAGGAGAACCAGACACGTTTTTGGAAGTTCAGTTCCGTCTTATTGTAACTATAATCAGAACCCAACAAACCCTTTAAGGCGAATGTATGGGAAAGTGAAATGACGGGCACCTCCTTGTTCAAATTATAGCGGTACTGTCTGCTTTGATAAAATTTCTCATGAGGTGCGAAACGAATGCCGGCACGGAAAGTTCCCATCGAATAATAGTCGATGTCATGCGCCACACCTTCATGGTCGTAACGTTGGAAATTGGTCAGATAGGTGGAATAGGAAGTTTTGTACTGGTAGTCCGCCCATACAGACAATCCGTTATGATGTTCCCTCAAATAAGAGAGGCCCGCCGTTCGCGCATAAATTGAGTTACGGTCATCCACACGGCTCAATAAAGAAGAGAAAAGGTTGCCACCGGACGAACCATAATATTCGTCGCCCACCTTATCCACATCATAGCGGCAATAGACCTTCAACGAATGGACAGGGAACTCCACATGATACTTCTTTTTATCATTGAAAGAATATTCGATAGAGCCCATTCCCTTCAACCGCTTATCCTTAAATCCATAGGCGATGTAGGAAGAGAGGAAGAAATGTTTGTCGAAAGCGGTGGTCGTCTCTCCGCCAAAACGGAGACGTAGCCCCTCCAAATCATTGGAAGAGATCATTGAGAAGACGGGGCCGATATCGAACTGACTATTCTCCCGCTTCGTAGGGATAAAATTATTGGTACATATCTTCACAAATCCCTCCACGAAACGATAGATTGGGACTTGCCTCAACTCGCGCATCAACTGTTGGGTGCGAGCCTCCTGCTCCGACAAAGGGGCGTGGCGCAAAGTATCCCACACCGATGCGGAGAGACGTTTGTCATCCGTAAAGTCCAACACAGGGTTAGGAATATCGAAAACAAAAGCCTCTTTCGGTTTCTCGAAAAGATAATCCCTATAAGAATTCAAACGTTCGCCATAGACACGAGGCGCCGCGGGCACAAAAAATTCGGCGCTCACAAAATCCCTCATAAGCATACGGGTACCATCCTCCGCATAATCAAAATCTTGTTCGAAGGTCATTCCCTCCACAAAATTCATGTTGATATCTTTGGGCAATTGAAACTTCGCCCGCTTCAGCGCATAAGAGGAATCCACCGCCACATAGAGGCTACCCGAAAAGCCATAGGCTTCAGTTGTATAAGGGGTGAAAGCGAGGTTTACGCAGCGTACACCCTCAATAATCACCGTATCCAACGCATAAAACTTATAATACGATGGTGCGATGTTGGACAATGGACTGACGAAATGGTTGGAGAGCAAGACGATATCATTTTGGAAAATATCGATATCTTGGAACAATTCATTGAAGGTGTTCTGCACGCTCTCTTGAGGCAATAACTCATCCAAGCCATCAAACTTCTTCGCTTGCACAAGCGTACGGACACGTTTAGGATCCGCCTGATAACAAACCTTGGAAGAGGTCTCACGCAAGCCCAATGGCAAAATTGACTTTCCCTTGTCCGTCGTATCGATATGGTCATATAGGAAGCCGAACTTATTCTTTAGGAAGCCAAATTTACCAGCCTCGAATCCATTCCACGAATAGATGATCTTTTGGTATTTATCACAAGTGTAATAGGGTTTGAGCGTGATCGCGGACTCATCCTTTTTCACAATAACCTTACGGGCCAACTCCAATGCCGGATTATTCTTTTTGGAATAATGTTGACGGCGACGTCTCGTGACGGAAATCTCCCCCAGTTCAAAATCCTCCTCCTGGAGATCCACCTTCAAAGTCTTTTTCACACCGTCCGCCTTGATATAAATCTGTTTATCCATATACCCCATCATGGAGAAGACAAGATAGCCAGACTCATCCGTATCGAGGGAGAAGGTTCCGTTCGCGTCCGCCGCGGTACCATTCCCCGAATTCACAAAATAGGCAGAGGCGTAAGGCAATGTCTCTTTGGTCAACGAATCCCTGATGACACCCACGATCTCTGTTCTCGCAGCATAGGTAGGCCATGCGGAGAAAACAAGCATCAAAGGCAAAATCCATTTGAAAGGCACAGAAATCACTTTACGGAACATATTATCTCTACACATCATTTCTTAAAAGGTAAATAACTTTCCATCCGCCGCAAAATCGGTAGGTTCGAAGATGCTCTTCGCCTCCGCCAACAACTCAGCGGGGTCATCATATCTAGCGGAATAATGTCCGATAATCAATTGCTTCACACCCGCCATTTTAGCAATAGTCGCCGCCTGCAAAGCTGTGGAATGCATCGTTTTCTTAGCGGCAGGCAAATCCTTTTGGACGAAGGTCGCCTCATGAAATAGGCAATCCACACCGGCGATATGATCCAAAAACTTCTCCGTATAGGCCGTGTCGGAACAGTAGGCATAACTCTTCGGAGGTGTTGGCGCGGAGGTCAATTGATAGTTCGGAATCACCTCACCATCCTCAGTCGTGAAATCGGCGCCTCGTTTGATGAGGGGAATCTGCGCGACTGGAACATTGAAATATTTGATCAATTCAGGTTTTATATGCCTCTCCTTCTCATGCTCCTTAAAAAGGAAGCCTGATGATTTCACGGAATGCTTCAATGGAAAGGAGCGGACAGACAAGGATCTATCCGAATAGATTTCCTCCGATACGCCTGGAGAGAAGGGTTCAAAATAGATATTGAAAGATAAACCCTTGCAAAAGAAAGCGATCATAGGACGAAGCAAAGCCTCCAATTCAGGATGGGAATGGATGTAGACATCACCCGTCCGACCTTGCGTGTCCAAGGTAGACAACAGACCAACCAATCCGAAGCAATGGTCTCCGTGAAGGTGGGAGATGAATATATGGTTCAATCGGGAGACACGGACGCCAAAACGGCGCACCTGATGCTGCGTGCCCTCTCCACAATCAATCATAAACACCTTCTCCCGTAGAGAAAGCACCTGAGACGGATGAGAAAACTTCTTCGTCGGAACAGCCGATCCCGCGCCTAATATTTGCAACTGAACTTTTTCCAAAACTTATTACGACCAATCGTTTGTCATCCGCGAAATTACGGATAAAAAACCAATAGCGCGAATATTCTCCTTACAAATATAGGCAAGAAACCTCTACGAGGGTTTTAAATGGCTTCGCCGAACTCATCGACTTCATCGATTTCGTTTCTTATTTCTTAAATTTTAATTCTTAATTTTTATTATCTTTGCACCGTTTCCTGAAAATATACAGACATATGGTCAAAAAATTATTTATAACGTTAGGTCTCGTCCTATCGTATACTATGCACGCCTTTTCGGGCGTCTCCATTGGAGAGGTCTCCACTTGTAACCTCTCCACTTATATGAACAAAAGTTCCTACAACTTTTCCAACTACATCGAGTTTGAAACAGGTGGCGACACCGTCAATCTGAACGGATACCTCATCATTCATTACGGCAAACAAGCCATCAAAGGGAAGATGGAAGAGCGTTGGCGTTGGAGAATCACCAACGACCAAATGGTCGGCCCCAACTCAGTCATATGGATGGATGAAATCCAAGGCATGGACCACTCACCTTACAAATTGGATGCGGACGGAGGATCGATCGTCCTCTATGATGGTAGTACAAAAGTAGACTCTTTCGCCTACGAAGCCATGGACGCCAACATCGCCTACGGCATCAAAGACGGTGTCATAGGCTACATGACCCCCTCCCCGCAAAAACCAAACACGGAGGTCTATGCGGATTGCCACGAATCCAGATGCAAGGCACCTCAATTCAGTCATGTCGGTGGCGTATTGGAAGAACCTATTGAGCTTGAAATTCTTCCCCAAGAGTCTGCGGAGAGCAGCCTCACCTACTACACCCTAGACGGAAGCATACCATCCGCGGAGAACGGCATGCGTTATGACCAACCCATCTACATTGGCGGCAACGCCAATGTGAGAAGCATCACCTACCAAAATGGCAAGATGGCCAGCAAGGTCAGTACCGTCTCTTTCCTATTTGAGGACGAAGCCCACAGCCAATATGGCGGATTTGGCGTGCCTATCATCTCCATATCAGTAGACTCCGCCTATTTTTACAGCGACACAATCGGAATCTGCGTAATAGGAACCAACGGATCCAGAGGTGAGAAAGACTGCGTCAGGACAAAAGCCAACTACAACCAAGATTGGAAACGACCTGTCCATTTCGAATACATCGTCGATGGCAAAGTAGTTGTTTCCCAAGAAGCGGAGGCTGCCGTCGAGGGAGGATGTTCACGCGCGGAGAAGATCAAATCACTCTCCATCAAAGCATCCAAGAAGACAGGCATAGATACATTCGACTACCACTTCTTCGCATCAAAACCCAATGTCATCCACCGCGCCCTACACATCCGCAATGGAGGTACCGCCTACAACAAAGTCCGTTTCCGTGACGGTTTGATGCAAACCTTCGCCACCGGCATGAACATTGACTACCAAGCCTATCAGCCCGTAGCCTATTACATCAACGGCAAATACCAAGGGCTGATGAATCTTAACGAACGGACCAACGCAGACTACTTGGACGCCAATTTCAACGTGGACGACGAGGACATCGACCTCATCACCGTTTCAGACCAATTGGGCATCCGCGCCAGCAAAGGAGACAAAATCACCTACGACAAACTAACATCCCTGTTGTCGACCAGAGTGACCGACACATTGAAATATTACGAAGGGGCTTGCAGCTTCATGGACATGGATGAATATGTGGATTACCAAATCTTCCAACAATTCATCGTCAACACCGATTGGCCTGGCAACAACACAAAAATCTGGAGGGAGAAGAAGGATGGTCGTTTCAGATGGATGTTGTTCGATACGGATTTCGGGTTAGGACTACCTGGCTACGAGTACTTAGGCAACTATACCAAAAACATGATCATCTGGTGCTCCGGAGAGGGAAACAAACAATGGGCCAACAAATCTGCCTGGATGACAGAGATCTTCAAGGGACTGAAAAGGAACAAATATTTCCAAAGAAAATTCACCACCAAGTTCCTCATGCATCTTTCGACCACCTTCACCCCAGAGAACATCAATGCGGTGTTCGACAGCGTGACAGCCATCGTCAATCCTGAATACCAAGCATGTTTTAACAAAAGCGCAGTGGACGCGGCGGCGGGCATGCGTAAGTTCGCTTTGAACAGGCCCCGATACATCTACAAACATCTAATGGAATATGTGGGCGGAACCGACACGACAAGTTTGGAGATTCAATCAGCGAATCCTGAAGCGGAGTTGTTTATGAATGGAGAGAAAACCAACCATTACAAAGGCACCTATTTCAAAGGATATGAACTGGAACTCATCGCGAAAGCACCCGAAGGATATGAATTCTCCGAGTGGAAATTCTCTTCGGATACATTATTTGAGATGCTTTCGGACACGACGGACAGCCGTTACGGACTTCCCGGCATTTTGGTAGGAAAGATGAAAGCAGCGGGCTCGATCACTGCCACCTTCAAACCAGCTGCGGATACAGTGGTGGTACTAGACACACTGCCTACTTTGGTGATCAACGAAGTGTGTCCGCACATCAATGGTCTATCCAAATATTCCGACGCAAGCGGAGAATACATGCCATGGATCGAGATCTACAATTGCGGAGAGAAAAACATCAACCTTGCCGGCTACACCATCTTCATCACCAGGGCAGACTCTGTCGTGAAGTCGGAGACCTTTCCTGTCGGATATGGACACATGACCCTAGGTGCGAAAGAGCACAAAGTCTTCTGGACCAAAGGCGACGACCGCATCAGTCCTGACCACTTAAGTTTCAAACTGGGCAAAGACACCCTCTCCACCATCTGTATTTCCCACCCGAACGGAGAAATTTTGGATTGCGTGGAATTGGTCAGCACCAACATGAACGAGTCCTATGGAAGAGAGACCGATGGTGTGGAGGAATGGGTTATCTTCACCACAGACCCATTGGAACACAATCCAAGTCCAGGCAAAAAGAATGGTGTGAAAGATACCACCGGAGTCAAAAACAATGCGGCGGAGAGCATCACGTTACAACTCTACCCTAACCCGACTCATGACGAAGTCAACATCACGGCTTCCGAGAAGATGGATCACATAGTTGTTTACGATATGACAGGCAGAATCATATTCAGGGAGGATCCTGACAAAGAGGAATTCATGCTGCACACCGTCCAATGGGGAAAAGGCATCTACCTAGTGGAGGTCATCACCCGTCAACAAATCAAAACAATGAAACTGATAAAAGTGGATTTATAACCACCGAAAAGAAGTTATCAAATCTCAAAAAATCTTTTAGCACAAGCGTTTGATTTGTTCAAAAAATGATATAATTTTGCACCGATTTTTGGGTACTAGAGAAAACAGCACCTAAACAATTGGAAATAAATAGCATATATTTATAAACAACTTATATAAACAGACGTAAAATGGATCAAGTTTCAGCTCGTTTAGCAGCTTTATCACCTTCTGAGACGCTTGCCATGTCACAAAAGAGCCAAGAGCTCAAGGCACAAGGCATAGATGTTATCAACCTTAGTGTAGGAGAACCAGACTTCACCACACCTAAACACATCAAGGCTGCTGCGCAAAAGGCTATCGACGACAATTTCTCTTTCTACTCACCAGTTCCTGGCTACATGCCGTTGAGAAAGGCAATTGCTGAGAAGTTGAAAAAGGAGAATGGTTTGGAGTTCGACCCTAGCCAAATCGTCTGCTCTAACGGAGCAAAGCAAGCTGTTTGCAACGCGATCATGTGCTTGGTTGGTCCTGGTGATGAGGTAATCATCCCTGCACCATACTGGGTAAGTTACGTTGAAATGGTGAAGTTGGCAGAGGGAACCAACGTAATCGTTGAGGCTGGTTTGGACCAAAACTTCAAGATCACCCCTTCTCAATTGGAGGCAGCCATCACACCTAAGACTAAGTTGATCATCCTTTGCTCACCTTCTAACCCAACAGGTAGCGTTTACTCTAAGGAAGAGTTGAAGGGCTTGGCCGCAGTTTTGGCAAAGCACCCACAAGTATACATCCTCGCTGACGAGATCTACGAGCACATCAACTACGTTGGTAAGCACGAGAGCATCGCTCAATTCCCAGAGGTTAAGGACCGCGTGATCATCATCAACGGTGTATCTAAGGGTTATGCGATGACTGGTTGGAGATTGGGTTGGTTGGCCGCTCCAAAATGGATCGCTGCCGCTTGCAACAAATTGCAAGGACAATATACTTCAGGACCTTGCTCCATCGCGCAAAAGGCTGCTGAGGCTGCCTACACTGGCGATCAATCTTGCGTAGAGACCATGCGTCAAGCATTCGAGCGCAGACGTGACCTCGTTGTCAAGATGGCTAGCGAGATCGAGGGCTTCAAGGTAAACAAACCAGACGGTGCCTTCTACGTATTCCCTGAGTGTAGCTCTTACTTCGGCAAGAAGACTCCTAAGGGTGACGTGATCAACAACTCCGCAGACTTGGCCATGTACCTTTTGACAGAAGGCCATGTAGCATGCGTAGGTGGTAACGCATTCGGTTCTCCAAAGTGCATCCGTATGTCTTACGCCACTTCAGAGGAGAACTTGATTGAGGCCTTCAAGCGCATCAAGAACGCTTTGGATATTTTGAAATAATAGAAATTTCCAATAAACAGGAAAGGATGTGATTGGGTTCACATCCTTTTTTTCGTAGATTTCCTTCTATGTTGCACCAACAAACAATTAATTGAGCATATGAGTACAAAAATATTATGTTTCCTAACAACGATACTTCTATCGTCATCCACCGCACTTTGGGCAGGGAATAATGCAGAAATGGTATATGCAGATGGAAGTAAAGACACAATTCCTTTTTCTACGATCCAAAATGTAATCTTCGTAAACAATGAAGGGAAGACAACCCTGACGGTAAACTTAAATAACGGAGAGAGCATCACTGGTGTAAGTTCTATGTTCTTCATCGAGGAGAGTGTCAATGGCATCAATAACCTATTTAACTACGACAATGCCATAACGCTTTACCCTTCTCCAGTCTTTGACCGTTTACACATCATTGGCGCAGGAGAAAATCCGCAAGTGTCAATCACCAATGCCAATGGTGTTGTCATTAAAGAGACTAGAGGGAATGAGGTGGAAGTATCCTCATTAGCCGAAGGTTTTTACATTATTTCAGTAGAAAACAAATATGTGAGATTTTTCAAAAAGAATAAATAAATTGAATCATGGGAAATAAAAGAAAGAAAACCTTAATAGGAATGGCATTCGCACTTTGCGCAATGTTCATCACCACATCAGCCCAACAATTCATTTATCAATACAAGGACGGAGAAGTCATTCGAAAAGACACTCTTTTCGTTAACGACGGAGTGGTCGCTAATGAAGGAAAAATACAAATCATAAAAAAAGACCAGGTTGCATACGAGATTTCCGCCGATGAGGTTGATAGCTTAGCATTTGCGCCACTAATCAAATTGAAAAAGAATCAATTAACACTCTTGCTCTCTCAAGATTCCAAATCCATTGATTTCACATGTTCGCCAACTGGTGATTTGAAGCCAGAAGATTTGATTTGGAGCAGTTCGAACGAATCTGTGGCAACCGTTTCAAATGGAGTCGTCTCCCCTATCGCTGTCGGCACTTGTCTGATTGAAGGCAAATACGGGAACAGGACCATCACATGCTCCGTAAATGTGAAAGAGGCAGAGAACTACTATTACGTGGATTTAGGACTACCAAGCGGAATCCTATGGGCAAGCTGTAATGTGGGAGCCACCTCCCCAGAAGAGGCTGGAGACCACTTCCTTTGGGGGGAAACTGAGCCTACAGAATCTCCAACAAAATCCTTCGTGGATGACTACAAATTGTACCTACTAACGACTAACGAGTTAATAAATCTAGGCTTTTTCAACGAAAACGAGGAACTCATGCCAGAATATGATGCGGCGACCGTCAATATGGGGATTAATTGGAGACTTCCTAACGACAAGGAATGGAATGAGCTCACATCCAATACTACGAAGACCAAAGATAGTATCAATGGCGTTTTCGGATACAGATTTACCGGAGCAACAGGCGCATCAATTTTCCTTCCTATTGCAGGTTATTACTCAACGCGTCAATTCGATGAAGAACATGTTACATATTGGTCATCTAACACAAATTCCCAATATGTCGCAAATGGATTTTCATTCAGCAGTAACACAAACAGCATGGGTTCTGGAGGATCGTATAGAGAATACAGTTGTTCTGTAAGGGCAGTTCAATCTTCTTCATCCGTATCCCGCATCAAAATATCCAAGGGATTACGGATTCCAGGCGTCCATCAAACAGCAGGCTTAAGTTTCTCTTCAAAACCCCAAAATTCAGTTGCCGCATCAGAGGTGCAATGGAGTTCTTCCGACGAGAACGTAGCGACCGTAAAAGAGGGGAAAGTCACCTCTGTATCCGAAGGCAAATGCGTTATCACAGCTATATACAACAATCAGATTGCACAATGCGAAGTTACTGTAGATCAAAACGCCTATGTCGATTTAGGGCTACCAAGCGGAACGTTGTGGGCATCATACAATATTGGTGCGACGGAACCCAAAGAATGGGGTTATATGCTAAAGTGGGGATACACGAGTCCAGGATTAAATTCAGAAAATGGTTACGGATGGAATTTCTACAAATACGATGATTTTCTAAACAATGGAATAATCGATGAAAGAGGAAACCTTACCGCAGATTATGACGCAGCCAAGTTTAATTGGGGAGAGATTTGGATGATGCCTTCCATGGCTCATTTCCAGGAATTGTTCAACGAATGCGATTTGTCAGAAGTTGAACTCGATGGCGTACTTTGCACAAAAGTCACAAGCCGCACCAATGGAGCGAGCATATATCTACCTGCCGCTGGATATCGGTATGTTGACGGATCTGTTTCTGGCAAAGATATCGGATACTATAGGACATCAACTATGCGCAACAGAAACGGCAACAATTTCGCATATACAGCACGAGTGGCAGCAGGAAGATATGAAATCGGATTATTCATGAGGGAATATTATGGAATGTCCGTTCGTCCTATCTATGCTAGTACTGCAGATTATAAAATCACCTTATCTCTGGATCAAAAAGAGTTGAATCTGACAACAGCCAACTCTACCAAAAAGGTGTCGTTTTCCACCTCACCTGCCAACGCACTGACAGCAGATGACATAACATGGAGTTCCTCCAACCAACAGGTGGCATTTGTAAATAAAGGCATCATTGTTCCATTGTCCGCAGGATCGTGCGAAATCACGGCAGAATACAGAGGCGAGAAAAGTAAATGTACCGTAAATGTGACTACAGCCGCACCGAACATTGTTTCCGATGAGCATGAATATGTGGATTTGGGATTGCCAAGCGGAACACTTTGGGCACGAACCAATATAGGAGCCCAAAGAGAGACAGATTACGGCGATTATTTTTCTTGGGGAGAATTCGAGACTAAAGAGAATTACTCCGCATTCGAAAGTCCATGGTATAACGTTACCGCAAGTGAGTTGTTAGCGTTGGGAGTTGTTACGGAAACTAAAATAGACGAGGAGAATGTAACCTATAAACTTTCTCCTAAATTCGATGCGGCAACACGAAATTGGGGAGAGGATTGGAGAATGCCTACAAGCAAAGAATACGAAGAGCTATATGAAAACTGCACAAGAGACATTGTATTCAAAACTATAAATGGCGAAAGCAGAAGGCTAACTGTTTACAAAAGCAATAAGAATGGTGCTTTAATCTATTTCCCATATTCAGGTTACCAAGATGATGGATTGAGGGAGATTGAATATACAGGAGTAAGATGGTCTTCGGACTTTTACACACCATCCAAGATTGAATCATATGCGGGAACCAGTTCCTCATACAGAGGGTATGGATACGCCATACGCCCTGTTCGTGTAGTTAAAACAGAATAAGAAGTATTCGCACAATACAAGAAAAGGATGTGATTCAGTTCACATCCTTTTTTTGGCCTAAATCCCAACGAATAAAGCCTCATCCAGTCGCAGGAGAATTCTTAATTCTTAATTCTTAATTCTTAAATAAAAAAAAGAGCGTCCGTCATCAATGTTCGGTAATAAGAATAAACGATAACAATACGGTTATACACGATCAGGACATAACGATAAAGCATCAAAAATTTAAACGATGCAAAATGGGTTGTCCTCGCCCTTACCTATAAGTGGAAAGCCTTGCCTCGCCCTCCGAGAGGTTAACATTCGCCTGATCAGACGCTCCCTATATCCAACTATTTCTCTATCAAATCAGTGCTCCAATTGGTCTGTTGGATCGCATTGTCCACCACACGCAATTGTTTGCACAAGCCATCCAATTGCGTCTGCAACTCACGCACGTTCACGGCACTCAACACCTTGATTTCAGTATGCGCCGCACGGCCCGCCAAGTTACTGGCGCTATTCAAAAAATTACGGTACTTCTCAATCTTGATGGAGAGACAATCCTTCTCCGCAATTAACTCGGTAAGGGTTTTGCCATCTACCTTGGTTTGACAATTGGTCAAATTCACCTTGGCGATGATCCACTGCAAACGGTCCACGCTCGCATTCAACTCCTTCAACAAAGCTTGTGGATCCTCTGCTGTTTGTTCCCCCTCCTGAACGGTCGCATTGTTCAACAATCTGCTCTGCAACTGTTGAATCTTGCGGTTTAGATCCGCACGCTCTTGTAATGCCTCTGCTAATTTCATACACATATCAATTTAAGTCTAAACAAATTTAGAGAAAATTAGGTAAATTCGCAAATCAAATCATTTGGGTATGAAGTTCAAGATACTGATAGAGAACACAGTCTTCCAAGCGAAGATGAAAGCGGAACTGGGATTCTCCCTCCTCATTGAGACGGACGACAAGAGACAAATTCTTTTCGACACGGGACAGACTGACCTATACGCTTTCAACGCCAATATAGGAGGCATCGACATATCCCAGATAGAGGCCTTGGTCATCAGCCACGGTCACTACGACCACACAGGCGGATTGGCCCACTTCATTGCCCACAATGACCACGCTCCGATCTATGCGAAAAAAGGCTTTGACACCGAACGCTTCGGCAGAGCCGACAGAAGCATCGGGCTACCCGTTGGAACCAATATTGATCCACAAAGAATTCATACCACCAAGGAAATCACCGAAATTGCTGAAGGTGTATTCATTCTACCTGAAGTGAAAATTTTTGATCCCAATGAAACACACTTCGCCAATATGGTAATCCGTCGCCAAGGTATACCAACGGAAGACCAATTTGATGACGAGCAATTCATCTGCGTGCGTCATGAAGGGAAAATATCCATCATCAGCGGTTGCGCGCACAGAGGCATCGTCAACACAATTCGTAGCGCCAAGGAGCACTTCTCCGAACCGATCCGTTTGGTCATCGGAGGCTTCCACACCTTGCACGAATCGCCTGAAAAAATCAGCAGATTGGCTCAACTGCTCAATCAACACGAAATAGAGGAAGTCATTGCTTGCCACTGCACAGGCATTGAGCAATACGCACAATTAAGGCAGGAATACAAAGGCAAGATCTCTTACGGACACGTGGGTTTGAATTGCTTTGTGTAAGCAGTTTTCACCGCCATCCATCTTACGTTACGGACTAAACACGGACACACATAAGGAGAGTCATCACTCCCCTTTTTTCTCCTTGTTAGATTTCTTCACACCACTATTTTTTTCTTCCTCCTTCTTTTCCGCATCCGTCTTCTCCTCTTCCTCCTTTTTCTTAAAGACGCCCTTGATGGATTGCCAGTAAGACTTCATCAAACCTGAGAAAGTGTCAAAATCTTCGTGGTACACAACACCTATACCTTGCGTGTTCGCAGCCTGTTTGAAATAACTGTTATTGGAATGGTTAAAGGCCTTGGTACGGAAACGTCCAGATTTTGAAAGCTTATATTCCAAGTCGAAATCGATGATACTATTGGAGATATTCGACGCATCATCCACATCGTCACGGTATCCGAAGTTACCATTCAACATCAAACGGTCGTTAAACAACTGAGTGGAGAGCGCGACGTCAAACTCACTAGAAGCGCTGGTTCCATCCGTGGTCATGGTCGTTGGTTTATAATTCAACCCAATATTGATATCACGGCTCATTTTCGAAATCCAGCTAGACAATTGGGAAGAGAGGGTCGAGAATCCCACAGAGGACAACTCTGTCGTCGTCACGCTGGACATCTTGTACTTATCCATCGTGTAGAAGTGACCCAAAGCCAAAAGAGAAGCCACATTACGGTTTACCGCCTCCTCTGTGTTGATAACACTCTTCAGCATGCTTCGGACATCTTCGTCAGAGTTTGGCAAATCAATATCAAACTTGATGACCGGTTGGTTGATCGTTCCTGTCAAGCCCAACATACATCGAACGGGTGTGGAACGAAGATTTGGATCCTCAACGATATCCGACAAGGAGGCATTCAAACCATATTGCGCCTGGATATTAATAAAGGCATTGGAAGGGTTTCCTGTCCATCGCACGGTGCTACCACTATTGATATCAAACTTCCTGGAAATCACGCTTTGGATGGTAAACATGTAATCACCCTTTTCAATCTCGTAACTTCCATGCATTTTAAAATCGTTCTCCCTGGAATTATAAGTCATGTGTAAATTACCGTTTCCATAGGCACGAATCAAATCACCTTGTTGCGCATCCATAATCAACTGAATTTGCGCGTCAGGTGTCGCCACAAGCTTCGCGTCCACATTTAATTCCATAGGGGATTTACCCGATTGTTCACGGATCTTCTTCAACCTTTCACGACGAGAGCGGCGTTTCTCCGCCATGGTTTTATTGTCTTCCACCTCCACAAACGATATGAAGTCGCACTCCTTGGTAGAGGAGTTATCATCAATAGGAATGGTCAAAGAGGTGTTTTCCCGTGTTTGCAAATCCAAATTGATATTCAAGCGGTCTTGAGTACCCGAAATATTGGCGCCACCCTTCACATAAGCCCTTCCGTAGAAGGTCTCGTTATCCTCCTCCTGTGTGTTCAAGCCCAACAATTTGTCGAAGGTCAAGTCAAAGGCGTACTTGAATTTACGGAAACCATCATGCAACAAGAGACCTGATATGACCGCATAGTTACCATCCACATCATAAACAGGTGTTTGGTTCAGACTGATCGTAGTCGGTGTCAAATAGATCGTATCGGACAACACATATGAAGTATTCAGATAATCCACATCAAAGGCAAAATTGCGCACGAAAGGATGGCCCGCCAATCCGATATGGCCAAACTTACCATAAGCCTTCACATTACCACTCACCGTACCGGTGTTGTTAGGCATCACATTCTTCAAATACTGACGAAGGAACTTCAAATCGACATTCTTCAAATCTCCCTCAATATACAAAGAATCAGCACCCAGGAATACACCACCACTGATATCGGAACGATACAATTGCTCTTCATAAGGGGAAAGCAACTTAGCGTCAAAATCGATGCACTTCTGTTTTTCCTTCCAGCGGGAATGTACAGATAGATCACCAATCGTATATTCGTTTATCGCTGCGTCATAGATGTACAAATCTCCCTTGAAATATGGATTTGACAAGGCGCCATACAAAAAGACATCGCCATCCGAAACACCATTGAATGTGATATTGTCATTTGCGATGATGTTACTTACATAATCCAGTTTGAAATCACTGAAATGGACATTGATACTATCATCCGCCAAGGTACTGTTCACACCATTTATGCTGAGGAATTGGGTATCATGATTAAAATAGAAACTGTCAATTTCGATACGCTTCTTATCCAATCCGATTCGACTATCACGCATCAACCATTCAACATCGTTCAATATGATCGAAGATGGACGGATGTGGAAATCCGCGGTCAAACCATCCTCCGTCAAATCCTTAAATCGGGTTCCTACCATCAAAGATCCGCTGTAGGTCACATCTCCTGTATTGCTGAAATGGCACTTGACATCCAAGGAATCATTTTGCGTCAATGTATTGACGGAGAAGAAGTAAGGATTACGTCTTCCACTTGCCGGCTGGCAAGTTGTACGAAGCATCGCCTTGAGTTCATCCTTCGGATTTTCCAAGAGCAGCAACATATCGGTCAAAATCTTGTCATTGTACTGCATCTGATCAGACTCTACCCTCACCCGGAACTGATTGGTGGAATCGTTCAAGAATCCCTTCACCCTGGTCTCCTCCAAAATGGAGAATGGCAACTCATAAGCATCGTTGATCGGTTCTGTATTATCCACAACAAAATCAAATGTGAAATTATTAACCCGTTTCTTCTCGGGTAGCAATTGTTCCTCCTTCACCAAGGATGGCACGTAATGATGGGCGACATTATGGAAGAACTTCCCAAGCGTCGAGAACTGATATTGTCCTAAGATATGACCATTGATATAGTCTGAAAAGATGGTCAATTTACGTTGCTTTTGGCGTTGATCCACCGTTGCGGCCACACTAAGGTTGTTTATCCGCAATTCATGGTCGTCATTCACAAAGACCACATTATCCATCGACATCGATCCCTCCACGTTATCGATGGAATTACCGACGAAATTGGACTCAATATCGAAAGAGATACTCGTATTATCATATTTTGTAATGAGGTTGGTCGCACTCAAATTGAGTTTGTCCACATGGGAGGAGAAGTGATACACAGGCATATCATGCTTCTTAAAGTCCGCCTTTCCGGAGAAATTAACCTCCGCGTTCTTATCGCTCATCACCAATTCGCCGTCAAAACCATCTCCATCGAAAGTTCCGTTTAGTCGGATATTTTCATAACAATAATTTTTATAAGTGAAGCTATCCACCTTACCCTCGGCATGCACCACATAATTTCGGTCCGCCAATTTATCCAAAGAGACATGCAGCCCCATCGTCACATCGCCCAAGTCGGACTTTTCTCCAAATATATTTCCCAAATGGTAATTGCCGGCGCTTACCTCGCCCACCGCATGATAGGAGTTCAGCTTCGAATCCGCCGATTGGAAATTCGCCGAAATGGCCAAATCACCCGCCACCGAGGAGAGGATTCCCTTCGTCATTAAGTCATGCAAAGATCCCTTGGCGTCACCACTGAATGAAACCATGCCTAAAGAATCCAACGATCTTGGCAAAAGCACCTCCCGGTCAATGGCGACATATAGGATATCGGCCAATTCCAAAGGAGAGGAGGAAAGTTTGTTGACATGCGCGTCCAAATAGAATTCTTGCGGATTCGGGAAGAGATTTTTGATATTGGCCAATCCCTGGAATCTCGTACAATCTCCATAGGATAGATTCAAGCCATTCAACTCCAAATCCTTCGGAGAACCAAAGATTGAACCGCTCACCCGGACATCCTCAAACAAAATATCCAAAGGTGGATAAAGGGAAGAGAAATCCGCCGGACGGATATAGGATGGCGCGATATTGATGGCACCTCTCAAACGATTCAATGGGTCTTTAAAGGCTTCATAATTTTCATGAAGCACCAATACTTGATCGAACTTCACGTGGCTACGGGGCGCAGCCAAAACAAAATCATTGACAAGAATTCGCTCCCTATTCATATCCACCGTCGCGGAAATGGTATCCACAACCAAGCCGGACTTTTCGCACAAGCTTATGTCATTAATCCAAACATGGACGGAATCATCCGTAAAGGAGCTCACATACATTCTTCCACACAAATCACTCACATACAAATCATTGGGGTCCAAACGTCCCAACAACTCCTTTTTGTATGGATTTCGATAGGAAACGTCACAATGATTAAAGGCCACAGACTCAATATCCATGGACCATTGCAACGAAAGGGTATCTTCCCGATTAGGCTTAAACGCATCGACAAAGAATTGGAAGTTCGGCACATTCAGGGAATCCTTGGAGAGATTAGCCTTCATGCCCGAAAATTGAATCGTACGGAAGGAGATGGTGGAGGAGAAGAGTTTCATCATGTTGATGGTCACCTTCGCGCGGTTCCAAGAGAGCAAAGTATCGTTATTCAAGTCCTTCACATAGACATCCTGAAGGACGAAACTATTAGGGAAAGACCAATCGATATGTCCCATACCGATTTCACTGCCCACCTGTTTGGACAAACTCTCCGTTAAAACACCGATGACACGACGCTGGATCCGCTCATTTTGGAAAGCGGAATAAGCTAGTAGGAGCGCTAATAGAAGCACCCCGACGATAGAGAGCAATATGTAAGTCAGTTTCCGTATCATACAATATAAATGCAAATATAGTATATATACACTATTAAACGCCTTTTTAGAATAGGCTCATACGTTAAAAATACCTATAAAAATGGGCGTTGGAGCCATTTTTTTCACGGCTGGAGTTTGTATGGATTTAAATTTCCTTTTTTGAAGAAAAAAAATTAAATTTGCCTTCAATAAATTTACACTAAAAAACAGAGGAAATGGCTAAAATCAAAGGTGCTGTAGTCGTTAACAAAGACAGATGCAAAGGTTGCCAACTTTGTGTGGTGGCATGCCCTGCTAAAGTCTTGGCGATGTCCAAGCAAGTTAACGCTAAGGGTTACAATTACGCCATCATGGCAAATGAGGATGCGTGCGTAGGTTGCGCAAGTTGTGGTATTGTATGTCCAGACGGATGTATTACTGTGTATAAAACAAAAATAGATTAAAATACGATGAGTGAAGAAGTTAAATTGATGAAAGGTAACGAAGCCATCGCCCATGCCGCCATCAGATGCGGATGCGACGGATACTTCGGATACCCTATCACTCCACAATCAGAGGTCATGGAGACCTTGATGGAAGTAGAGCCTTGGAAGACAACCGGTATGGTGGTATTGCAAGCGGAGAGTGAGACCTCATCCATCAACATGGTGTATGGTGGTGCGGCAACAGGTAAGAAGGTGATGACATCATCATCCAGTCCAGGTGTTTCATTGATGCAGGAGGGTATCTCCTACATGGCAGGTGCGGAATTGCCTGCATTGATCGTCAACGTAATGCGTGGCGGACCAGGTTTGGGAACCATCCAACCTAGCCAAGCGGACTATTTCCAAACCACCAAGGGTGGCGGTCACGGTGACTACCGCGTCATCGCATTGGCGCCAGCATCCGTGCAGGAGATGGCGGACTTCGTTGGTCTCGCATTTGATCTTGCCTTTAAATACAGAAACCCTGCCATGATTTTGGCGGATGGTGTGATCGGCCAAATGATGGAGAAGGTAGTTCTTCCTGACTACCAACCAAGAAGAACAGACGAAGAGGTCGAGAAAGAGTGTCCTTGGGCCGCTACCGGAAGAAAGATGAGCCGCAAGAACAACATCATCACCTCCCTTGAGTTGAAGCCAGAGGTTATGGAGGCCAACAACCTTCGTTTCCAAGCTAAATACAAGAAGATCGAAGAGACGGAAGTTCGCTACGAAGAGATTCTTTGCGACGATGCGGAATACCTATTGGTTGCCTTCGGTTGCTCAGCCCGTATTTGTCAAAAGGCTTGTGAAATCGCTCGTGAGCAAGGCATCAAATTGGGTCTTCTCCGTCCTATCACTTTGTGGCCTTTCCCAACCAACATCATCAGAAAATATGCCGACAAGGTAAAAGCCATGATGTCTGTCGAGTTGAATGCGGGACAAATGGTTGAGGATGTTCGTTTGGCTGTCAACGGAAAAGTTCCTGTGGAACACTACGGACGTTTGGGTGGTATCGTTTACACACCAGACGAGATCGTAGAGGCAGTGAAAAGTAAGATCATGTAATTCACTTAATCCGAAGTAACAATGGCATTAGAAGATATAATCAAACCAGAGAACCTGGTTTACAAGAAACCAGATATTTTGAACGACAATCCGATGCACTACTGCCCAGGCTGTAGCCACGGTGTGGTTCACAAAATCATTGCGGAGATCATCGAAGAGATGGGCATGGTGGAGAATACCATCGCCATCGCACCAGTAGGTTGCGCCGTATTCGCTTACAACTACATCGACGTGGATTGGGAAGAGGCTGCTCACGGACGTGCGCCTGCGGTAGCGACTGCCATCAAGCGTCTTCGCCCTGACAAGTTGGTCTTTACCTACCAAGGAGACGGTGACCTTTCCGCTATCGGTACAGCAGAGACTATCCATGCCTGCAACCGTGGAGAGAGCATCGCGATCATCTTCATCAACAATGGTATCTACGGTATGACCGGAGGACAAATGGCGCCTACTACCCTAGAAGGTATGAAAGCATCCACTTGCCCTTATGGACGTGATGTGAAGTTGAACGGTTATCCTTTGAAAATCACCAACCAATTGAAGGATTTGGAAGGTATCCGTTTCATCACCCGCGAAAGCGTTCACACCGCTGCGGCTGTCCGCAAGGCTAAGAAGGCCATTAGGAAGGCATTCGAGAACTCTTTGGACGGCAAGGGTGGCGCCAACGTTGTGGAGATCGTTTCCACCTGTTCATCAGGATGGAAGTTGACTCCAGAGAAGGCCAACAAATGGATGGAGGAGAACATGTTCCCTGCCTATCCACTTGGAGTGTTAGTTGACAAAGACGCAAACAAATAAGTTTAGACAAATGAAAGAAGAGATTATCATAGCAGGATTCGGAGGACAAGGTGTCCTCTCTATGGGTAAGATTCTTGCCTACTCTGGTCTCATGCAAGGCAAAGAGGTTACTTGGATGCCCGCATACGGTCCTGAGCAACGTGGTGGTACCGCTAACGTGACCGTTATTTTGAGCGACGAGAAGATCAGCTCCCCTATCCTCAACACATACGACACAGCCATCATCCTTAACCAACAATCATTGGATAAGTTTGAGAGCACAATCAAGCCTGGTGGAACCTTGATTTTCGATCCATACGGAATCACAACCGAGCCTACCAGAAAGGACATCAAAATCTACAAGATCAACGCCATGGACGCATCCATCGAGATGAACGCCCCTAAGTCATTCAACATGATCATGTTGGGTGGATTGTTGAAGATCCGTCCTATCGTAGAGATCGAGAACGTATTGTTAGGTTTGAAGAAGACGCTTCCTGAGCGTCACCACCACCTCATTCCAATGAACGAGGCTGCATTGAAGAAGGGCATGGAGATTATCAAGTAATCCGCCATCTTTCTATAAAATGGAAGGGGATGCATCGGATGGTGCATCCCCTTGTTGTTTTAGCCTCAACAATAAAAATTCATATCAGAAAGTAGAGACGGTGTGCACACCGTCTCTATCGTCCATCCATCATGCATATTTCTTGAAATTCTCAGCCTGTTCGATCACCTTGTCATAGACCGCTTCAGGATGTTCTTTTGCTGGCGGATATCCATGCATTGCCATGATGACGACAAGATCAAATTGCATCTCCGCCATAATATCAGCACGTTTGAAGCAATCTGTATAGTGTGTCTTATCCGCAATCTTAGCCTTCATCTCCTTGGCTATCGCAACCATCTTTTCCTCCGGATAATCAAAGCCTCGTTCATCCCGCACAGACTTTAAAATATCAAAAAAGGCTTTCTCTTCATAATCAATACCCAATGCCTCGTGAGATTTGCGTTCACCATTCAATTCTTCCATCATCTTTTTGATATCATCCACCACCTTCTTCATCACTTCGGTCACATTGGCCACATCATCACTACGGTCGTTATAGGAACGGATAATCTCATTTAATCTCTCTCCAAAAACAAGGGATTTCACCTTATTCACTTTACCAAATTCAGAGATCTGCTGTTTCACCAATCTTTCCAACAGACGCAAGCGGATATTAGGCAAATTAATCTTCTCAATGCATTCAAGGTGCTTCTTGTCAAAGATATCAAGATCACCATGGGTATCTTCCACTATCTTTACCACCTCTTCCACCCCACTACTGACAAGCGCATCCGCAACCAATTTACGGACTCGTTCGTTCATCTCGGTCACATCAGGGGCCTCTCCTTGGGTCATCTTAAAGACTATGGAACGCACCGCTGTGAAAAATAGAACCTTCTCGCGATGCGATTTATGCAAGTTCTCACTCGACGAGCACATGTTAAAAGCTTGACGTAACCGCTTCGCATGTCCCATAAACAGATTCTTCCGATCCTCCTCTTCCAATACATAGTTGGCACCTCCATTCAAACATTGAAGTTGCGCCAGAGCACTTTTTGAAAAGAAACTTTTGTAGTCATACTTATGCATGATACCATCAAGCACCTCTAACTCATCCTTCACTATTGTCACAAGGTCCTCTATGCCCTCTGTCGGATCGTCGTCTTCTTCATCATTCCCGTTACCTCCATACTGTCTAATCGCCTTGTTCATATTGCGTTTAATACCCAGATAATCAACCACAAGGCCTTTTTCCTTGCCCTCACATACACGATTGACACGGCTAATGGTTTGTATAAGCGTATGGCGTTGCAATGGTTTGTCAACATACATTGTATCTAGACTTGGAACATCAAAACCAGTTAACCACATATCTACAACAATCACAATTTTAAAATTGGAGTGCGGCTCCTTGAACTGACGTGCCCACTCTTGCCTGTCGGCTTTGTTGCCAAGTAGTTTCGACAATTCAGGAACATCATCTTTGTTTGTGGTCATAACCATTTTCACGCGTTCCATTGGCAAAAGCTTATTCTTCTCATCCTCGCCAAGATCAAACTCTGGAGCGCAAGGTAGTTTCTTGGACCATTCCGGACGAATGGCGATAATATTTTTATACAGATCGAATGCTATTTCGCGAGATGAACACACCACCATCGCTTTCCCACAGACAGTAGCGCCTTCCGCTATACGTTGCTCATAATGAGAGACAAGATCTTCCGCCACCATCTGCAAGCGCTTGGGATCTCCAATAATGGCTTCCATTGTAGCACTCTGTTGTTTGCTTTTCAAGATTTGCTCTTCCGTACTACCTGCATTTTCACACGCTTCATAATACTGATCTATGGCCGCCAATTTTTCACTATCCGCAAAAACCTTGGCCGCACGTCCTTCATAAACAATGCGTACGGTAATGCCGTCGTTTACGGAATCGACCATCGTATACTTATCAACCACACCGCCAAAGACTGCAATGGTCTCATCAATCGGCGTGCCCGTGAAGCCCACGTAGATGGCATTAGGCAATGAGTTATGTAGATACTGCGCAAAACCGTAAGTGGTTTTCATAGCAGTCGCTATACCATCTTTATCGTACGAGATCCGGGTCGACTCCTCCAAATTGGTTTGGGTGCGATGCGCCTCATCGCTAATACAGATAATATTCTTTCGGTCGGATAGCAGATTAATATCCTCCGAGAACTTCTGAATGGTAGTAAGGAATACGCCTCCGCTCTTGCGTCCATTGAGCTTCTTTCGCAATTCTTCACGACTATCGATTTGTTCGATGGTTTCATCACCAATGAACTTCTTAGCGCGAACAAACTGGCTCGAAAGCTGATCGTCCAGATCTGTTCGATCGGTAATAAGCAATAACGTAGGGGATTCCAGTTCTGTGGAACGCATCAACATGCGTGAAAGGAAAAGCATGGTCAAACTCTTTCCGCAACCGGTGGCGCCAAAATAGGTTCCCCCCTTTCCGTCGCCGATCACATGATGCTCCAGGATGTTTTTGTAGAGCATGGTGGTGGCAAAGTATTGCGGATAACGGCAGATGATCTTCTCCTCTTTGGTCGTTGAATCCGGGAAATAGATAAAGTTGCGGACCACCTCTAGCAAACGTTCTTTACGGAACAAACCGTGCACCATAGTGAAAAGGGAATCAATACCATTACTTGGCTTGTCCTCTGGCTCAATACGGTTCCACGCATAAAAATATTCGTACGGGGTGAAAAGGGTACCGAATTTATTTTGCGCCCCATCGCTGATCACGACAAACGCATTATAACGGAAAAGACTAGGAATATCTTTGCGATAGCGTACCGTAATTTGCGTGAAGGCATCCTTGATGGTACAATGCTCCTTGACAGCTGTTTTGAATTCCATCACGACCAACGGCAATCCATTAACATAGAGAATGGCATCGGGTCTACGGTTGCACACCTCAACGATCTCCACTTGGTTCACGATTTTAAAATCGTTGTTTTGTGGGTGATCAAAATCGATCAGACGAATCCATAATGGTTCATTATTCCCCGTAGAGACGTTGCGCGCAACGTCTCTACACACATCCCTACGCAACGGGAAACCCTCCACAATCATCTGCAAGATGCGGCGATTTTCGTCATACAGGTTTTGCGATTGCTGCGCTTTGAGCAGCAGGATAACCTGTTGCACCTCGGTTGCGGTAATATCTACGTAGCGTGCTCGGAGATAGGCCTCGATATCTTCGACCAGCAACACCTCCGCAAGGTTCTTATGTAATTGTTCACCCAGTTTATGCGTGTAGTGCTCTTCATCACGGAAGAGTTCCATTATTGCCTTTTCGAGTGTGGATTCGTTGAACATAGAATGTTATTCTCTATCTAATTTATCATTCTGCCAATTTACAACATTTTTCTCAATATAATCGGATATTCTGTCAAATTCATCTTGATTGCGGACAATTCGGTCGTGAAAACGTGTTTGCCATACGAATGGGATGTTGTTTTGGTTGGAAAATTTGGTGATTGACGATTTGATACCACGGATAACCACCGCCAATGAATTTTTATGTGGTGAAATATTTGCCATTTGTGTATTTCCCCCCGTAGAGACGTTGCGCGCAACGTCTCTACAATGCACACCGATATCATTTTCCCCATCAATCATCACAATGGCATGGATATGGTCTGGCATTACCACAAACAATGGAATTTCGGCGTATGGATAATGTGTTTTCACATTCATGAATTGTTCATAGGCATATTGGCCGATGGGCGACAATTGCATTTGGGGTTCGGTATTAATTTCGCCGAAATAATGTTCGCGATTTTTGGTGCAAATTGTCACAAAATACGTCCCTCCGTTATAATCGTGCCATTGCGCACGGGCGGAGGGGATACGGTATTGATTATTAAATTTTTCCATAATTGTTATATTAATTAAACAAAATTCAGACAGATATTTTGGGGTCGTTTTCCCACGCCCCGTAGAGACGTTGCGCGCAACGTCTCTACAATGCGCAACGTCTCTACAATAACAACGCACCAACCGCAGAAATATTTTAAATTATAGGCAGGATGCAATCATTCAGGGGGGTTGAATCATTTGCCGGTCCCACACAGACGCAGCACCCCGTAGAGACGTTGCGCGCAACGTCTCTACAATGCGCCATGATTCCGCAATGCGTTATTTCCCCAAAATAACGTTCCCTATTTTTGGTGCAGATTGTCACAAAATACGTCCCTCCGTTATAATCGTGCCATTGCGCACGGGCGGAGGGGATTCGATATGTATTTTGAAATCTGTCCATTTTGTTGTCGGTTATTGGGTCGTACCGTAGAGACGTTGCGCGCAACGTCTCTACAATGCGTAATTTGTTATCGTTTGCGGTTCCGTAGAGACGTGGCGCGCCGCGTCTCTACAATGCGTTTTGTTCATATATTATTATTCCATAATTATATTGTTATATTCCCCGAATATAAACGTTACGTATATCGTTTGTGGCGGTTGTTTGTGTTTGCATCATCGTAGAGACGGTGTGCACGAAATTATTTACTATCTATCATTTGTTGGATAAACAAATATTTGAAACAAATCTTCACATATTTTGTAAAAACAATATATAGAACTTGCCAAAACAGGTAATATTATCACATTCTTTCCCAACTGAATATTATGAATAGTATATGAAAAAGAAGGTATTATAAAAATAATACATATATCCACTAACTCCACAACTAATGCAAATCTGTAAAAGTCTCGAAGTCTATGCAATTCGGTTGTGTATCTTTTTATAGTTCTATCGTACAATGTTTTCTTTAATGGACTATTAAATAGTATTGATAACGATGCTATTTCAAAACCAATAAGTATTGATAAAAATGTAATCAAATCAGAATACATATTAAAATCACTATCAAATAACAAAATACTCGCAAAAGGACTGATTATAACGAGTAATATAAACCAAAATAAATCCTTACCTTTCATCACTTATATTATTTAACAATGATTGTTTAACACTATCAGGATTATATAGTCCCGAATCATCTTTTTCTACAAGAATTTCTATTTTCTTACAAAAACTATCTAAATTATACACAAATGACATATTAGATTCATCACGTCCACAAATAACCAAAGCATCAATTTGACTTTGTTCATGACAGTTGAATAAAGTATTAAGAAAACCATCTAATTTATGAGAATTATATGATGCTTCTATTGTGAATGATTCTGGAGCATCTGTACCTGTCAAATCAATCAAAGCCTGTCTTTGTTTTGAATTTTGTGCAAATAAGTTGTTCGCTTGAGTAAAACGTATTTTATCCACTTTGTCCAAAACAGAAATAAACTCTTCTTTATTCTTATAAAAAGACTTAACCTCGATATTCAAACCTATATTTTCCTTTAGGAAAGACTCCACAACCGTTTTCTTTTTAATAGAAGAGATATATAAAAGTTGTTTTTTATATGAATAACATACAAATAATTGACCTAATAATTCTGCTTCATCTACTTCTCTTGAATTATCTCTTTCTTCACCAGTACCCACATTGATAATTTTATCATTTCTTGGAAACGACTTACCATAATTGAAATACAGCCACAAATATTCATCTTGATTTTCATATTTTACATCATAATATGTACCATCAAGAGAATAAGAAGTTCTATCAATAACATCAAACATTTCTTTATTAGGATTTACAAACCTCTCAACAGATTTTTCGTTTTCTACAATAATCTGCATAAGATTAAATTCTATTTTTCTCATAATTGTTTCTCCTATTTTATCTCCCCATCCCCACCATAAGCAGAGATAGCAATTCCATTAATTTTTCGTTCTCTTTTTGAACGATGCGAATAGCATCATATATTATTCTGGACATTTTCTCGAATTTTTCTATCCCTTGACTATTAGGAATACATATTTCTTGCGCATTTAAAATACCTTGTGTTAATAGTGGTTGACCAGAACCTTCGCTTTGAGAATTTAAATCCAGTTGCTTAAGAAGCATATACAAATAATGAATTGAGCCTGATTCAGCTTTCATAGCATTATCATTAACCCAACATTCACCAATATTAAGATTTAAACTTCCACAATTTATTCCTACACGCCCAATTATTACTACATCTTTTGCATTTGAAGAATTTGACTTTCCAACAATACCATTTCCTCCATAAATATAATATTTCCCAGAAGTATCCGCGATTATGGCTTTACCATTTTTTATCTCGCACACCTCCCCCAGCGTCCCCATTCTCCACCCATCCGGCAGCCTCTCAACATCAATCCCATCCACAAACATCTTCCTATAAAGCGCTTGCGCAGCCTCTTCCAATTTCGCAATGGTCTTTTTGTTGTTTTCTATGCGGTTCTGTATGGCTTGGTAGCGGGTCACAATGCGACGTTGTTCCTCAATAGAGGGAACAGGCAAATAAGTATTACACAAAGTTT
>JAKSKY010000029.1 GCA_024401515.1 Paludibacteraceae bacterium | reverse complement strand
CCATACAATGTTTAAAACCGAAGTCGGTTTTGAGGTCAATGTAGACACCTTTGTTGGCTGTTTGTGTCATAATCAAAACAGGTTAGTGAATAATGATAAATTTTTCATGCAAAGATAATAAATGTGTATAAAATACATAATATTTGAATAAAAATTTAAGAAATCTCTTTGTATCTTTGCTCATCAAAATTGCAAGATGAAAGATAACAAACTGATAGTAGCCCATCTCTATATGCTGGCGGCCAGTGTGATGTGGGGTTTGATGGCGCCATTGGGTAAGGATGCGATGAGTCATGGCATCTCTGGATTGGAGATGATCTGTTTTCGGGTCTCGGGTGCGGCCATCTGTTTCTGGGTGACCAGTTGGGTGTTGAGGCTGAAGGGGGAACCTTCTGAGAAAGAGGTGTTAACCAAGAAGGATTATCTGCAATTGTTGGGTGCGGCGCTCTTCGCCATTATTTTTAATCAGTGTAATTATATCATTGGACTAAGCATCACCTCCCCTTTGAATGCCAGTATCATGACCACCACGATGCCTATCTTCACCATGATCATGGCCTTTTTTATTTTGCGGGAGCCCATTACTTGGATGAAATTCGGAGGTGTGATCCTAGGAGCTTGTGGGGCGGCCACCTTGATTTTGGCCTCTGCCAAGGGTGCGATAGGGGGTGGCGTTTTGAAGGGAGATTTGATGTGCATCGCGGCGCAATGCAGTTACTCTATCTATCTGACCGCTTTCAAAGGGGTGATCCAGAAATTCTCCGCAGTTACTTGTATGAAGTGGATGATGACTTTCGCCACCTTCATTGTCCTTCCTTTCGCTACACCTCAGTTACTGGAGACTGATTGGAGTGCCATCTCCACCACTACTTGGATGGATACCTTGTTTGTGGTCTTTTGCGGCACCTTCTGTGCCTTCTTGTTGAGTGTGAATGCGCAGAAGGTTTTGCGACCTACCATTGTGGCGATGTATAATTATATGCAACCGATTGTCTCTTGCACGGTGTCGGTTTTGATAGGCATCGGTGTCCTGGGTTGGAGCCATCCTATTGCCATCGCATTGATCTTTACGGGTGTCTATTTGGTAAATAAATCTAGGGCGAAGGGAAGTGAAAGTAAGAGTTAAGAGTTTATTTCTAAAAATAGTTTGGCTTGAGTTTGTGAAAACAACGAAGGCATGAACCAACTTGATTCATGCCTTCCTAAAATAGTGTGGATGTATTATTCCACCGTGATATTCAATCCTTCCCAATCCACTTTAGCGTTTTCGTCAATGGCGACTGTACCAGCCTTCTTCACAACGATTTTAGTGTCTGGGTGGGTCTTGGCCGTCTCTTTGGCGCAAGATTGTACGCAGTAGTCGTAGCATAAGCCTACCAAGTGGAGTTCCTTTACGTTATTTACGTTCGGCAACACGTCGATACCATACTCCTCCACGTTCGTGTCACAGCCCTTGTTGAGGGTGATGGCTGGTATTTGAAGGGCTTGTAGCTCTTTGTCGATCTCCGCACCTTTCTCTCCTTGTACGCAGTGGTTGGGCCAAAGGCCTCCTTGTGCTTTGAAAGAGCAGTGTTGTGCGGGGTGCCAATCTTTGGTGAATACGATGCTGTCGTAATTCTCTTTCCTTAGGAGATCAATGATGGCCGCCTTCGCCTTTTGCCATTTCTCTAAACCAACGCCAAGGCTACCGTCGATAAAATCGTTTTGGGCGTCAATGATGGCCAAAACCTTTTGAGAAGGGGTGAAGCATGGTAGGTTGAGCAATTTGCACTTCCAGCTCATGCCGTTGATCTTCTTTTGAATTTTCTCCGCAGTCGTTGGATTCACCTCGTCGTAGAATCCTCTGGCCACACGTTCCACCTCGGCATAGGTAAATCCTAAGTTGTCTTCGTCAGACATGCCGCACATACCGTCAGAAGGAGCTTTCTTGACCAAGTCCTCTGGCAATCCCAACTCGATACCCAAACGGACCACGTCGCTTACGTAAAGATTGGCCAATGGTGCGAAATCGCCCGCTCCGTCGCCCCAGATGGTGAAGTAACCCATGAGACGTTCAGATTTATTGCCATTGTTAGAGATTCTGCAATTGCCGATGATGGCCGCCACACCATAGAGGGTAGCCATTCTTAGACGAGAAGGGGTGTTGGTTTTGAATTGAGGGGTTGCCTCTCCTTTAGTCTTTGCGGTAATCTCTTGGGCCAAAGCATCGTAGGCTCCTTTGATGTTTATTTCGTAATTTTGGATACCCAAAAATTCGCAAACGCGTTTAGAATCCGCTATGTCGTTCTGGATGCCATTAGGCATCATCACACCTACCACACGATCCTTTCCTAATGCGGCTACACAGGCGGCGGCAACAACGGTACTATCTTTTCCACCGCTGATACCAATTAAAGCTTTTGTCTCTTTGTCGCCGTTCTTTGCGAAGTAGTCCTTGATCCAGGCTACCATTTCATCTTTTAATGTTTTCATAACTGCTCTATTTTAGGGTTCAACAATGAATGGTTCAAATGATTTGTTTGTATAACGCATGTTCCCAAGCGAAACGCATCATCACATTGTAATCTCCTTGGGTGACAATGGCCTCCATATCCGCCTTCTTGACAATGATGGTCTCAAGGAATTCATCCTCGTCGGGATTGTTCTTCCCGTAACCGTTTACCACCACGTGGTAGCAGGTCATCTTGTTCTCCATGAAGGCTGGGTTGGGGCTTGCGGTATAGAGTTCAGTGAGTTTTAGCACGTTCTCCTTTTGGATGCCCAACTCCTCCTCTAATTCACGGTAAAGCGCCTCGATGGCCTTTTCTCCTTTGTCCACCATACCGGAAGGAAACTCTGTGATTTCTCTATTGATACCGTGTCTGAACTGTTTGACCATCATGAAATCGTCTGAGTCGGCGCCGAGTTGCACGATGGCGCATACCCAATCGGGCGCCTGCATGGAGATGTACTTGCGTTCCACTCCCTTCGGATCTATTTTTCTAGTCGTATTGAAGCTTCCGATAGGCGTCTTCAATAATTCGGTTGTCTCTTTGATTTCCCAGTTGTCCATGATCGTTTCGTTTTAATTACATTTCAGCATGATTCATTCTCCAATCGATAGCTCTTTGCAGATAATCGATGTATTCAGGGTTTTTGCACATTCCCTTGCCTGGGGTGTCAGAAATTTTCGCGATATCTCCGCCGTTGCAGAGAGTGGTTTTCATCACGATGTTGAGTGGTGGCACATCCGTGTCGTTCGCGATGAATGTTCCGATACCGAAAGCGGTCTTGGCTCTTCCCTCGAAATATTTCTTCAGTTTAGTCGCCTTCTCGAAGTTGAGGCTGTCGCTGAAGAGTAGGGTCTTCGTGGTTGGGTCGATGCCTAGCTTTTGGTAGTGGGCTATGATCTTATCTCCCCATTCGAAAGGATCGCCAGAGTCGTGGCGTACACCGCTGAATACGGTGGCGAACTCTTCGTCGAAATCGCGGAGGAAGCAATCTGTGGTGATCGCGTCGGTAAGCGCTGTGCCGTTTTGTACCTTGTACTCCGTCACCCAAGCCCGTAGGGCGTAGAGGTTAGAGTAGGCTGGATTGATGGCTCTGTTCCCTTGTCCGACGCACATGATCCATTCGTGTGCCATGGTGCCCACTGGCAAGAGATTGTATTTGCGGGCGAGGAAGACGTTGCTGGTGCCGACGAAGATAGACTTGTTGTTCATCTTCGCGTTCTTCAAGGCCAACACCGCCATCTCCTGACATTCTGCAGACAATCTTCTGCGAAGGCCGAATTCAGAGAAGGCGCCTAGCTCGTAGATGTCTTGCTCCAAGAGGTTCACCTTTTCGTTCAGCTTACGTGTGAATTGCCTCTTCAGCTCCTCGTAATCGTAGGCGAGACGGAAGTATACTTCGTTCACGATGGCTAGCGTCGGAATCTCATACATACTGGTGTTCAACCATGTGCCTGTCGCTTCGATGTTGAGTCCGCATTCCGCTTTGTCATTGATCTCGAAGTCTTCGAATCGAGGTTGCCAGATGCGGAGGAAGTCTATGTAAGACTCTTTGATCCATCCCTTCTTCACGATGTTGCCGTTGCCGTCTCTTTTCGCTCCGATATTTCTAAGGTAATTCAATTCCTCTTCCGTGAATCGAAGTTGGCAATAGGCTTGCAATTGGTGTTTGATCTCAGCCACCATCTCAGATGTAAACTTAACATCTTTGTTGCGGCATTTGAACGTCCAAGTCGTTTTGTAGCTTGGAAATTGGTGAAAAATCGCCTGACCCATAGAAAACTTATATAGGTCGGTTTCCAATAAAGATGTGATAATTGCTCTCATAGGCTATTATGTTTTTGTTTACGTGTCAAAAGTACACAAATAAATTTATAATGCAAACAAAATTAGGGAATTTTTTATGGGGGAGGGAAAAATTGTTTGCTTTATCTTTGTCTCATTAATTGAAAATTTAGAATTCACCTACAATATAATATATGAAAAATCATGGATATGTGAGGGTGGCTGCGGCTGTACCCAATGTGAAGGTGGCGGATTGTGCCTACAATGCGGACCATATTCTAAAAATGATTCAATCTGCGGAGAGCAAAGGTGTTCAAATCGTTTGTTTCCCTGAGTTGTCTATCACAGCTTATACTTGTGCGGATCTCTTTTATCAATCGACTTTGTTGCAATCCGCGCAAGAAGAGTTGTTACGCATCTTGAAGGAGACTGCTCAGTCCTCCATTATATTCATGGTAGGTTTGCCGATGGTGCAGAATGGCAGGATGTTCAATGTGGCAGCCGTTTGTCAGGCGGGTAGGGTTTTGGGTGTCGTGCCTAAAATGTATTTACCTAACTACAATGAGTTCTACGAGAAGCGTTGGTTCACCTCTGGTAAGGATATCACCAGCAACACCATCAAAATTTGTGGACAAACCGTCCCGTTCGCCTCTGAACTACTTTTCGGTGACGACGAGGTGAAGTTCGCTGTGGAGATCTGCGAGGATGTATGGGTGCCATTGGCGCCAAGCAATTTCCATGCTTTGAATGGTGCGCAGATTATCTTCAACCTATCCACCAGCAATGATCTATCCGGCAAGAACGCCTATTTGCAACAGATGTTGCAGCAACAGGCCTCTAAGTGTGTGACGGGTTATGTCTACGCCTCTTCCGGTTTTGGTGAATCAACGACTGATCTGGTCTTCGGTGGCAATGGTTACATCATCGAGAATGGCCGTTTCTTGGCTAAATCAGAACGTTTCTCTTTTGATGAGCAGTTGATTGTCAGTGAGATAGATGTTGAGAGTTTGAATCTTGACCGATTGAAGAACTCTGGTTTTTACAGAGGCAAAACGGACCTTACCAAGGAGTATACCATGGTAGAGGCGCCGCTCGCCGATATAGAATTGACGAAATTGTATCGTCCATTGAGCTCCCATCCGTTCCAAGTGGCCGACAAGGATATGGATGAGCGTTGCAAGGAGATCTTCTCCATCCAAGTGGGAGGTCTCGCCACTCGTCTCTACCACACTGGTATCAAATATGCTGTCGTAGGTATTTCTGGCGGATTGGATTCCACGTTGGCTTTACTGGTGACGGTGAAGACTTTCGATAAATTGAACATTCCCCGTTCCAACATTTATGGTATCACCATGCCTGGTTTCGGAACGACGGGCCGTACCTACAACAATGCCATCAATATGATGAAGTCATTGGGTGTTACCATCAAGGAGATCTCCATCAAGGATGCGTGTGTGCAACATTTCAAGGATATAGAGCATGACCCAGCTAATTTGGATGTGGTCTATGAGAATTCCCAAGCGCGTGAACGTACTCAAATTTTGATGGATTATGCGAACAAGATGAATGGTTTGGTGATCGGAACCGGTGACCTCTCCGAGTTGGCGTTGGGATGGTGTACCTACAATGGTGACCAGATGAGCATGTATGCGGTGAATACCGATGTGCCTAAGACTTTGGTCCGTATTTTAGTGAAGTATGTGGCCCTCAACCAAGTGGACGAGGCGACCAAGGTGACCTTGATGGATGTGATCGACACCCCTGTCAGCCCGGAATTGTTGCCTGCCGACAAGGATGGAAACATCGCGCAGATAACGGAGGATTTTGTGGGTCCATACGAATTGCACGACTACTTCATCTTCTATATGCTTCGTTATGGTTATTCTCCAAAGAAGATTTTCTTCATGATCATGCAGGCGCAGAACAAGTATGACAAGGCCACTGTCTTGAAATGGATGAAGACCTTCTACCGCAGATTCTTTATCCAACAATTCAAGCGATCATGTATGCCTGATGGCCCGAAGGTGGGTTCCATCGCGCTCTCTCCAAGAGGTGATTTGAGGATGCCGAGCGATGCAAGTTTCAATATCTGGATGAAAGAAATTGAAGAATTAGGTGCGTAATTCGCAATGTTTCAAATATTTTATATATCTTTGCGCCAGAAAACAAAGTAGAAGTATGTTTAACACAAAGTATCATCATAACCATCATCATTATCAACGATAATTTCGGTGAGCGGTTGTGTATGCGATATAGTGAGGCTTGCCGATGTTCGGTGAGCCTCTTTTTTTTGAAATAAAAATAATAACAAAATAATTTACAGATCATGTTAAGAATTGCAGTCCAGGCGAAAGGCCGTTTGTTCGAGGAGACAATGACAATGTTGTCGGAGTCTAGCATCAAGATTAGTTCAGGTAAGAGAACCCTTTTGGTTCCAGCCTCTAATTTCCCTGTTGAGATCCTCTATTTGCGTGACGATGATATTCCACAAGCTGTGGCAAGTGGTATCGCGGATGTAGGTATCGTGGGTGAGAACGAATTTGTGGAGCGTCATGAGAAGGCAGATTTGATCAAGCGTCTTGATTTCAGCAAGTGCCGCCTCTCTTTGGCCATTCCAAAGGCTGTTGATTACAAGGGTATCGAGTGGTTCAACGGTAAGAAGATTGCTACCTCTTACCCGTACATCTTGCAACAATTCTTGGATAAGAACAATTTGAAGGCGGAGATCCACGTGATCACCGGTTCAGTGGAGATCGCTCCTGGTATCGGTTTGGCGGATTGTATCTTCGATATCGTAAGTTCGGGAAGCACCTTGGTCAGCAACAATTTGAAAGAGGTTGAGGTGGTCTTGAAGTCAGAGGCTGTCTTGATTGGTAACCCTGATTTGAATGCTGAGAAGCAAGAGATTTTGAAGGAACTTTTGTTCCGTTTCGACTCTTACAAGAACGCTGAGGGTAAGAAATACATCATCTTGAACATTGAGAACAGTAAGATTGATGCGGTTTGCCAATTGCTTCCAGGTATGAAGGCTCCAACCATCACACCGTTGGCTAAGGAGGGTTGGTCCTCTATGCACTCTGTGATCGAGGAGAAGACCTTCTGGGACATCATCAGCCAATTGAAGGCATTGGGTGCGGAGGGCATCTTGGTTATTCCTATCGAGAAGATGATTCTCTAATATTGTGCGGTTTGTAGAGACGAGGTGTACCTCGTCTCCCTTGAAAATAAGAATTCTTATGAAGATATATAAATATCCCCAGGCAAGCGAATGGAGCTCCCTAATGGCGAGACCCACATTCGATAACGCTACTTTGTTCGATACGGTTCGTACTGTGTTGAACGATGTGAAGGAGAAGGGTGATGAGGCGGTGAAGGCCTATGAGTTGAAGTTCGACAAGGTGGAACTCTCTTCCCTTGCCGTGACTGAACAGGAGATTCAGGAGGCGGAGGCCATCGTTTCCCAAGAGTTGAAGGATGCCATCATTTTGGCGAAGGGCAATATCCAAAAGTTCCATAGCGCCCAAGCGCAAGAACTTCCGGTGGTGGAGACGATGCCTGGTGTCACTTGCTGGCAAAAGGCGAAGGCTATCGAGAAGGTGGGCCTCTATATCCCAGGAGGAACTGCCCCTTTATTCTCAACGGTTTTGATGTTGGCGATCCCAGCGCAAATCGCGGGATGTAAGGAGATCGTTCTTTGTACTCCTCCGAACAAGGAGGGTAAGGTCCATCCTGCCGTTCTTTTCGCTGCAAAGACAGCTGGTGTCAATAAGATTTTCAAGATCGGTGGTGTGCAAGCCATCGCATCTATGGCATATGGAACCCAAAGTGTTCCAAAGGTTTACAAGATCTTCGGTCCTGGTAACCAATATGTGACCGCTGCCAAGCAGATGGTCTCTTTGAAGGAGGTGGCGATCGACATGCCTGCCGGACCATCCGAGGTGGAGGTGTTGGCCGATGAGACTGCCAATCCACAATTTGTCGCTTCAGATTTGCTTTCACAAGCGGAGCACGGTGTCGATAGCCAGGCTATCCTAGTCACCACCAGCGAGGCGTTGGCCGATAAGGTGATGGCTGAGGTGGATGTGCAATTGGCGAAATTGCCTCGTAAGGAGATTGCCGAGAAGTCTGTGGCGAACAGCAAGATCTTCATTGTGAAGGATATGAAGGAGGCGATTGCCATCAGCAACTCTTACGCACCTGAACACTTGATCATCTCCGCCAACGGATACCGTGAGATCGCGGAGCAGATTGATAACGCAGGTTCCATCTTTTTGGGTTACTATACCCCAGAGAGCGCCGGTGACTATGCGTCAGGTACCAACCATACCCTTCCTACCAATGGTTATGCGACCGCATACAGTGGTGTGAACTTGGACTCTTTCCGCAAGAAGATCACCTACCAGGAGATCACCAAGGAGGGATTGAACCGTATCGGCGACGCCATCGAGATCATGGCTAGCAATGAGCAACTCTTCGCTCACCAGAACGCCGTGACCTTGAGAAGAAAATAAAATAGAATAGAACACAAGAGTTCCAACTCTTAATTCTTAATTAATTGTATGTTTGAATTAAAGCAAATCGTTCGCCCGAACATTTGGGCTTTGAAACCCTACTCTTGCGCACGCGATGAGTTCAAGGGAGAGGCTTCCGTCTATTTGGACGCGAACGAGAACCCATATAATGCGCCATTCAACCGTTACCCGGATCCGCTTCAATTGTCTGTGAAGGCGGAGATCGAAAAGGTAAAGGGCGTGGCGGTGAAGAACATTTTCCTCGGCAATGGTAGTGATGAGGCGATTGACCTTGTCTACAGAGTATTCTGTGAACCTAAGGAGGATAATGTGGTGGCAATTGCCCCAACCTATGGTATGTACGGTGTATGTGCCGATGTCAACAATGTGGAGTACCGCAGTGTCCTTTTGGACGAGCAATACCAATTCAAGGCGGATGAACTCTTGAAGGTGGCGGATGCCAAGACCAAGGTGATGTGGCTCTGCTCTCCTAACAATCCTACGGGTAACGCCTTGGATGCCAAGGAGATTGAGAAACTCTTGAAGGCTTTCAAGGGTATCGTGGTAGTGGATGAGGCTTACATTGATTTCTCCGCTCATCCCTCTTGGGTGAAGCGCTTGGCCGAGTATCCTAACTTGATCATCCTTCAGACCTTGTCCAAGGCTTGGGCGAGTGCGGGTGTTCGTTTGGGAATGGCCTTCGCGTCGGAGGAGATCATCTCGCTCTTCAACAAGGTGAAGTATCCATACAATGTGAATATCCTTACTCAAAACAAGGCGTTGGAGATTCTCCGTACCCCTAAGATGGTTTCTGATTGGGTGGATATCCTACTCAAGGAGCGTGCCGCGATGGTGGATGCCTTGAAGCAGTTGCCTATCGTGGAGAAGATTTACCCGACAGACGCGAACTTTGTCTTGGTGAAGGTGAATGATGCGGTGAAGACCTACAATCATTTGGTAAGCAAGGGAATCATCGTCCGCAGCCGTCATACGGTGGTGCTTTGCGGCAACTGCTTGCGTATCACGGTGGGTACGAAGGAGGAGAACGCAACCTTGATGAAGGAGTTGAAAACGATTTAAGTTATAAATCATAGCAGGAAAGGTCTGGCCGATGGCTGGACCTTTTTTTGTGGATGGTGTTGATTTATTTATAATTTTGTAATTGAATTCGAAAGTGGATATTGATATGGAAGCCCTAATCGCCCAATATGAAGAGAGAGTAAAGAAGGATCTCCACCTCTATTTGAAGGGGGAGAACAGAGTGGATGAACGTCTTCCCGAAACGCCGGATATTGATGGCAAGTGGGAGGAAATCGCTCAGGCCTATTTGCCGGATGGCATCCGTGAGTTTCAAGGTTATCCTACCGTCTCCCTTGGATGGATGATGTATGTGGGGATGGCTGTGGCGCAGATGTGGGACGAGGATTGGGAACGTTATTCCGCCTTGGAGAATATCTACCTCTATCTTCGTGACAAGCGTGGTTACGACTTGATGGACGAGTACATCCGTCAGGTGGTTTTGTCCCTTTCGGGAGAGGATTTCAAGGCGACCGAGTCTTTGGTGGCGGAGTGTGCCTCCCGCACCCATAATCTTTTGATGCACGGTGATTTCGAGCCTGGCACCAAGGAGGCGCTTTGGGCTTACGTCGCATCGCTTCGTCAACTCTTTTTCATGGGAGCCGCCGTGCAACTCAAGACATTGGGATACAAGATGACGAAGATTTAGGAGAGAGAGGTGTCCATCGTTGCATGGATGGATTCGGCAGTATCTATCAGATAGCTTTTATGTAATTTTATAATATAAAGAGAAATGAAAAATTTGGTTAATGCGTTAGTCGCAGGTTTGGTGATCGCAAGTGGAAGTAGTAGTTGTTCAGTTCCTTTTTCTCCAACGGTGAGTGGAGAGTCGAATGGCCATGAATTTGTCGATTTGGAATTGCCTAGCGGCCGAATATGGGCGACCTATAACCTAGGTGCCGCTAAACCTGAGGAGAATGGCGCGCACTATGCGTGGGGCGAGACTTCGCCAAAGAGTTCCTTTGATTGGGAAAACTATCAATTGGGCAATGGTAGTGACTCCAAGACTAAGGTCACAAAATACTGTGTGAATGACCGCAAGGGCGAAGTGGATAACAAGAAGGTTCTAGAGCCAACAGACGATGCGGCCACGGCTGCTTGGGGCGGAGATTGGAGAATACCTACTTTGGCTGATTGGAATGAGTTGGAGGATGCTTGCGAGTGGCATTGCGTGAGAAATTACAATGGCACAGGATTGGATGTAAAGATTGGAACTTCCAAAAAGAATGGAAATAGCATCTTATTCCCTTTCGCTGGATATTATACTGGTGGTAAATTGATTGAGGGAGAGGGATTTTATTGGACCTCCACATTGTACGAAGAGAATAGTTTGCAAGCCTATAGTGCCCGTGTGTTGACGGGAAATATCAATACCAATAACAATTTCCGTAAATTGGGCAATTCAATCCGTGCGGTAAGATAATTCGAGAGGGGCTTGGTCTGATTCCCCTTTCAAGAAATGACGGGTCATGAATAATAGTGGAACGTTTCGAAATATCTATAATTTTTCGAAATGTTCTACTATTTTGTTGTTAAACTGCGAAATATTAAATAGTTAATTTGTTTGTGGGATAACCATATTTTCCATAATTTTGTAACGTGCAATAGTGTTAGGAGAACATGTGTCTTGAAATGTGTGATCTCCCCTCTTTTTTGTATAGGGGATAATTGTATTTCTGTCAGTTCTTTTTTAGTGGACTTACATTCGCATTTTGCGCTATTATGCAAATTTAAAGTATTGAGTTTTATACCAATTATATGAGTGGTAATTACTATAAGATGCCGTTTGATTTTTCATCAGTTATTGATGAGAGTCGCGGTAACATACCTATGTGCAACGAGTTGGAATCGGTGGACCAGCACATTGAATTGCTGATCAGTACTTATCCTGGTGAGCATGCATACGATTGTGGTTACGGAACGGACATTTGGGAATTGGATTTTGAACGTATCGTCTCTTTGGAGGCGTGGAAAACAAAATTCATAGAGTGTCTCGCCACCTCCATATCGAAGTATGAGAAAAGAATTAGTGATTGCCAATACCGACTTGAGGTGGAAGAGGTCCTACATGAGAATTCCATTGTGGATAATGTAAGCGTTAGAAGGAAGGTCGATATTTTTATTGAGGCGACATTGAATTCGACGGGTGACCCATGTGGCTTTTATTATACCCTCTATTTAGGACCGTTGTCAAAAGATTGAGTTCATTTGTATGAAAGATTTTAGGGAAAATAAGGAAGAGATAAAGGATAGGATGATCCGTACCGCCATGGACTATTGGAATGTCAAGAAGGTGGAGAATCTGGATCCGTTCATTAGGTTGTTGATTGAGGCATTGTCCATGCAGTTGCATGTGCTTTCCGAGGATATCGCGGATATTGAAACGCGTACCATGCGCCGCTTAAGCGAGGTGTTGTTGCCTGAAGCGATGACGGTGGTGCATCCTGCCCATGCCATTATCCACATGACGCCATCTTCGGAGGGTGTTATGACCAATTACGATAGTGAGTTCCAATTTTTCAACCAACGTCCGGGAGAGAAAAAGGAGCAAGCCTACGCCTTCTATCCAGTTTGCCGCACACCGCTTCATGAGGTGGATGTCAAGACGATGATCATCGACGGTGACGTTTATGAGGTGCAAGCCGACATGAATAAGAAATTGCTCTTGAGGGAACAAGCTACGCCGGAAATCGCCCAAAAGGTGTACGTTGGTTTGGATCTCAAAGGGAAGGATCTTCAAATGAAACACCTCTCTTTCTACTTGGATTTCCCGAATATTGATGGCCGTGGTGAGTATCTCCAAAGGCTCTCATTCTCCTCATGGGAGTGCAATGGCGTGAAGTTGAATGTCAGCAACGGATTGCATGTCGAGCGTGTTGTCAATGAGAATGGATTGCCTGATTTCTTCGCCAAGAACGACAACGATGTCAGTGTGAACAATGAGGTCTTGGATTTTTACAAATCCCGCTATTTCACCATCGATTCGCAGATGAAGGCGACCGCTTCCGATTTGAAGAAGGTTCCTTTGATGTATTCCCCTTATATGGAAGAGTACAAAAGTGTTTGTACCGCTGATTTGTTGTGGGTGGAGATCAACTTTCCGCCTGCCTTCACACAATCCATCCTTTCCGACCTTCAGGTTTGTGTCAATACCGTTCCTGTGGTGAACAAGAAATTGAACCAGATCTCCAAATTGGTGAAGAAGGATTTTGGCGTTTTGCCTATAGAGGTCGAAGAGGATCAATTCTACTTCGATGTGGTGAATGTTTCGGATGAGTATGGCCGAAACTACAACCGCACTTACGGATATAAGGAGAACACATCCGATTTGACCTACACATTGAGACGTGGCGGTTGTGAATCTTTCGATAAGAGAGACGCCAAGGAGTTCTTGCTCCATCTTCGCGGCTTGTTGGAGGATGAGATGAGTATCTTCTCCAATTTAAGGGGCGGAGCGACCAGCAATGGTTATGAGATCGAACGTCTGCTTCAGAAGATCGGAGCCAGCACCGATATGGGCAATGAGGATTTGGAGTTGCCATATTACCTCTTCGTGGAACCACCTCAACAATCAACCCTCTTTTATGTGAAGTATTGGACCTCGTCAGGAATCAATGCGAATGGTTTGAGGATTGGTCAAAGGGCGCAGATCGGTGACACATTGTATAGCCATGTGAACCAAGCGATCTTGTTGACCCCTTCTTTGGGTGGAAAGAGTGCGCCGACTGAGAGGGAGCGAATCGCTAAGTATAAATATATCTTGGGTAGCCGCAACCGAATTGTCACCAACAATGACATCAAGAGTTTCTGTGTGGCCGAATTGCCTGATTTGGTGAGCGATGTCCGTATCGAGAAGGGTATCTGCCGAGGCATTCAACCCAATCAAGGTCTCATCCGTACCATTGATGTCCACTTGATTCTCTACAGACCATTGGAGGATAAGAAGCAGCGCGAACAGATTGTCGATGAGTTGTATGACCACATGGTGGCGCAGTCGCCTATGACGTTTAATTATAGAATTTTTATTGACTAACATATTTCAAAGATGGTAGGATATTTGATTAATTACATGCTGTACCCTCTGGTGATGCTCATCTTGGGCCTCCTAGCGGTGATTATAGCAAAGAAGAATCAATTGTTGTCGAACAGAAAGGCAGTGACGTATGTCTTGCTTTCCAGCGTGGTGTTCTCGCTCTTTGGCCTTTCTGGTTTCTGTGGCATGTACTATATGCCTCAGGTCTTTTTGTTCTTCCAGTTCATCTTTTTGTTGCTGGGTTTTGTGAACTATAAATTATTGAACCACTTTATCAGTGGTTTGAAGGAGAAGCATATCGGTTTCACCTTGCTTATCGTAGGATTTCAATTGATATTGGCTTGGGCCATCTACACCGTATTGTTCAATTTGACCAGTGATTTGCAATATGGTATTTGGGCTGCTTCTCCATTGCTATTGTTGCTCTTCTTCCCGATGTTTATGATGGCTTATAGGGCTTATCTACAGATTCCTGTGGAGATTTATAAAATGCGTGTCTACAAGTCCGATGAGCGCCATGAACCACCACAGACATTTGTGGATGTGGAGAGTTTGTCCGTGTACGAAATCGAGGTGCCTCGTTATGTGGGAGATAACAATCCGATCCGTATCAAGGGTAGGGCTTTGAAATCGTTCATCTTTGATGAGTGGTTCGGCATGGTGGTTACCGATTGGAACGCCAAGAAGCTCAATAACCAGATTGAGATCTGCAATGACGAGAAACCATACGGATGGATTTTCTATACGGAACAATCCTTCTTGAAGTCGAGGAAATATTTAGATCCGGATCTCTCTTTTGAGGATAATAAATTAGCTGAGAATGAAGTGATTATCGCAAAGAGAGTCGTTAAAAAATCATAAGAAAAAAAAATCAATAAGATATGGCTATTACAAATTTCAAACAGGTTAACTGGAAGCAGGGAATGAGTGTTTCTTCCTCGCATTTCATCGCGATGGAGAACTTCTTGCAAGAGCGTATCATGCTCAACAGTTCATTCCTTCAAAAATCCTTTTCATACGGACTAATGCCGGAGTTGGGTGAAGATCCCCAAATGCAATTGTCTATTGTTCGAAACAACGAGTTCTCCAGATTGGTGTTGTACTCTTACCATGGTGTGACCAAAGGTGGTTATGTGATTGATTACGATGCCCAAGATGAGTCGGTTAGCTGCGACTGTAACGTGGATGCCGGTTTGCAGAACGAGGGATGGGATGTTGTCCTTTCAGTCATGCCGTTTGAGCGTAGACCTTGCGGTGAACCGAATGTTCAGGAGAATCCGCCACGTTATCCTTATGTGGATCCGATGTATCGTTTGTCCATCGTGGCAAGAGATCACGCATTTGTGAATCAATATGGTCCGTTCGATTTGGTGATTGGCTATTTGCGCAAGAACGACACCTCCTTCAAATTGGAGGGAACTTATATTCCACCATGTATGACCATGGATTCCTGCGAGGAGTTGAGATCCTGCATGAAGGCGTTTAACAGAATGATCGACTCCATCGACAAGAGTCTTTCCGTTATTTTCGAGAAGGCGTATGCTCAAAAGAAGAACGAGACCCAATTGATGATCGACCTTTTGGAAATCTTCAAGGAGTTGCGTAGAGGTATGGCCAGAATCTCTTTCAACTGGCGCAACCAAGGAAGTACACTCTCTCCATATGAGGTGGTTGAGGCGATCGCTTCGTTGGCTAATGCGATCACCGCGTCATTGACATTCCTTCCAAAGAATCAAAAGGAGGATGTCTTGAAATATTTCCATGAGTGGAATGGCATCCAACCATCCATCTTTGAGATGAACCTCTCAGAGTTGGGAAGAAATAAGTTCGAGCAAAACAGAATCGCCACCTCCATCGAGTTGGTGGACACCGCTTTGAAGATGTTGGATAGCTTGTTGGCTAAGTTGAGCCAACTTGACTACATGGGTCAACACGCTGATGGTGGTATTGTGGTAGGTGCAACCAACCAAAAGGATTCTTCAAATAAATCGACCAGCTGGTCATTAGTGGATTAATTCTATGGAGACAGATTCTACGGAACTCTTAGAAAAAAATACGCTCTATACCAATTATAGGCCTGAGTTCGTCGCCGCTTGTCTGATTGACAGTGGTTGCGAAAAGGATAAGGTACGCCTTATCCGAGAGGGAAAGGGTAGTGGCGGAAAGGCTATTTCAAAGATTTCGCACGAATATTCCAAGGGACAGATGATGGAGTATGTGAATATCTACACCAGAAAGCGTGGTTTGTACGATACGCTTCCGGAGGGATTTTTCCATACTAGAATGGATATTAAGAATAAGAAGAATAAAAGCAATGTGGTCGACTCTTTCCGCAGAAGCCGTGAAATTGAGTTGAGCGCGCGTTTCTTCTTCCGTCCGTTTGAGATCGCCATCGACAGGATGCTCATCAATGCCCATCTCTATGAGATGAGTTTGGAGAAGCGTACTAAGTATGACCATTTCGTCCGTTTGTTGAGCTCCCATTGGCCTATCTTGCGCAACTTGCCGTTGGACAAGGCGCTTTTCGCTATCAATCTTTTCTCCCAATGTTACCGTTTGACCACGCCGAAGCAGGTGGCTGAGGTGATGTCTGTTTTCTTGGGATGTGAGGTGAACATCGAGATGAAGTTCGAGACCATCACACTTGAGACGGATTGCGATTGGGTATTGGGAGAGAGCAATCTGGATGTGAATACGGTCATCGGAGAATCCATCGAGGATTCCTTCCCTGTGATGGAGGTGAATATCAAGGGATTGCGCAGATCCCAAAGAGGTTTGGTTTTGGAGGGGGATGCCGCCCATAAACAGTTCATGGATATTTTGGACTTCTTCGTTCCTGCGGACGCGGAGTTGCGTTTCCATGTGGAGGTGGCCCAAGAGGACGCTGTCTTCTTCTTGTCCGACGCGCCGGATTTAACCCCTATATTAGGTTTTACAACAATTTTATCGTAATGAAAGCATTAAATAACAAAGAGGTTTTATTGGCCCACTTGAAATTCGCGCTCTACATGGTGCTATTGGTCGTTCTATCTCAAATTGCCATTTTCACCTTCTTCAAAGCTTCCAAAGCAGAGGTGGCGGAGATGAAATTGAAGAGTGGAGACAGTGAAAAGATTTTCAACGAACAAATTGCCATTTGCGACGATTATGAGGAGATGATGAAGATTTATCGCAACTATGATGTGAAGACCGACGACGTCAATCCTGAAAACCTCTCCCGCGCGATCGTGGATAGGAAGTTGAGAATGGAGGATCGTTTGAAGGAGCTGCCTGAAAAGGATGTCCAGTTCCACCGTTTCCTATTGTCCAAATTGGATGGCTTTATGCGTACCAGGGACTCCATCTCCGCTTTGAAAAAAGAGGAACAACGTAGAAAGGTGGATTTGACAAGGTGTAAAGAGGACTATCAAAGACAAAGAATTAAAAATCATAAAAACACTATCAATGGAACAAACTAAAAACAGCAATATATTTACGGCTAAGGAGAAGACAATCGGTTTGATATACACCGTATTGCTATTTTTGTTAGTGGCAGGTGTCTCTTCTTATGTGCTTTTCTTTTCCAAGGGGAATGTGGACGCATCCAGTGGTAAGGTTTTGGCTTTGGAGCAGATAGAGCGTATCCGTTCCTTTGAGAAATTCCAGAAAGATAGAATGGAGCGTATTCAAGCCTTGGATGCGAGGGTCAATGCGATCGATCCGGGATTGGTTGCCTCTTATGACAAGAATGAGGTTCGTTATATTTTGGGCCAATTCAAGGAGGAATACAACAAGAACCAGTACGATAAAAGATATCGTATTTTCTCTTTGATTACCCAGTTTTATGAATACCGCATGTTCGACAAGGAGCGATTGAGCGCTGTTCAAGCCAACATTGATTGGTTCCGAAGCAACTTGGATATTTGTCAACAGTGTGTAGATGAAATAACAAATAACCGTTAAAATTATGGATAGAATTTTTTCCAAGGGAACATTGTTGGTTTTCTCCATCATGTTGGTGGTTATCGGATGTTCGTTTTTGTTGCGCGGATGCAATTCCGAGAGGGAGGTGAAGGCCAATGTCTTTCCTAGAGAGGTGGAGTTGGGTTTCCCTGTCATGTATAGGGATAGCACCGAGAATGTCAAGGAGTTGATCTGGGAATTCGGTAATGGCGATTTCTCCACAGACCATAAGGGCACCTACACATATACAGCACCTGGCAACTACAAGGTGAGGGTGAAGGCGGATGGCAAGGCGCAGGAATTCGTCGTGAAGGTCGTTCAAAAGAAGAAGACGGCGGAAAAGAAGTTTGTGCGTATCGTTGCCCCAAAGACTGCTTATGTGGGCGAAGGAGTCACATTCATCGCCGATGGTGATGCGACGGATTGGCAATGGAAATTTGGACAGACCGGCAAGGTGGATTCGCATGAACAGGATGTGGTCTACCATTATGACGTCCCTGGCAATTATCAGGTCCGTTTGATTTCTGGCAATATGGAGTATCCTGTTTTTCATAACATTCAAATTCTATCGGCTGCGACCACCCGTGTCACCACCCCTGGAGGCGGTGGAGATGGAGACATCTATGAGCCATTGCGCCAGTTCCTACAAAATATTGTAGACCACAGAGGTTCGTATGACAAAAACTATAGAGGCGCCCTTAAGTTTTTAAATAATAACGAGCGATTATTGGTTGTAGTGAACAACAGCAACGAAAATGACTTTTATTCCTATTGCCATGGCTTGCATATCACGGGTAAACAGCATGGAACTTATATCGACATGGCTATCCCGGAGATTGAGGGTGGAAAAGTAAAACGATTATTGGTAAGTCAGAGGACTTCGAATTAATAAGAAAAGTAAAAATCGTCAAAATATGGACAGACTTTTTTCCAAGGGAACATTGTTAGTTTTTTCCATCATGTTGCTGGTTCTTGGATGTACGTTTTTGCTTCGTGGATGCAATTCCGAGAGGGAGGTGAAGGCCAACGTCTTTCCCAAAGAGGTGGAGTTGGGTTCCCCTGTCATGTATAGGGATAGCACCGAGAATGTCAAGGAGTTGATCTGGGAATTCGGTAATGGCGATTTCTCCACAGACCATAAGGGCACCTACACATATACAGCACCTGGCAACTACAAGGTGAGGGTGAAGGCGGATGGCAAGGCGCAGGAATTCGTCGTGAAGGTCGTTCAAAAGAAGAAGACGGCGGAAAAGAAGTTTGTGCGTATCGTTGCCCCAAAGACTGCTTATGTGGGCGAAGGAGTCACATTCATCGCCGATGGTGATGCGACGGATTGGCAATGGAAATTTGGCGAGACGGGAAAGGTGGATTCGTACGAACAGAATGTGATTTACCATTATGATTCCATTGGAAATTACAAGGTACGCTTGATTTCTGGCAATATGGAGTATCCGGTATTTCATGACATTAAGGTTGTGTCTCCCTCGGTTACACGTGATACTACGAATCCATTTGATAAGTTGCGCCAGTTCCTGCAAAACATTGTGGATTGCAAAGGTTCGTATGACAACAACTATAGAGGCGCTCTTAAGTTTTTAAATAATAACGAGCGATTGTTGGTTGTGGTGAACAATAATAATGAAAATGATTTTTATTCCTATTGTCATGGCTTGCACATCACGGGTAAGCAACATGGTACCTATATCGACATGGCCATTCCGGAAAAGGAGGGAGGAAGAGTAAAACGATTGTTGGTAAGTCAGAGAACTTCAAATTAATAAGAGAAAAGATAAATGAAAAAGATTGTATTGTTTCTATGTGTGTCACTCCTCGTTATGTGGGGGGCTATCTCCTGCACGCCGGTGAACTCACATACATTGATCAAGAAGACACCGGACGCATATACTAGAAACTATTGTTGCGGTGAGGTGAATGTGCCTAAATCCGTAGAGAAGAGAAGCCCTTGGATTGTCTATTCCGACAGGGAGAACAACGCCACCTATTTCAATCCAGGTGGTAAGGTGAAGATGAAGGAGGCCAGCTATTTGGATGCCTTCGCGGTTATCGGAGAGAAGGGTGATTATTTGGAGTTGGTGAAATATGACCCTGCTGTGTTCGAGGGCAGAAAGGTCAAGGATCCAGCTAAGGCTGAATATTTCGGTTGGGCCAGCAAGGAGAACTTGATCCTCTCCTCCCGTGCTATGACCGATGTGGCGACTGGTTTCGTCATGAAGATGATCACGATGTTCCGTGACACCTTCCCATTGTCCCGCACGGAGGATTACTTCACCAATGACTCTTTGGTTCTTTTCAGCGAGCCGGAATTGATCAATCCGATTGGTATGGTTCCTTTCCAAAAGCCGCTCTATTTGTCTAAACGTAGTTTCGACAAGAGCAAATGTTTGGTGATCGGTAAGGAGAACATCACGCCGGAGAACTCATCCGAGTTGGTTTCCGGATGGATCTCCTCCTCTTTGGTCATCCCGATGGGTGAGTTGTTGTATGCCGACTATTCGGATGCGCCTATCCAGGACCTCTCCTTTATCCGTTATTCGAATACGACCAATTCCGTCCCTAAGACCAATTATGGAAGATATTTGCAATCTTTCAGTTTGCCGGATTTCATCGGTATGAACCCTGTCTATTCGATTAAGGATGGCAAGGATGATATGGTGACCATCAAATCGACTGTACCGGTCTCTTTGATGAACGATGAGAACAACAAGGTCTTCAGCCTTGCGGGTTCTCCTATCTCACGACCTTATTACGACGAGCTTTCCCGTAACTTGAAGCATATCAATATCATGATTGTCTTCTCGGGTCAAAGTCAGGTCCATGAGAAGTTTGAGCAATATGTGAACTACCTCCAAAAGTTGGATGGTATCATTAAGAATAATGCCAAGGATTTTATCTTCCGTGTTGGATATCATGTAGGTTTCGATGCCAGAAACGCCAAGTTGAGCAAGTGCAAGCTCAAGGAGAATGTGACGGGCGTTTTGGGTGCCTTGGAGAAGTATGCCGATGACCGCACCAATAGAAAGGCCTCCTTTGACACGGATGCATGGCGCGCTTTGCGTAATGCGTTGAAGGCATTCGTTCCTTATAAGGATGAGGAGAACATTGTCTTGTTGATTGGTGAGAACGGAAACCAAAAGGAGCAGATTGATGATGCTTTGGTGGCTGAGTTGAGTCGATTGCATTGTAGAATCGTGGCAAGCCAAATTTTCTCCAATAAAGGAAATACCTTCAATAACTTTGTGCTTCAAGTGGAGGATCTGATTTCCCGTTCAGGAGAGAAGATTTCCCAGGATAAGAAGAAGATGTTGGTACACTCCAGCCAATTGGTAAGCAATAATGATTATAAGGCTTATTTGGACAATGTGTATGGTTTGAACTATCCGAAGAAGAGCATGCATCAAGGATTCGTCATCTTCCCTAAACTTAGGGAGAGTTTGTCGCCAGACTTGTTGCTAGCCTTTACAGACACGATGATCAAGAGTCTCCAATATGAGAGCGACAACGTTCTTTCCCGCATTCAAAGTTCCTTTAAGGAGGCGGGTGTCGGACACACCTCCATCAACCCGACTTGGTTGCGTTTGGGTGAGATGCCTTCCGATTTCCAAGTCTCCCCGAACTTGTTCCAACCATTGATCGCGATGAATCCCCACACCAACTTCCCTGTCTATTTGAAGATGGAGAGTTCCAAGTTGAAGAAGGGTAAATATACCATGTTCCTTTCCGAGGCTGAGTTGGCCCGCATCCGCGAGTTCATCAACGACTTGTTGGCCGTAAGGGTGGATTATAAATACACCGCTTCCAGCAACAAGAAGAACAAGGACCGTAACTGTCCCGATATGATGCGCGCGCCTAGAACCTTCTCTCCACAAGGTGAGGTTCATCAGTACAAGAGCACCAAGAAGGCTAGAAAGCATATGGTGAAGGCCTATGTGAAGTGGGCGCAGGATGAGAAGGTTTATCCGGTCAAGAAGAGCAAGTTGAAGGATATGACCTTGTCCAAGAACCAACAGGAGGTCATGACGATGCCTTCCTTCGAGCCATTGCTCTTCTCTACCAAGTTGAAGTCTTTGAAGAGTGGATTGTCGGATATGCAGCTTGATAAGTTACAGGATTATTTGGCTGAGAAACAAAAGGCATTGGAGGAGGCGATTGTCTCCGACTGTAAATATGAATTTAACGGACAAGTTTATTACCGTGTGGATGCGGAGAACTTGCCATGATGATATTTGAAAAGAAATTAGTAAAATAGATTAATATGGATTTTCTTAATTTAAATGCTGATTTGCAGACTGCTATCCGCATCGCCAAATCTTTGGCGCGCGAGTACGGTAATGCGAAGTATGCCCCTGCCCATTTGTTGAAGGCGATGTTCCATCGTGAGGTAGGGTTGGCTCCGTTTGTCACCTCGATTGGCAAGGATGTCGCCTATGTCGAGGAGTGGGCAGAGATTAGAATGGAGGAGTGCGAGAAACTATCAGGAGTAGGTGAGATCGAGCCAAGCGATAAGGTCGCTAAGGTTTTCGAGGAGGCTGACAACGTTCGTTTGAAGTTGGGCCTTTTGGAGATTACGCCTATCTGTACGTTGTGTGCCATTTCACGTCCTGAAATTGGTTTCACAGCTGACGAGTTGAAATCATTCCCTATCCGTGAGAAGGATATTTTGGATTATTTCTTGGAGGGCGATTCCGCGGCCAAGAAGAATGGTGCGAAGATGGACTCATTCGCGGCCGGAGTCAATGCCCCAGTAGCGAAATCCACCTCTAATTTGCAGAAGTATTGCATCAACAAGACTGATGAGGCGCGTGAGGGCAAACTTCATGCGATTGTGTGTCGTGACAACGAGATCCGCCAAATGGAGGAGATTCTTGCCCGTAGAGGAAAGCCGAATGTGATGATCACTGGTGATTCCGGAGTGGGAAAGACTGCTTTGGCCGAAGGTCTGGCTTATGATATCGTCAATGGCAATGTGCCATCTTTCTTGGAGAATACCGAAGTATGGCAGTTGGACTCAGGTGCGTTGATCGCTGGTGCTACCTATAAGGGCGAGATCGAGGATCGTTTGAAGAATTTGATCAGTGAGTTGCGTCAAGAGGAGAGGGTTATCCTCTTCATTGATGAGATTCATGTTTTGCTGGATGCTAAGCAAGGTAACAACGGCGCTGTCAATATTTTGAAGCCGGAATTGTCGAAGGGCGATTTGACAGTGATTGGTGCTACCACCAATGATGAATACAGAAAAGTAATCGAGCCAGACCACGCATTCAGCCGTCGTTTCGAGTTGTTGCAATTGACCGAACCTACGGTGGATGATGCTGTGACCATGATTCGTTTCATGGAGAAGAGCTTTGAGGATTTCCATAAATTGGCCATCGAGGATGCTTCGCTTGGCGAGTGTGTCCGTATGGCGAAACGTTACGTGAAGGATAGACGGTTGCCTGATTCAGCGATCGATTTGTTGGACCGTACCATGGCCTCTGTGAAGATGGTGAATGAAACCACCCAAACCGAGCAGAAGTGGTTGGCCGGTGAGTTGGATCAATTGGAGCAAGGACGTGCCGAACTATCGTCAGATGACTTCTTGGCGAAGTTGATGCGTCTCCAAATGGATGCGCTCAGCCGTCTCAGTCCAATCGTGCAAGGCATGGTGGACTACACCTCCGAGAAGGAGTCCGATGCGCAAGTTTTGTTCGATAAGTTGCGCAAGTTGAGCAGCGATTTGGAGCAGATCTCCGCTGAGAAGATCGAGAAGGTGACTCCAGACCATGTTGCGGCTGTTGTGGCCCGCAAGACCGGAATTCCGATCGGTAAGATCAAGACCGGTGAGAAGGAGCGTATCCTCAACATGGAATCCATTTTGATGAAGCGTGTCGTAGGACAAGACCGTGCATTGAAGTCTTTGACAGACGCTATATTGGAGTCACGAAGCGGTATGAACAAGCCTGGACAACCAATCGGTTCCTTCTTCTTCCTCGGTCCTACCGGTACTGGTAAGACGGAGTTGACCAAGGCTTTGGCAGAGGCGTTGTTCAACGATGAGAAGGCGATGATCCGTTTCGATATGTCAGAGTTTAAGGAGGAGCACTCCGCCGCATTGCTTTACGGAGCGCCTCCGGGATATGTAGGTTATGAGGAGGGTGGTCTTTTGGTGAACAAGATCCGCCAACAGCCATATTCCGTGGTTTTGTTCGATGAGATCGAGAAGGCGCACCCATCTGTGTTCGATATCTTCTTGCAGATTTTGGATGAAGGAAAGTTGCACGACCGTTTGGGTAAGGAGGGTGATTTCTCCAATGCGATCATCATCTTTACCTCCAATGTGGGAAGTGAATGGATTTCCAAGGAGTTGTCCGAGGGACGTGTTCCGACCACCATGCAGATGATGGATGTGATGGGTGGACATTTCCGTCCTGAGTTTTTGGCCCGTCTTTCAGAGATCGTGCCATTCTCGCCAATCGGAGAGTCTATCTTGATGCAAATCTTCGAGATCCAATTCCAAGGCTTCAGAAAGTTGTTGACCGCCAAGAATATGGATGTGGAGTTGACCGACGAGGCAAAACACATGTTGGCCTTCAAGGGATTCACGCCTAAGTATGGTGCTCGTCAGGTGTCTGGTATTGTCCGCAATTACCTTCGCCGTCCGGTTTCCCGCATGATTCTTTCAGGCGAACTGGGTAATGGTGATTTGTTGAAGGGCGATTTGGATGCTGAGCAAAACCTTAAGTGGGAAGTGGTTCATAAGTGATTTAAATAGGTTTGCCGTCGCGGTTTGTGGCGGCAAACATTTTATCCATATAAATTTGTAATTATGTTTGGATATAAGTGTGCTTTAAAGTTAGGCGGGAAAAATATAGAGCTTATTAATTATTCTTATGGGTTTTCTCAATCCATTGACGATGTAGGAAAACCTGTGGGGGATGTTTTTGCGGGATCTATTCAATTCTCGTTTGCGAATTTGCCGACGACTGATATGTTGGAATGGATGATTAATTCACGCAAGTATAAGAATGGAGAAGTTGTTATTTTTGGTAACGATGACGCCACCTTGCAAAAGATTTCTTTTGAGACTGGCGCATGTGTCAATATGAATATCAGCTATAGCGAGTCAGGCGCTTCTTACTGTCTAACAACCATAACGGTTATGGCTAAAAAGATTCAGATTGGGGATGCGACGGTTGAAAATGGATGGCAAAATATTTAACACTAAAAAGGACAAATTATGAAATTCGATATAAGTTCTTTCTTTTCTCAGCCCGATGGAAATATTTCCGCTGAATTGGTTCTTTTGAATAAGAAATACAATCTTTTAGGTTTTAGTACTGAAATTTCACAAAGTGTTGATCATAAAGGAGAACCACAGTCTGAGGTGGGTGGAGGTCAGTTGCAGTTGATGCTGTCGGAGATACCAGACAATGTATTGTTGCAATGGGCTGCAAGTAAATGGTTGAAAAGAACTGGTGAGATTGTTTTTAAAAATGAGACAGGAACGCCACCTTTAAGAATTCTTTTCACGGAAGCGTCATTGGTCCGACTTACACAGCAAGTTGAAAGTAGTGCAGGAGTAATTACGAGGTTGCTAATTACGCCTAAAGAGGTTAGTTTTAACGGAGTAACATTATTTAATAATTGGAGAGATTAGTAATGGGTGAGGTCAATTCCAGCTCTACTTCTGTACCCGTGGCTGAAGCTGATTCCACAAGGGTAAAAGTCGCAGACCGTATCCGGACGGTAAAGGCTAAGAAATTAGAGGAAATAACCTTAGAGGCCTTTAAGGGGAAGCTGCTTAGTCATACCCCGTTCACAGGTTATGTGAAGAATATAGGAATGGCAAGAGCGGATATGTGCTTCGTGGGCTATAACCAGTTGTTGGATATTCAATATGAAGCACGTCGACAAGCGGAAGCTATGGCAGCTAAAAGAAAAGATGCGGAAGATAAGGCGATGAAGGAGGCTATTTCTAGGTTTCCTTCGGTTCCTGTGGCTGAGTCTGATGCGACAAGGGTAAATGTCGTTGATAAAGACTATGTCGAGGCGGAAATTAATATGCAAGAATATTCTAGAATTTTAGCGGATATAAACTCAAAACTTGGTGATGCCCTCAGAGAGGTTAGTAATATTGAGGCTTTTCAAAGAGATCTAGCGCGATTAGATGCGAGACGTCAGCAAGATAGACCGTCAAGGGGTGTTCCTGTTTATGAATTGAGTTATGATTATACGAGGAGTAATTCTGGTTTTTTGAATTACATGAATTCTCACTCATTCGTACCTGCATCCGGCGCTTATGTGACAGATAGAATGCCTAATTGGTTTGAAAAAGCGCCCAAAATTTCTAGAGGTGTGAATGGAGTATCTAAAGTCGGTGGAGGCGCTTTATCTCTTCTTTCTTTTATCTTGATAGGTGCGG
>JAKSKY010000028.1 GCA_024401515.1 Paludibacteraceae bacterium | reverse complement strand
GGCAAAGGTTGGGTCGTTTTCCTCGTCTAGTTTTTGGTTCCACTTTTCGATGTCACTCTTTGTGATTTGAGCGGCGGGGGATAGCAAGAATGAAGAGTCCTGATTCGGAAGATCCTCAAGCTTGATATATTTAGAATCGTTTTCCAATTCGGACAATTTGGTCGGAATGGATGGAAGATCCTTGGCTGTGATATATGCGGCGTCATTCTCCAGTTGGCTGATCTGTGTGATGGCAATTGGTGCCTCTGCTATTTCTGAATAGTGGTAGCTAGGTTTATTGGAAGAATAGACCCATTGTGGTAGCGCATTAGGGGATATCTTCTCCGCATACAGTGCGTATGGAACGCTGGTTAAGGGTTTTGTGATGGTTAGTGTGTAATCATTGCCCCCTTCAAGATCTATGTCGCATTGTAGAAAGTATGGACCTTGCGACCAATCGATATCCGCTAAGCTAGAGAATCCATTCTCTCCAATTTCAAAGGATATCAAACCATTTTCGTTGGAGTTTACGATACGCTCCTCGTTGTAGATGGATGTGCCGTTTTCTCCGCCTTGCAATAAATTAATTTTTACGCCGATAGGTGATAGAACCATTGCCTCTCCTGAAGCGTTTCTTACGACAGCTTGGTAGCTGATGGTAGAGGGTGTCGTTGCAAAGGAAACAAAGATGGAAAAGATGGCGAATAGGCTCGCGAGGATAATCTTTTTCATTACTCTTTTATGATTTTATGTGTGAATAAATCTTTTTTGTTTTGAGAGATGCGGAGAATGTAAACTCCGTGTTCGTATTCCTTGAGGAATAGTTTTTTTTCTCCGCTTATTGTCCCGTTTTGAAAGACTCTTCCGTACAAATCGGAGAGGGTATAGTTATATTCCCCCCTTTGTGCGATGGTAATATGGCAATAATCTGCAGTGGGGTTGGGATATGTTTCTACGGTGAAATCATTCTTCTCTTTTGATGAATTTGTTGATTCCGCATGGTCATGCTTGGCTGTGACGATGGGTTGTTGCACACCGAAAGAGAGGGTTCCGTTGCTCTTTTTCTCCTGGAAGTAATCCATCTGTCCAATGCTCATGGATAGGCTTTCTCCTTTGTCGTTGGTTGAACTGCCTCCACTGACGACAATGGTGGATTGGGACCAAATAGACCCGAACGTGAATAATAAAATGAGGAGTATAATGGGAAACTTTATACTTCGTGTTTGCTTCATTGTATCTATTCTAAAATGCACCGCGAATATAATCAATTCCTATCGTATTCACAATTAATTTGTTGCAAACAAAAAAGGCGACATGTTAACCATGTCGCCTCGTATGATTCGATGAATATTTATTATTGTCTCTTGGTGTAGATCACATCCACGCAAGGTTTCATTTTCTCGCTGGCTTCATTGCCATAGAGGGAGGTGGAGGTCATCCAAAGTTGTTGTTTGTAGTAGTAGATGGAATTGACTGTTTGTCTCTCTACAGGGACGATGACCATTTTGTTCGGGAAGGTCTTTCCCTCTCCATTCAATCTGTTTTGAATTGGTTTGGTCAGATTAAAAGCGTAAAGGTCATTCTTACTGTCTAGTGAACAGGTGAATGAAGTGATACCGTCCGGCATGCAGTTGTTGAAGAAGAAGTTCTCCAAACTATCTTTTTCGATGAGCAATAATTGACCGCTGTAAGCATATTTGTTGTTCATCTCTTGTTTATGCAAAACCAATCTTACAGAATTGAATTTCACCTTTGTTGTGTCTGTGGCGTGTAGCTTTACACTATCCATAATCTCCTCGAATGGAATGTTCACTTCCGTATATACACCGGCTGGGGTGTAGGTGAATGTGTTTTCTCCATCCTTGGATTGGAGTCTTTGTATGGTTTCTGCCCAATCTTCATGTTGGATGGCATTGGCTCTCTTCACTGATTTGTTTCCTGAGAGGAAGAAGGAGGTGACGAGCGGATTAACCTTGTGCGTCGCTAGAAGGAATTCTGTTGTGACAACGGTGTCTCTTCCTTCCACTGTGGTGACAAGATCCGCGTCATAATGGTAATAGATTAGAATACCTGAGACTATCACTTTGAGGATGGTACCTTCGTTGAAGGCATGTTTTACATAAACACCTTTGAAGAAATCGTTGAAATCCTTTTGTGAAGCTCCTTTTTTCTCCATGTAAAATCCGGCGATTCTGTTACCAAATTCTTCCGATAGAGGAATGTTGATTTCTCTGGAATTTTTAATTTGATAATTCGCTTCGCCCAAAAGAATGGATTCATCGCAAAATTCGCTAGGCTTTACGTTGGTATAATATTTCTCGGCATCTAACCCTTGGTTAAGCTCGTAAACTTGAACAGCTTGAAGGGCGGTTGAGTCTCCCCAGAAATCATCGTCGTAACGGATGATGTATTGGGTGGAGTCGATTTTGAAATTTCTGACGTTTTTGACCGATTTGATCTTGCCGTATTTACTGTCGATATCGGAGAGTAGGGTATTGAGAATACCGGTGGTGGCGGAATTGTTGTCGACAATAGTGGTGTCGGGAAGAATAATTCCTCCGATGCGCGCATCCAATTGCGTCATATATTCCGCACTGACTTCTCCAAAAAGATTGTCTGAAAAACGACCGAACAATAGGTAGTCCGCCTTGCTCAAAATAGAGTCTGTGACGATGGTGTTAGTGCTGATGGTGATGTGGCTGTTATAAGCCTGCAAAAGATCCTCTTCGGGTTGGATGGAGACACCTACAACGCTATCCTCATCACAACTGTTCATCAATATGCCGAGGAGGCACAACACATAAATTGGTAATTTATATAGTTTCATCAACACTTATAAATTTTGTATAGAATATTGAATTACTTAGCTAACAACTGGTCATAGAAGTCGTTATAAGCATCAACGTAAGTTTCTGGATTTTGGTATGTCAAGAATGGCTTTCCTGATTTTTCGATGTGGGAAAGGACATCTTTGTTGATAGTTTCGCTACCGATGATGGTGGCGTCCGCGAAATCCACCGCGAAATTGCTGAGGTCAGCGAAACTTACCTCTTTGTCATTGATGGAAGCCAAATCTTGGTCACTGATTCCGTCCAATTTCAATTTTTGGGCGAATTTGTTGGAGAATGGCTTTTGGAAATCATCCGCATAGACGGAGTATACTGTCTTGGCGTTTTTGAAGAATGGATCGGTATTGAAGGCCTTCTTGATGAAGATAGGCGTTAAAGCGGACATCCAACCGTGGCAGTGGATGATGTCTGGTGTCCAACGGAGCTTTTTCACCGTCTCCAAAACACCTCTTACAAAGAAGATGGAACGGTCTTCGTTGTCGTCGAACTCGCCGTTTTCATCCGCAATTGTATATTTTCTTTGGAAGAAGTCGTCATTGTCAATGAAATAGACCTGCATTCTTGCGGCTTGGATAGAGGCCACCTTAATGATCAAAGGGTGGTCAGTGTCGTCGATGATGATGTTCATACCCGACAAACGAATCACTTCGTGGAGTTGGTTCCTCCTCTCGTTCACATTGCCGAAACGTGGCATGAACGCACGGATTTCCTTGCCCTTCTCTTGTATCGCCTGTGGCAATTTCCTGCTTATCACGGAGATTTCGCTCTCCGGAAGATACGGTGTAATCTCCTGGGAGATATATAAAACTTTTATACTATCCATTCTTTCATTTGTCAATTCTCATTATGCAAAGGTAGGAAAATTATGTAAAAATGCCAAATTTTCAATTCTTTCTTTTCATTTCTTCGATTTATTGCTTTCCTTTGTATTCAATTTAGGATTGAATATTTTTTAGCGATGAAGATTTACAAAACTACTAAGAGACTTGAGAACGCATTGGCTAAATTGCGCTCTGAATCCAAGAGTGTCGGATTCGTTCCGACTATGGGTGCTTTGCACGCCGGACATATCTCTCTAGTGAAGAGATGCGTGGAGGAGAATGATGTTTGTGTAGTAAGCGTATTCGTGAATCCTACGCAATTCAATAATGCAACCGATTTGGAGAAATATCCTCGTACCCTTGAGGCTGACGCCGCTTTGCTAGCTAAGGCAAAATGCGCGATTTTGTTCGCCCCTTCCGTTAAACAGATTTATCCTAAACCTGATACGAGGGTTTTCGATTTCGGTCAATTGGACAAAGTGATGGAGGGCGTTTACAGACCAGGCCACTTCAATGGTGTAGGTCAGGTGGTCAGCCGTCTATTTGAGATCGTTAAACCAGGAAAGGCTTACTTCGGTGAAAAGGATTACCAACAGTTGGCGATTATCCGTAAGATGGTGAAGGATAATAAAATTCCTGTGACCATCGTAGGTTGCCCAATTGTCCGTGAAGCGGATGGTATGGCTTTGAGTAGCCGTAATATGCGTCTATCAAAGGATGAGAGAAAGAAGGCCGTTCGTATCTCCCAAACCCTGATGAAGAGCGTGGAGATGGCTAAGACCAAGCCATTGAGCGAGGTGAAGCAATGGGTGATCGATGAGATCAACGCTGAACCGATTTTGGAGGTGGAGTATTACGATATTGTGAACTCAGAGACGATGCAAAGCGTTCAAAACTGGAAAGACGCTGAATTCATCACGGGTTGTATCACTGTTTACTGCGGTGAGGTGAGACTCATCGATAATATCCAATATAAAAAGTAATTTGAGATGTTGATTGAGGTATTAAAATCAAAGATTCACCGTGTGAAGGTGACAGAAGCGAATTTGGATTACATTGGTAGCATCACCATTGATGAGGAATTAATGGAGGCTGCTAACATGATCCCTAACGAAAAGGTTTTTATCGTCAATAATAACAATGGCGCTCGTTTTGAGACTTACATCATCAAGGGTGAGCGCGGAAGCGGTATGATTTGTTTGAATGGAGCGGCTGCCCGTATGGCTCAAAAGGGTGACGTGGTGATTATCATGACCTTTGCTCAGATGGACTTTGAGGAGGCCAAGACATTTAAGCCTACGGTTGTCTTCCCGGACACGGAGACTAATAAGTTGGTGAAGTAACAGATAGTGTTATAAAAATTAAAAAGCCAGGCATGATTAAATGTCTGGCTTTTTTTGTGTTTTTTTTTACTTTGCGGGAGCCCACTTGCAGCGTACAGGAGAGATGATGGCTCCTTCTGCTTTCAATTGCTTCATCGCATCATCCACTACCTTGCGGTCAAGACCGCTGATCTCCGCGATTTTACCTGCGTTGAGGGGCTCTCCGGCCTCCTTCATTGTGGCCAATACTTTTTCTTTTGCGTCCATGATGTCTATTGTATTATGGGGTTAAAACAAATAGAAGCCCAGCGGTTTGTCTGGGCTTCTATGATATGATTGTTTAATTCGTAAACTTCAACTTCTCTCCGTCTCTGTCTACGATGATTGGCTTGTTGCGGTCCACGCTTTGGGAGATCAATGCCTTGGAAAGCTCGTTGAGGAGCAATCTTTGCAACGTTCTCTTGATTGGACGGGCACCGAATTGAGGATCGTAACCCTCCTCCGCGATTAATGCTCTCGCGTCGTCGGTCACGTTCAGTTCGATATCGTTCACCTTCAAAGCCTTGTATAGGCTTGCGATTTGGATATCCACGATCTCACGGGTATTCTCCTTGGAGAGAGGGGAGAACATAATGGTCTCGTCAATACGGTTCAGGAACTCTGGACGGATGGTCTCCTTCAAAAGATTCAATACAGCCTCTTTCGCCTCGGCGAAGACCTCTTCTTTGTTCTCTTCGTTCAACTTCTCGAACTTCTCGTTGATAAGGGCGGATCCCAGGTTGGAGGTCAAGATGATGATGGTGTTCTTGAAGTTCACCAATCTTCCCTTGTTGTCGGTCAATCGTCCGTCGTCCAATACTTGTAACAAGACGTTGAATACATCTGGGTGCGCCTTTTCGATTTCGTCGAACAAGATAACTGAGTAAGGTTTTCTACGGATCGCCTCTGTCAATTGTCCGCCTTCGTCGTATCCAACATATCCCGGAGGTGCTCCGATGAGTCGGGTGGCGGCGAATTTCTCTTGGTATTCGGACATGTCTATACGGGTCATCATGTTCTCGTCATCGAAGAGCAATTCGGCGAGCGCCTTCGCCAACTCGGTCTTTCCTACACCTGTGGTACCCAAGAAGATGAATGATCCGATCGGTTTCTTAGGGTCCTGAAGGCCTGCTCTGCTGCGTCGTACCGCGTCAGCTACCGCTGTGATGGCCTCTTCTTGTCCTACGACACGTTTGTGTAGCACCTCCTCCAAGTGCATCAACTTATCCTTCTCGCTTTGCATCATCTTATTGACAGGAATACCGGTCCATTTGGATACAACATCGGCGATGTCCTCTTCATCCACCTCCTCTTTCACCAATGGCTCGTCGCTTTGAGTTTCCGCCAATTTCTTTTGCGCCTCCGCGATTTTGTTTTCCGCCTCCTTGATCTTTCCGTAACGGATTTCAGCTACCTTTCCGTAGTCGCCCTCTCGTTCGGCTTTCTCCGCCTCGAAGCGTAATTGCTCGATATCGATCTTGCTCTGTTGGATGATATTGATTTGCTCCTTCTCAGCGGCCCATTTGGCTCTGATCTCTTGGCTTTGCTCCTTCAACTCGGCGATTTCGCGGTCGAGTTTCTCCATCTTGGCGGTGTCGTTCTCTCGCTTGATGGCCTCACGTTCAATCTCCAACTGCTTGATGTCACGCTCCTTGTCATCCAACTCCTCTGGAACTGAATTGATCTCCAAACGTAATTTAGCGGCTGCCTCATCGATTAGGTCAATGGCCTTGTCTGGCAAGAAACGGTCAGTGATATATCTGCTGGATAATCTCACGGCTGCGATCAATGCATCATCCTTGATACGCACTTGGTGGTGGTTTTCGTAGCGCTCCTTCAAACCACGAAGGATGGAGATGGTGCTCAATTCATCAGGCTCGTTGACCATGACGATTTGGAAACGACGCTCCAACGCTTTATCCTTTTCGAAATATTTCTGATATTCATCCAAGGTGGTGGCACCTACCGAACGAAGTTCTCCTCTTGCAAGGGCTGGTTTTAGGATGTTAGCCGCATCCATGGCGCCATCGCCTTTGCCCGCACCGACCAAGGTGTGAATCTCGTCTATGAAAAGAATAATCTCTCCATTGGCTTTGATGACCTCGTTTACCACCGATTTAAGACGTTCTTCGAATTCTCCCTTATATTTCGCACCTGCGACGAGGGCACCCATATCCAATGAGTAAATCTTCTTTGTTTTAAGATTTTCAGGAACATCGCCACGCATGATACGTTGCGCCAGACCCTCCGCGATGGCAGTCTTACCGGTTCCCGGTTCACCAATCAAGATTGGGTTGTTCTTGGTCCTTCGACTCAAGATTTGAAGCACGCGTCGGATCTCCTCGTCACGTCCGATGACAGGGTCCAATTTGCCCGCTTGGGCACGTTCGTTCAAGTTGATGGCATAGTTGCTGAGCGCATTGTATTTTTGCTCCGCCGCATTATCGGTCACTTTGCTTCCTTGGCGTAATTCAGCGATCGCCTCCTTGGTCTTTTGCAGGTCTAGTCCCGCATCCTTCAAAAGGGATGAAACGGGTGTCTCTACCGTAAGGAGCGCAAGCAATATGCATTCGATTGAGACATATTGGTCTCCCTCTCCCTTGGAAATCTCCTCCGCCTTTTTTGTGACTGCGCTGGAAATACCGCTCAGATAAATATCTTCCGTGTTGCCCGTAACTTGGGGCAACTTCTCAATCATCTTGTCCGCAACCGCATTCAGTTGCTCCGCATTGACGTTGAGTTTGTTGAACACAAACTTCGTAACGTTTTCGCCAACTTTCAGAATGCCTTTCAGAATGTGGACAGGCTCGATGTACTGGTTCGATCTTGCGGAAGCACTATTGATGGCCTCCTGGATCGCCTCTTGACTTTTTAACGTATAATTCTTTAAGTTCATAGCATTACTATTTTAATGTTGACATAGGATGTATTACAAAATGTTTGCCAATCGTTGGTTTCTGCCAAATTGTCAGTTTGTGGAATAATAGAATGCCTAAGTGTCTATGTGATTATGAATCAGTGTGTCAATATGACGAAACAAGGGAAAAATATTATTTTTGTACGATAACTATAAATGATATCCACTTATGACTGAATTTGAAAAGATGCGGAATCAGGAGTTTTATGATTTCTCCAACGAGGAGGGTATGCGAAGCATTGAACGTGCCAATCGTCTTTGCGCGAAACTCCAAACAATGACGCTAGGGGATGCCGACTATAGGTCGGTAATGGAGGATTTGATCCCCAACTTTCCCGCTACCGCAGCCATCAATCCTCCTTTCCACTGCGACCATGGTCATGGTATCCGCATCGGAGAGGGTGTCTTTGTGAATTATAACGCCACGATGTTGGATGGAGGATTGATTACGATTGGGGCGAGAACGAAAATAGGTCCTAATTGTCAGTTGGTGACTCCGAACCATCCTGTCGATTATCTGGAACGTCGCAAACCCATTGAGCGTTGTTTGCCGATTACCATAGGCGAAGATTGTTGGTTAGGCGCTGGCGTGATTGTCTGCCCAGGTGTGACGATAGGTGACCGTTCGGTGATTGGTGCGGGTAGCGTGGTGGTTAAGGATATTCCCGCGGATTCTATGGCGGTGGGAAATCCGGCGAGGGTAATAAAGAATTTATCAAATTCGTATTAAAAATAGAATATGAATTTTAATGGTAAATAATCCATTTGGATTTTGTGATGGTTGTTGTTTCTGGAAATGTATCTATAGATAGGGAACCCCTACGGGGTATTTCTTATTGGGTTTCGCCGAACTCATCGACTTCGTCGATTTCTTAACTCTTAACTCTTAACTCTTAACTCTTAACTCTCTTAACCCCTCTTACCGCCTCAGCCTCCAACGGATTGTCTGGCCATTCATGTTTCGGATATCTTCTGCGCAGCTCTTTGCGTACCTCGAAATAGGTGTTTTCCCAGAAACTTTTAAGGTCTTGGGTGAGTTGGACGGGTTTGAATCCAGGGGAGAGTAGTTCCATCAAAACGGGTTGCTTGCCATCGTTGACACGTGGTGTGTCGGTAAGGCCGAAACACTCTTGCAGACGGACGCAAAGTACGGGAGCCTCTGCGCCGGGACGGTAATCCACTCGAATTTTACTGCCTGTGGGTACTACGATATGCGTTGGGGCCAATCGGTCTATCTCTAGTTGTTGTTCGTAGGTGAGCAGTGACCAAATGGCTGCTTTCAAATCAATCTTCTTGAATTCGTTGGCGGTGGTCATCGCCTTGCCGTTGTTCTCCGCGTAATAGGGTATCCACTCCTCTCCACGCTTTAAGAAAGCCTCTGTGGATAGATCCGCTATCTCCAGTTCAGGATGCCAAGCGGCTACTGTAGCGATGCGAATTTGTAACCTTTCCACCTCTTCGCTGAAATCGAAAAGGCTACGGCCCTCTTTGGGTGCGATGTCGCAAAGCAATTGGAAGACACGCTCTTTCTCCATGTTGGCGATCGGTTGACTCTCCACCACAATGTTGCCTATTCGTTTCTCTTGCTGCATGATGATGGAGCCTCGCTTATTGTCCCAAGATAAATTCTCCTTGGTGCGAAGCATGGTTTGAAGATCTTTCATGTCTACCGGAGAGGCTAGGAATACATGGCCGCTAGCCGCATTCATCGTGGCGATGGCCAACCACTTGTAGGAAGTGAGGGGATCGCTTTGCGAGATGCGGGCCGTTCCTCCGTTGGCCAACCTATACTTGCCGCAACCATCCATTTCAACGGCGATCCTTTCCGGGTAGGCGTTGGCGATGAGAGCGCCTACCTCCTGTGGTGAGGGCGTCTCGTTATCTTCTTTTGTATGACTGTATTTCCTGTACTCTTGGGCGATTTGTATGATACGACTCCATCTGCCGTTCTCCCTCCGTTGTCTGGTGTTACGCAACTGAATGATACGGGAATTAATGTCCGTGTCGTTTTCTCGGTCCATAGGATCTTTCTCCTCCACCAATGCGGCTATGTCCGCGGCCAAAGGTTGTAGATTTTGTTGGGCGGAGGATAGTAACATCTTGGCAATACGTGGATGGCACGGTAAATCCGCCATTGACTTACCTGTTTCGGTAACTTTGCCGGATTCTTCCAGGGCGCCTAGAAGCGTTAATAGCTGTTTCGCTTGTGCCACATTGCCTGCGGGTGGCGGTGTCAACCATGGGAGTCTCTCCGCATCGCTCTCGCCCCATACGGCGACGCTTAACAGGGTAGAGGAGAGATCCGCTTTTAATATTTCAGCCTCTCTGACGCTCTCCATGCGATGTTCGGTGGCAAGGCTCCATAGCCGATAGCAAGTTCCTTCGCATAGACGTCCGGCGCGTCCTGTGCGTTGGGTAGCCATATCCAAGGAGACTCGTTGGGTGGCAAGGTGGCTTAGTCCGTTTCGTTGGTCATAGATCAGCGTGCGGCACAATCCGCTGTCCACAACACTTTTTACCCCCTCGATGGTAAGGGAGGTCTCTGCAATGGAGGTGGCCAATACCACTTTACGCTCTCCCTGTCGGGAAGGTGCGATGGCACGTTGTTGTTCTTGTGGGGTGAGTAGTCCGTATAGTGGGTAGATATGAGTTTCGCCTAATGCGTTCCCCAATAACTCTTGACAACGGAGAATCTCTCTTTGTCCAGGTAAGAAGGCAAGGATATCTCCCGCTTGTTCTGAATGTGCCTTTCGTACATAGTGCGCCACGACTTCCGCTACATTTTCTGGGGTTGCCTCCTCGTCCGAATGAATGATTTTCACTGGGAACATTCGACCTTCGCAATCAACGATCGGTGCTTCTAATTCTTTCCCGATGGTGGTTGCGTCTATGGTGGCGGACATCAGCGCGATGCGTAGGTCAGGGCGTATGATTTGTTGGATTTCACGAGTCAGAGCGAGCGCTACGTCTGAATGAAGGCTGCGTTCGTGGAACTCATCGAATAGGACAACGGAGACACCCTCTAACATAGGGTCGTTGATTAACATGCGGGTGAGAATTCCTTCTGTCAGCACTTCAATGCGTGTTTGGGCGGATACCTTCGTTTCGAAACGTACCCGATAACCCACCGTTTCGCCGACTGACTCGCCGATCAGATGGGCCATACGCTCCGCTATTTGCTTGGCGGCCAAACGGCGAGGCTCCAACATGAAAATCTTCCCGTCATTCCCTAATCCTTGGAGAATAGTGAGCGGGAGAAGCGTGGATTTACCGGCTCCTGGCGCTGCGGTGATGATCAATCTGTTCTGCTCCGAGAGGAGTTGATTGACCTTTTCTGCTATGGAATAGGCGGGGAGTTGAAGCCCCTCTTCGCGTATGGTCATCATGTAATGATTCTTTCTCGCGAAGATACGAATAATGGTGATATGGTTGGCCCTTCTTGGAAATCAATTCTCCTTGGAGAAAAACAACAAGGGGAAACATCACTGCCTCCCCTTGCCCATAATAAAATAGTGTTTGTTATTAATAGAGTTATTTCTTCATTATTTTCGTTGCTTTATCATTCATTTTAAGCATATACAAACCTTGTTTCCAAGTTTGTCCCATTGTCACGGTGCCTTGCGCTTCACCTTGTTCAATTACTTGTCCAAGGGTGTTCAACACTTCGTATTCGCCCTCTGCGGTGAAGTTGAAACTCTCGTCGAATGGGTTAGGGTAGAGAAGGATGGTAGGTGCCTCCACCTCTTCGATCTCGGTGCCTTCAACCTTGCAATCTGTATTGTCCACAAAACATTTCCATGTGCTTGAAGTGGCGTTCTCAGCTCTCTCTCCGTAGATGATACCCAATCCGACGGTACTCATATAGAAGCGACCATAGGTGTTCCAATCTCCAACGACGAACTGACCGTTACCTGGACCACCGAATTGGTGCTCCTCGTCATTGATTCTTTGCCAACTCTTTCCGTAATCCTCGGAAGAGTAGAGTCCGATGGCATCGTGGTTGGCAGCTCCCCAGATATAGATGACATAGTCACTGCTCTTGCCTATACCTGTACCTACTGCTTCACAATTGCTGACATTGGCGATCTTGGAGAAGCTTGAACCGTGGTCGTCTGATACATAAAGACCGTTACTTGCACCTGGTGCGTAGATGATGCCCTCTTTGCCTGGAACAATCGCAATTCTTCCATAGTCTCCATTGGAGAGTGCGGAGGATTGGAATGTCTTACCATAATCCTTGCTGACATAGAAGGTACCCTTACCGCCTGCGTAAACATAGGCGTCATTCTCTGGATCCACTTGGATATGGGTGGCTTTATCCGTGCCGCTGATTTTTGTCCAGTTGGAACCATTGTTGTCAGAGTAGTAGATGCCAGACTCTCCCGGACCTGGGATGATGAAGAATCTGTATTTGCCATCCACCTTGGTGATGGCGCATTTCCCTTCGTTGGAAGCCATAGCACCACACTCTCCACAGTATGGGTTACGGTATTCGTAATTGGTTCCGCCGCTGCACTTCTTCCATCCGTTGTGACCGGAGGTGGTGTAGTAGAAACCAGTATTAGCTACACGCATCATCACCTTTGGATCTTTGCTATAGTAGTTGATGCCACCTGTGGTTCCAGGGGCAGGATCGTGGATAGGCGCGAATTCGTGGATGTCCTTGTGGATGAAGCCCGTGTAGTCTCCGATAACGGACATCAAATCACCATTTGGAACGCTGACCAAATCCAAGGCTACGGTCTCTTCCAAACCATTCACATCGAAGTAGAAGGTTGGTTTGCCTTGGCACCAGATGTTGTTGCAGGTGAAGATTCCATTACCTGAAGTAGTGGAGATCTTATTGTCGTCCGTAGGATCGAAGCAGAGGCTTCCGCTCCAGTGGATGGCGTATCCAGGGATCCATGTGACCCCATTGTTGGTAAGTGTCATGTTGTCTTGTAAACTACGCCAAGTTTTACCACCGTCTTCCGATGTCCAATAGATATCGCCATTGGCGCTTGAACCATTGTCCCACGCTTGTGGGATCCAAGTGTTATTGGTGGAAACAACCAACTTTTTGGCGTCTTTAGGAGATACGGCCACATCGCCCAATCCATATTTTTCGCTAGGAGAGATATTCTCCGCGTTCTTGGTGTTAGGGTTGTAGCGGTATACGGCACCTGATGAACCGCTCACGCATGCGCTTGAGTAGGCGATCAATAGATTACCGTCTGGGTCCATCTTCATACGGCAAGGAATGTAGTTGGTAGGAAGTCCTGCCACTGCGCTCCAAGAGGACCCCGCGTCCTCAGAAACATAGACATTGGATGCGTTGGTACGGGAGATACCGACGAAGATTCGTTGTGTTTTGCCGTTTGATTTCTTGCTACCGTCGAATACCACGGCTGTGGTTCCGTTTTGGTCTGGGGTGGAAGGGTAGGTCTTGGATTCCCAAGATGGCCAGTTTACCTTGCTGGTATAAACATCGGAAAGGCCAGCTACAGCCTCCCAAGACTCTCCACCATTGGTGCTCTTGATCAATGGATTATTGGCGCGGCCTCCACAGAAGATGATGTCGCTGTTGTTAGGGTCCACCGCGATTCTCTCGCCGCAGTTACGTCCTTGTCCATTACCATGTGCGAAGATGAGTGAAGTAACATCCGATGTGGTGAAGGTCTCTCCACCATCTGTGGAGTACATCACCGCCGTCTTTTGTGAACTGAAATATTGACAACCGCCCAATAGGAAGATGTGCTTCTCGTCTTGCGGGTCAATGGCCAATGCCTCGATGCTCAACAAACCTTTGTTCTCCTCTGAAACGAAGTTGGAGATGGGTTTCCAAGAGCAGTCCGCATCGTTCCATCTGTAGGCGCCACCCACGTCAGTTCTTGCGTATTTGGATTTGCCTGACGCGATGATGCCCGATACGAAACCGCCACCACCGATGGCCAATGTTCCGTAAGAGTAAGGAATCGTCTCGGAAAGATTGCTCTTCATCGCTTGGGTACACTTCACCGCATCATTTTGATCAGAGACGAAACGGATGTTGTCCATGTAGAACATACCGCTTTCTCCACCCAAGGCGATCAATACCTCGTCAGAGGATAATCCTTGGTCTGTGAAGTCGAAGTATAAAGTGTTCCAAACGCCTGCTTTAGCAGTTTGGTAAAGGTTGACTTTACTTTTGTTAGAGTATGCTTTGATAGAGGTCTCAGTCGGAGCGAGGATATCCACCGCCAACTTTTGAGAGCCGATTTCCGCACCACAGGAGAAGGAGGCTCCTCCATAGTTGGAGATCTCCATTCTTAAAACGTGTGCGCTTGTGTTTCCGCATAGGTGTGGATTCTCTATGATCGTCTTCTCAGTTCCCCATCCACCTGTTGGAATCTTTCCATCCTCGAAGTCGAATAAAACATCTGCGTTTGCACCCATACTAAAAGTGCAGAGCGTAGCCGTAATCAGTGTCTGATATCTTTTCATTGTAATCGATGTAGGTTATACATATATGCTTTCTACGTATACGGTAGCCGTATACATCCAGTGCAAATATAATTGTGTTGGAATGACCTACAAACAGGGAGAAAGCGATTGGAACAATAGTGGCGCTTTTTGCAATAAAAGTACATGCCTGATAGTGCAAAATAAAAGGGTGGTGCAACAATTTTTGGTGTGATGGCGCATTTTTCACATCCTGAATGGGGCTATTCCCCCCACCTTGATTTCTCTGTGTCCCAATTTAACTGAGGTAATTTTTTCTCCATTTCACCGATGAGTTCCAACGTTTTTGCCTTGAATTTGCGGTAACTTTCGCTTCCTGGGTTGAATGGACGATGGTTGATTGCGCTAATGAGCCTTTCCACGAGATTCATCTCCTCTTGGGTTTGAGGGGAGATTCTACTCTCGGAGAATCTTTCCCAAAGGTAGTTAATCGCCATCTCGTTGGGGTGGAGCAGGTCGCTGGCGTAGAAACGGTAGTCCCGCAATTCGTCCATCATGATTTCGTATGCGGGGAAATATTGGACGGATGGATTCTTTTCTTGAATCATCTCTATCGCCAAGAGTAGGGTGGACTTGCTGATTTGATTGCCGTGGGCCCCATCTTTCCAATGTCTGATTGGACTGACGGTAAAGGTTATTTGAATATTGGGTTGGATATCGTGGACTGTATCTATTGTCTTTTGCAGCGTTTCAATACACTCCTCGACGGATAATCTCCTCCTACTAAATTTGTCTTTGTTTTCTTTATGGCAATTCGCAACGATGGTGCCATCTTCCGCTAGTTCGTAGATCCATGCGGTTCCTAATGTGATAAACAGGTGACTTGTCTTTTTCAGGAATTCGTGTGCGGATACTAATTGCGCATTCGCGTTATTGAGATACTCTTGCGCCGATAGTTGCGCGAATCTGCTGTGGAGGTGGAAACTGTTCCATATGCCCTCCCTGCAAAAGATATCTTGCTCCGTAAATAGTTGCTTGGTTGCTATCCGTTGGATGGTGGCAAGGATGGAGCAAGGGTTGAATAATATACCGAGTGGATTATTGGAGACATTGAATTTCAGGGAATTCAGTTTGTTGCCAATATTCTCGGAAAAACAAGAGCCGAACATCATGATCTTACTTGCGTAAGTGATGTCCGCCTCTTGTCCTAGTTTTATCGTTGTGCTGAATTGCATACGGATTACTCTCCTGACATTGCCTTTAACAATTCGTCCATGTTAGGGCTGAGGATGATTTCGGTACGTCTATTCTTGGCGCGGGCCTCTGGAGTCTTAGCTGCGTCCACAGGAACGAACTCCGCGCGACCGCTGGCTGAAATTTGGGAAGGATTTACCTTCTTGTTGCTGGTAAGGATACGTACGATGGCTGTGGCTCGTTTTGCGCTCAAGTCCCAGTTGTCCTCCACATTGCCGTTGCCCTTGAATGGCACGTCATCGGTGTGTCCTTCGATCACAATGTTGATGTCTTTATTCTCCGCGATGAAATTGGCGAGCTTGTTCAAAGCGCTCGCACCTTTTGCGTCAACGTCCCATTTGCCGGATTTGAACATGAGTTTCTCATCCAAGGAAACGTACACTTTGCCGTTCTTATTCACAACCTCGATACCATTGCCTTCGTAACCCTTCAAAGCGGCTGAAACCTTATTTTTCAAACCCTTCATCATGCTGTCTTGTTTGCTGACGATACTTTGAAGTTCCGCAAGGTTCTTCTCCTTCTCCTTCAATGTCTTTTCGGATTGTGTCAATGCGTCTTCGCGGGCTTGCAATTTTTCTTGTGATTTTTGAAGATCCGCCAAGAGTGATTTAATCTCCTTGTCGCTGGATGCGCTGTTCTTGGTGAGTCGCTCCGTCAATTGGTTGTTTAGATTCTTCAAATCGGCATTCTCCAACTTCATTTGGTGCAAAGCTTTGGATTTGGCCACTGAATCTTCCACCATTTGGTTGATTTTCTTATGTGAAGCGGTAGAGTCACGTTGTAAAGCAGCTAAGTGCTTGTTAGCCTTCTCAAGGCTCTCCGCGCAAACTTTATTGCTCTTTTGAGATTCTGTCAAGTCTGACAAGGTTTGGTTCAATGTCTTCTTGGAAGCACAGGATGCGAACATCGCCCCCATGAGCATGAATAAGAATATTTTTTTCATATTGTTTTTGTTTATGTACTATCGCAAATTTAAAAAAAAATCTTAACTTCGTAAATAGTGTAAACCGAATTTTGTTTAACGATAAAAACTATTTTGTTATGAATATTCGTGTAGGACAAGGTTATGATGTCCATCAATTCGCTGATAATCGTGAGTTGTGGTTAGGAGGTATATTGATTCCAAGTGATAAGGGTCTCTTGGGCCATTCTGATGCGGACGTGTTGATTCATGCTATTTGTGATGCGCTTTTGGGAGCGGCCCATATGCGTGATATCGGTTATCATTTCCCTGACACCTCCGCTTCGTATGAAAACATTGATAGTAAGATTCTATTGAAGAAGGTTGTGGAGATGTTGGCGGAGAAAAAGTACGCCATTGTGAATGTGGATTCCATCATATGTGCGCAAGCTCCTAAATTGAGCCCATACATTGACCAGATGTCCGAGTGTTTGGCGAGTGTGATGGGTGTGGATGCCGATTGTGTTTCTGTAAAAGCCACCACTACAGAACATTTGGGCTTCGTAGGACGTAAGGAGGGCATCGCCGCTTATGCGACGGTATTGATTGAGAAACTTTAATCTTGCGGATTTTGGTATTGAATAAGGGTATCCATAGGGGTACCCTTTCTTTTTGAAACGCAATGGGTTAATGACCCTCTTGTTTATGTTTTATTGGTTGTAAGATTTGCGATATTTCTTGGCCTCACCAATCGTTTTGGCGATCGCATTCCTTAAGATGTTGAAATCTTTGTTGCTAACCTTTTCTTTGAACGCCTCATCACGTTCCAATATGGTAAGTTTTTCTATAATCTCTTTCTTTTGTAAAGTACGGAAGAGTGGTAACATTTTGTGTGCGAAATGTTTGACCTCTTCGTTTTTGTTCTCCTTCCATGCTTTGGAGAGATTCTCCAAGTTCATGTTGCTCTCTTGAATAAATGAATCCAAAATCATCGCCTCGGACTCTTTATCACCGCATGCGTATCCTAGTAGTTCATCGAAACCATTCGGTTCTTTTTTCTCTGTTTCCGTAGTGGTGGGATTTCCCACTGTGGCGGATATGCCTTGGGTGTGAAGTCTGACTACATCCTTCAGTTGCTGCATGTTGAAAGGCTTGCAGATGAATCCGTTGAATCCTTGCTCCTTTATGCTCTCATCGGAAATGTCCGCGCGGGCGGATAGGGCGATGATCGGCAACTTGCCGGAATTCTTGATGTGGGACGATTGACGGATCAACTTGACAAATTCAAAACCGTTGATGCTAGGCATTTGTATGTCGGTCAAGATGATGTCGATCTCTTCACTCTCCATCGTTTTCAAGGCCTCCATAGGGTCCTTTTGGGTGAAAACGGTAATGTTTTGTTCGTGGCTAAGTACCTCTGAAATCAATCGTAGTTGGGTGTCGTCATCGTCCAAGACCAATACATGGATAGGTGCGCTCTCGTTGGATAAAGCGTTGTTTTCCTCTTCGTCCACCTTCTCTAGTTCTAGTTGAACGATGAATCGGGTACCTTCGTCGATGGCGCTTTCCACTTTAATGTCTCCATTGTGGAGATCCACAAGGCGTTTGACGATGCTAAGGCCTAAACCGGAACCCTCTTGTTGGGTGTGGTCTTCGCGGACGATACGTTCGTATTCGCCAAATATTTTCTCCTTGTCCTTGCCACTGATACCGATACCTGTATCGGCCACTTCGATGGTTAATTTGTAGTTCTCCTCGTCCTCCTCCACATCGGCTATGATGTTTACGCTTCCCTTCTCGGTGAATTTGATAGCGTTGGAGACTAGATTGTTGCAAATTTGTTGGATACGGATGACGTCTCCCTTGATACGGTCAGGCTCACCAGTCACGCTGCGGTGAAGGGCTAATCCCTTCTTGTCGGCGATTGGGTTGAAACTGATGTATACATCCTCTATCATCTCCTTCACGGAGAAGTAGGTGGGTTGAAGCACGATCTTTGAATATTCCAACTTGTTGTTGTCCAATATGTTGGTGATCAACTGTAGGGTTTGGTTGGAGGATTTTCTCATGCTTGACAGATAGTACTCCTGCTTTTCGGAAAGAGGTGTGTTGTCCATCAACTCCATGTAACCGATGGCCGAACCCAATGGCGCTTTCATGTCATGGGTCAAGCTGATCATCATCTTTTCCTGTTGCTTGTTTTTCTCTTCCAGCAATTTCCGTAGCTCCCGGCTTCGGCTGATGTCGTTGAATAGGATCCAGCAGAATATCAGGATGATGACGATGGCCAATATGATGATGTAGCGCAAAGTCTCCGCGGTCTGGGACATGGTCTCGTTTCTGCGGGCTTTCGCTTGTTGCATATTGACACGGTTGTCGAATTCAATCTTACCGAGGATTGATTTGGTCTGCTTGGTAATGTTATTGTTGTTCTCCCTCAAAGTGTTGATTTTCGCCATGATGGCTTTGTCCGTACGGTATTTTTCGTCGCGGATTTTCAACTTGATGTCATCGATGATCCTTTGGGCGGAGTCGGTAGGATTGTAGTAGTAGGCGAGGGAGTCCATCCATTTTTGTTCGAGGCCCGCCATGGTGATGGTGGTATCGGTCGGACCACCGTTTTTAGAGAACGCCTCCGCCAAACGTTGGAAAAAGTTTCCTCTTTTAGCGTATCTTTTTTGGATGGTGGTGTCTTGCTTTTGTGAGGCGAAATTGTGTTTATTGGCGAAGTTCTTCATGTCTTCGCCATTTAGCATCGTCTTGATGTTCGCCTTGTACAAATTCTCCAGATTGTCTCGGTTGGTCAATTTGGTAAGCTCGCAAAGGTTTTCCTCTTTTTGTTTGAGTAGACCTGCCACACTATCAAGCGATTGGATTTGGAAGGGGTCGGATAGGGTACTCTTTAACGTGTCCATCAAGTCTGATGCCTCAGCCACTTTCTCTTTGTAGAGATTGAAATCGGTGGTGTCGACCAACATCGGACCGATGTGGTTCTCCGCATTGAGTAACTCGGTGAGGATGGTGTTCACCAGCTCTTCTTGTTGTTGGTATGTGCTTTGCATACCAATCTCATCCGTAATTGACTCCGTATTTCGATAGACGAAATAGATACTGCCAATACCGATGGCGATGAGAATCAAGTAGCTGATGACAACCTTCAGGATCGTCTTTTTTTCCTTATTCTTCCCCATTAATTATTCCATGTTATAATGTTTCATCTTGTTGTAGAGCGTTTTACGGTCGATTTTAAGGATGATGGCCGCTTTGCTCTTGTTGTTGTTGCACATCTCCAACGCCTTCATGATCTTCCTCTTTTCGTACTCTTCGTTGTGGAGAGCCGCATTGTCGCTGAGATTGCCGGTCTCGCTGATGATCTCGTCAGGCAAATGGTTGGTTTTGATGTATTTCTCTTCGCAGATCATCGCCGCACGTTTGATGACGCTCTTCATTTGACGTAGGTTGCCCGACCATTGGCACTTCTTTAGGGTATTCACGCAATCGTCGTCGAATCCGATGATTTTCTTCTCCAACTCTTCGTTGGCCTCTTCCAAGAATTTTTCGGCGAAAAGGATAATGTCCTCGTCACGTTCCCTTAGGCTTGGAACTTGCAATGATACTTCATTCAGATAACGATGGAACTCTTCGCTGAATTTGTTTTCCCTGATGAGTTTGTATAGATTTTCGCTGGATGAGGCGATTACCCTTACGTTGATCTCCTTTTCAACGATGCTGCCGACTGGCTTCACACGTTTGATTTTGAAGGCAAGTAATAGTTGCTCCTGGATGTTTACAGGGATAGCGTCCACATCTTCCAAGAAGAGGACACCGCCTATCGCTTCGCAAAGTAGTCCGAGATCCTCTTTTTGGTCTCCTTGGCTACCGAATAGTCTCTTGGGCAAATCCTGTTGCGGAATCTCCTTGCAGTGGACGGTGATGAACGGTCTGTCTTTTCTGCTACATTTTTCGTGGATCAGTTTAGCCACGTGTTTTTTGCCGGTTCCGGTCTCTCCGGTGATGAGGGTGGTCATCTCGGTGGATGCCACACGGTTGATCACTTCGTTCAAACGTTTGGATGCCAAACTGTTACCCGTGATATAGATGGTGCCCTTTTTAGCGGCCTTTTTGCTCTCTGCTTCCTCCTCTTTCATGACGGCGGTCATCTTTTCGAAAAGGATCTCTGGCTTGATTGGTTTTGGAATGTAATCCTTCGCACCGATTTTCATGCATTCCACCGCACTTTGAATTTCAGCGTATCCGGTAAGGATGATAAACGGAGTGTTGATTTTTCTCTCCTTCGCCCATTTGAGCAAACTCATGCCATCTTCGTCCGGAAGACGAAGGTCGGACAATATGATATCATATTTGGTAGCGGCCATTTTTACTTTGGCATCTCCCACTGTAGGAGCGCTTTCCACGGTGAAACCTTGCTTACCAAGCCATGTTCTGAGCATGAGGCAGAACGTTAAGTCGTCTTCTACAATTAATATTTTTTTCATATTCGTTCTGAATTTCTAGTGTAACATGCAAATTTAATCATAATAACTGAATTTTCTTGGATTGTTTTGAAAAAATATAGATATTTGCATATATGATTTCGATGTTATTAAAAGGCTTGATTATTGGTGTCATCGTTTCTGCTCCAGTCGGCCCGATTGGCATTCTTTGTATCCAACGTACATTGAATGGAGGCAAGGGACATGGCATTTCCACGGCGTTAGGAGCGACAGCGTCAGACCTGTTGTATGCTTTTGTCGCCGCTTTTAGTATGTCGATGGTGGTCGATTTCATTGATGCTCACCGTTTTATGCTTCAAGTCGTAGGTAGTATCATTGTCTTTATTTTTGGCCTTTATACCTATGCTTCGAACCCCGTGTCGCAGTTGAAAAAGATGCGAGGCGGTAATCAAAGTTATCTGCAGGATTTTTTGTCATCCTTCTTCTTGACGGTCACCAATCCTTTGGTGGTCTTCCTTTTCATAGCGTTGTTCGCTAAGTATTCCTACCTGACGGATGGCACCTCATTTTTAGATAGTATTTTGGGTATTCTCTTCATCTTGATGGGAGCGTGCTTCTGGTGGACTGCTGTCGTTGGTATAGTTAGTTTCTTTAGGGACCGTTTCAACATGCGTGGACTCTATGTCGTGAATAGGGGTACCGGTATTTTGTTGATGTGCATCGCGGCGATTAGTATCGTTTACTTCGTCTACACGCATTTCAACGCATAATTCTATTTTTTTTCTGATTTTTTATGGAGATTAAGAAAGCGATATATGTAGGAAGCAATACGGATTGGAGAAAATGTCCGAAACATAGTTTGCCGGAATTTGCTTTCATCGGAAGATCCAATGTGGGAAAGTCCTCGTTGATCAATAGATTGGCTAACCATAAGGATTTGGCCAAAACATCCTCAAAGCCTGGTAAGACATTATGTATCAACCATTTCTTTATCAATGATAATTGGTATTTGGTCGATCTGCCTGGTTATGGATTCGCTAAGATCAGCAAAGACGGAAGGGAGAAATTGGAGCGTATGATTAAAAGTTATGTGCTTCAGCGAGAGGAACTTGTCAATCTTTTTGTCTTGGTGGATTCCAGATTGGAGCCTCAACAAATAGACATCGAATTCATGGAGTTCCTAGGTGTGAACAATGTTCCCTTCTCGATCGTCTTCACCAAGGCGGACAAAATGTCTCGGTCCAAGTTGAATGAGAGTCTCCAAGCCTATAAGGCTAAATTGGAGGAGCAATGGGAGGAGTTGCCTCCTATCTTCGTCACTTCATCCGAAACAGGGTTGGGCAAGGAGGAGTTACTGGATTACATAGATTCGATTAATCAATCACTTGAGGAGCAATGATCGTTTTATACTACATATTTTACGCATTCGTTTGGTGCCTTTCATTCCTCCCTTTGCCTGTCTTGTATCTCTTCTCGTATGTGATATATTTTCTTGCCTACTATGTGGTGAAGTACAGACGAGGTGTAGTGAGGGAGAATCTGCTTCGTTCATTCCCGGAGAAATCATTGGAGGAGATTGTGAAGATTGAGAAGGATTATTATCTCCACTTTGCGGATGTGGTCGTGGAAACCGTCAAGCTGATGCATATCTCAGATGAGGAGATCCGTCATCGCATGCAGTTCACCAATCCGGAAGTGATCAGTGATTTTTGCAAGAATGGCAAGAGTATGATCATGCTTTTGGGACATTACGGAAACTGGGAGTGGATTCCTTCGATCTATTTGAATTATGATGGTATTATCGGCGGTGAGTTGTATCGCCCTTTGAACAATAAATTCTTCGATGGATTCTTCCTGAAGTTGCGCTCTCGGTTCGGAACCGTGAACATTCCCAAGAATGACGCGCTTCGAACCATCGTGGGCTATCGTCGGGAGAATAAGACCTTTGCCTTAGGTTTCATCGCCGACCAGACCCCATCCAAGAATAATCTGCACTATTGGAACAACTTTTTGAACCAAGATACACCGTTTTTGAATGGACCTGAGCGTATTGCCCGTTCAGGCGGATATGCGGTAGCCTATTTTGATGTGCAGAAGGTGGCGCGCGGCTATTATACCTGTGAGATCATTACCATTACCGAGGATGCGAAGCAGACTGCGGAGAATGAGATCACGGACAAATATGTGGAACTGTTCGAACGTACGATTCGACGAAATCCGGCCTATTGGTTGTGGTCGCATAGACGATGGAAACATAAAAGGGAGAGTGAGGCATGAAGAAATTAGCGATTGTCATATTGAACTGGAATGGTAGGGGAATGTTGGAGAAATTCCTTCCCTCCGTATGCGCATGTTCCTTGGGAGAGGATTATGTTGTGGTCGTGGCGGATAATGGTTCAACGGATGATTCCGTGGCTTTCGTCAAAGAAAATTTCCCCTCAGTCCAAATCCTTTTGTTGGACAAGAATTATGGCTTTGCGGAGGGTTATAACCTCGCTTTGGGTCAGTTGGACGCTGAATATTTCTTGTTGTTGAACTCAGATGTGGAGGTGACGGAGAATTGGCTCTCTCCACTAATTTCCTATATGGACGAGCATCCGGATGTGGCTGCTTGCCAACCTAAAATCCGCGCTTTCCATAAAAAGGAGACTTTTGAGCATGCGGGGGCGTGTGGTGGCTTCTTGGATAAATACGCTTTCCCTTTCTGCCGAGGAAGAATTTTTGCGAACGTGGAGGAGGATAAAGGGCAGTATGACACGGTGATGGATGTTTTTTGGGCGACAGGCGCCGCTTTGATGATCCGTTCGGATGATTATCTGTCGGTTGGCGGTTTGGATGGCTCTTTCTTCGCCCACATGGAGGAGATCGACCTTTGTTGGCGATTGCGTAGCCGTGGACGTCGTATTGTATGTGTGCCCCAAAGCGTGGTCTATCACGTCGGTGGCGGAACGTTGAATGTGGAGAATCCAAGGAAAACATACTTGAACTTCAGAAACAATCTTCTGATGATTTATAAGAACGTGCCCGACTCTTTCTTGAAACGAATCCTTTTGGCCCGTTTTTGCTTTGACAATGTGGCGGCTCTTCAATATTGCTTGAAGGGTGATTTCGCCAATGCGAAGGCTATTTTTAAGGCAAGACGCGAGTTCCGTCGCATCCGTCATGACTATGACGAAAAGCGGGCAAATAATCTTTCCCATCAGACCATAAAGATGATTCCTGAGGTCTTGAATTGTAGTTTGGTGATCGCCTCCTATTTGAAGGGGAAAAAGAAATTTTCGGACCTATCCTTCTGATGAACGCTGAAGGGTGAAGTGGTACGAAACGTTGGTGTTATATGGTGAGAAAAGTCATTATAAGTCTAATTATATCTTTATCTGTCTTCTCTGTTTTGGCACAGAAGACGCAAGGAAACCGTGCTTTTAAGCCCGGAGAGGTGATGGAGTATGATGCCTATTTCAATTTGGGTCCTATATGGATCAAGTTGGGATATGCGAAGTTCACGGTGGAGAAGGATAGTGTAGGGTATAAGTTCACTGTTTCGGCTCAGAATTTGCCGAAGTGGGATCGGATATACTCTTTGAATACGGTCCATACGGCCACCTCCACATTGAATTTGGAGCCTGTGACTTACCATGCGGTCACGACAGAGAATGGCAAACATAGTGAACTCTTGTACATCTATGATTATAAGAATCTTTTGGTGGATCGTCGTATGGTGACTGAAAAGTATCCGGATGGATCCTATAAAGTGTTTCATATGCAATCCTATTCCCAGGATATCATCAACTCCATCTACGTGGCCCGTAACGTGGATTTGACGCAGAACAAGGGGAAGGATATCCCTTTTTACCCCATCTATGACGACAAGGTGATTCCTGTATATGGATCAGTGGTGGGCAAAGAGTCGGTCAAGACCCGCAATGGGGAGAAGTATGATTGCATAAAGTGCATGACTTATCCGCCGGAAGGAACGTTGTTTGACGCGAAAGAGCCCGTCTATATATGGATTACGGATGATAGCCGAGAGATCCCTATTTTGGTGGAGGCGAAAATCATGATTGGCCGAGTGAAGGTATATTTGAGTTCCTATAAGGAGGGAAAGTGATAGAGGAAAGTATTAATAGTCAATTAATTTTTAAATAACTAAGTGTATGAATGAAAATGAAATGGCGTCTATGGTCCCAGATAGTTCTGTGGTAGACTCTGTAGTAGCGAATGTTTTGAACCCTGAGGCTGTGGCAAACGGAACAGCCCAAGAATTTCTTAGTGTCGCATTGTCAAAGGGAGCGGATCTCTTGATGACGCTAGGTTCTAGAATCCTTCTTGCCATTGTCGTATTGGTCATCGGACGATGGATTGTGAAGAAGTTGAATAAGGTATTCTCCAAGATGATGGAGAAGCGTGGGGTAGAGGTCTCTCTTGCCTCTTTCTTGAAGAGCTTGGTGGGAATTGTCCTCAACTTTATTTTGATCATCACCATCATTGGAGTCCTTGGCATTGAGACTTCCTCTTTTGTCGCTCTCTTCGCTTCCGCTGGTGTTGCCATTGGTATGGCCTTGAGCGGTACTTTGCAAAACTTCGCGGGTGGTGTGATGATTCTTTTGTTCAAACCATTCCGTGTCGGTGATTTTGTGGAGGCGCAAGGTGTGGTCGGAACCATCAAGGAGATCCAAATCTTCAATACAGTCATCAATACTTTGGATAATAAGACCATTATCGTTCCAAACGGTGGTTTGTCCACTGGTATCATCACCAACTACTCCAAGGAGGATACCCGTCGTGTGGATTGGGTATTTAGCGTAGCATACGGAGACGATTACGATAAGGCGAAGGCTGTGATCGCAGATCTTTTGGCTGCGGATAAGCGTGTGTTGAAGGATCCAGAGCCATTCGTCGCATTGAATGCTTTGAACTGTAGTTCCGTTGATTTGGTGGTACGCGCTTGGGTGAAGTCTCCAGATTATTGGGGTGTCTTCTTCGATATGAATGAGCAGGTTTATAAGACCTTCTCAAAGCATGGCCTAAACATCCCATTCCCACAAATGGATGTCCATGTGATGAACAACAAGTAATCAATAGGACGGATAGTCGAGGAAGAAAGGCGGGACATTTTGTCTCGCCTTTTTCTATCTTTGTATTGGTGTTCGTCAACCACGCACGTCTCCGCTGTCGCCTCGACGTACATGGTTATGAAAATATCGTCCTTCGGACGATTAATGCGTTTGTTGTACGTATTGTTTTGCGGGAAAAAATATATTTGTAAATTTGTACTTGATAAATATGAAAATATCTAATTAAAATTTGTTTTATGTCGCACAGTGTTTTGTTTTATCACATGATTTGGAGGACTAAGTTTTCTAATCCCACTATTAATCCCGCGTATGAAAATAAACTATACGCATACATCAGTGGTTATTGTCAGAGGAAGAGATGTAAATTATATCAAATAGGAGGAATTGCTAATCATATTCACATCCTTGTAGATATTCGTCCCGACATTAAGATTAGCGAGTTTATACAAGTGCTAAAGGTTGAGAGCAGCAAATGGATGAAGGACAATCGAATTATGTATCCTGTCTTTGAAGGTTGGGCAGATGGATATGCAGTATTTTCTTATAGTGAAAAAGATAAATATATGATAGTCAATTATATCAAGAATCAAAAGAAACACCACGAAGCACGTAGTCTCATTACAGAATATGAGCAAATACTAAAAGAATGGAACGTAGATATAAAAGACGATAGGTTTCTACATGATGATAAAGGACATCCCCGTCCGTAGGACGTTACCTGGCATAACCCCGTACATCAGAGCGCAGCG
>JAKSKY010000027.1 GCA_024401515.1 Paludibacteraceae bacterium | reverse complement strand
AATGGAGCAGATGGCATAATAGCCGTCAAAAGTCCAATGATACAATTTTTTAGTTTCATCATTCTAACGTTTTTCATCGTATTAGCAATCGCACATACTTAGTTGGGCAAAGATATGTATTATTCTTAAAAAAACAAAAAAGGGAGAAAAAAAGTTGCTTGAAACCCAATGACTACGCAATAGTTGGAAACACAACGAGCGGCAGACCTAACTACTTTTTCGGAATACATTAAAATGAACTTATCAAAGATTGCTCAACCACATCTAAAGTCACTTCAACAGGTTAGATATCAATACAATAAACAGAGGTTCAACCCGACGGATCTGTTTTGTGGATCAAAAGATGGAACAAACATCGTCACAGCTCCCCTATCCTTCAATTTGAACAGACGTCGCCATGCGGGCAACAACCAATAACCGGCTTTTGCGCTCAAAATACCAACGCCGGCACCCGCAAAGACATCATGGAACCAATGTCGATCATTATAAACGCGCAACAATCCAACCGTAGTGGCAATACCATAAGCGAAAGCACCCAATCCATTGCCATACTCTATGCGAACCATCTCCGCGCCTGTGAAAGCAGTTGCGGTATGACCGGAAGGAAATGAGGTACGGACATGGCCATAAGGACGCAATTCCCGAGAGAGTTTTTTCAGACCACTCGTCACTCCCAAATTAATCAGATAAGAAGTTGTCGCGATAATCGCACGATCCCTAAAACAATAGCGTGATTTAACCTCCGTGAACCCCAATGCCAAATGGAAGGCGATAGGCGCATATTGTATCACATTATCAATTTTAGCTTGATAACCATGCTTTTCCATCTCTCCATGAATGGAATTAGAAAGCCTCCTTAAAGGTGAATTGTCTACCAAACCAAACGCCGAGACGGATAGCAATGTAACGGGAGCGATCATCTGTGAGGTTTGGAAATGATAATCATTGTATCTAGCAGACAAGGTATCAAACCGCAACTTCAACCCATCCACCGAATCTTGCGTCGCGAACGACCAATAAGGTGCGCAGAAGAGCAATCCTATCAGACCTAAAAGATATTTCACCCAAGAAACAAATCGCATGGCCGCTACAACAATATCATCAGAAAAACAATAGGCAAGGAACCTTTGACACTATAAAGCACATCACTGCTCCATGTACTATTCCCCTTATAGACATGTTTACCATCATATGTCACCAAGGCATCACTGCTCCAGGTGCTATTCCCCCTATACAAATGACGGCCATCCCAGGTAGCGATTATATCACTACTCCAAGTGCTATTCCCCCTATATAGATGTTTGCCATCCCAAGTCAGGAGGATATCGCTGGACCATTTGCCTCTGCCTTTATACAAATGTTTACCATCCCAAGTGAACAACACATCACTTGACCACGTACTATTACCTTTATAGTAATACATGCCATCCCAGGTGGCTATTATTTCGCTACTCCACGTACTATTTCCCTTATAAACATGGGTCTGCGCACTCACAGAAACCGCAAGAGCCAACATGGCTAACAAACATAAGATTCTGCCTCGCCAAGGATTTGTATATAATTTCAACTTCATACTTTCCTAATTCAAAATCTACCATATACAAATATAAGCATATAAACTTGGGAAACTAACAATTAGGCAAAAATGAGAAAGAATAAAAAAACTCCCGCAACCATAAAGGCTACGGGAGTTTGGCTTTATAACCTATTTAGATTATTTCTTGTTCAAGAACAAGTCAACCTCAACGGCGCAAGCGACAGTACAACCTACCATTGGGTTGTTACCGATTCCAAGGAATCCCATCATCTCAACGTGAGCAGGAACTGAAGAAGAACCAGCGAATTGAGCGTCTGAGTGCATACGACCCAAAGTATCGGTCATACCGTAAGAAGCAGGACCTGCAGCCATGTTATCTGGGTGCAAAGTACGACCTGTTCCACCACCTGATGCAACTGAGAAATATGGCTTACCAGCAAGGACACGCTCCTTCTTGTAAGTACCAGCTACTGGGTGTTGGAAACGAGTTGGGTTTGTTGAGTTACCAGTGATTGATACGTCAACGTTCTCTTTCCACATGATAGCAACACCCTCACGAACATCGTCAGCACCGTAGCAGTTTACAGTGGCACGCTCTCCGTCAGAGTAAGCGATCTTCTTAACCACCTTCAACTTACCAGTAAAGTAGTCGAACTTGGTTTGTACATATGTAAATCCGTTGATACGAGAGATGATTTGTGCAGCGTCCTTACCCAAACCATTCAAGATACAACGCAAAGGCTTGTTTGCTGGTCTTGACTTGTTAGCCATCTTAGCGATCTTGATCGCACCCTCAGCAGCAGCGAATGACTCGTGACCTGCCAAGAAAGCGAAACACTTAGACTCAGGAGAAAGCAAACGAGCAGCCAAGTTACCGTGACCGATACCTACCTTACGATCGTCAGCCACTGAACCAGGAATACAGAATGATTGAAGACCCTCACCAATGTATTGAGCAGCCTCTACAGCGTTCTTTGCTTTTTCCTTCAATGCGATAGCAGTACCAACAACGTAAGCCCACTTTGCATTCTCGAAACAGATCATTTGAGTCTCCTCACATGTCTTATAAGGATCCAAACCAGCCTTGTCGCAAATTTGGTTAGCCTCTTCGATTGATTTAATACCGTGTGCGTTCAATACAGCGTTGATTTGCGCGATACGACGGTCTTGTGATTCAAACTTTACTTCTCTAATCATATCCTGTTCTCCTTATTCTTTACGTGGGTCAATAGATTTAACTGCACCGTCCTCTTTCTTAGTACGGCCATAAGTACCAGTAACGCTCTTCAATGCCTCGTCAGCAGGAACACCCTTCTTAACAGCATCCATGAACTTACCCATGTGAACGAACTCGTAGCCACATACTTGGTCGTCCTTATCCAAGAACATCTTAGTGATGTAACCCTCAGTCAATTGCAAGTAACGAGTACCCTTAGCCTTTGTACCATACAAAGTACCCATTTGACCGATCAAGCCCTTACCAAGGTCTTCCAAACCAGCACCTACTGGCAAACCACCCTCAGAGAAAGCAGATTGAGTACGTCCGTAAACGATTTGCAAGAACAATTCACGCATTGCAGTATTGATAGCATCACACACCAAGTCAGTGTTCAACGCTTCCAACAAAGTCTTTCCTGGAAGGATCTCAGAAGCCATAGCAGCTGAGTGAGTCATACCTGAACATCCGATAGTCTCAACCAAGCACTCCTCGATGACACCATTCTTAACGTTCAAAGTCAACTTACATGCACCTTGTTGAGGAGCACACCATCCCACACCGTGAGTCAAACCTGAAATATCCTTGATTTCCTTTGCTTGAATCCACTTTCCTTCCTCAGGAATTGGAGCTGGTCCGTGATTAGGACCCTTAACAACAGAACACATCTGTTGCACTTCGTGAGTGTAAATCATAATCAGTTAATTATTATTAGAAATTTAATACGCATTTTTGCGACTACAAAAGAAACTATTTTTTCGCAGAATACCAAAATTTAAAGCCCTAGAATTCGCAAAAAATTAAGGGCGCATTCGATACGCCCTTACCTAGTTTCCGAGAGATTATCATTTATAGAATTGGGAGATTTGCGACTCCGCCTTTTCTAATAATGTATGGTTGAATGGAACCTTAAAACGGTCTCTCAAATTCTTATCAGTAATCGAATAGTCCCCATCATAATAAACATTGGTAATATTACCCAAAGTATCAATCATACCGATGCCAATATAGCTATCCACCAACATAAAATCCCTTATGTTAGTTTCGTCAAAAAGGGAGGTGCCTATCGAATAATCGGAAGGATCATTCGTCGTGCCCAAAACATCCCTCATAAGGGTAGGAACCAAATCATAATGAGAGGTCCAACGGTCCGAAACAACGGTATCTTTTCCATTAAAGTAAATCATCGGAACCTGCATTTGGGAGGCGGAATAATTACCATTATGGCCCCAAAAACCGTGGCTGCAATCATCGAACTCCTGGGAATGGTCTCCTGTTATGACAACAATTGTATTCTCCAACAAACCTTGAGACTCCAATTCAGCCAAAACACCCTTCACCAATCCATCCAAATAGAAAACCATGTTCTTGTATAGATTCAAGAACTCCGTAGGATCCACATCTTTTCCCAAACGCTCATAATGGGCGCAATCCCATGAAGGCTGGAAAGGTCCTTTATAATCATCCGGTTTAATCATACTATGCAAGGAGTCGAAGAACAAGAACGAAAAGAACGGAGCACTATCCTCCCCTCTTCCTTTCAAAAATTGGAGGAAACCATTCGCCACATTCACATCTCGCTGCCATGCGTTCAAACCAGGCGCAGAGCCACACTGATCTGGAGCCAAAGCAAAAACGCATTTATCCAAAGGAGGATTCTGCATGGAGGCGCTAGGGAACAACTTCAAATCATAACCATTCTCCTTCAAAGCCTGAACAAAGACCGGAGAGATAGATTGTTTACAAAAATCCCGCCAATAGACACCCGGCAATCCATAGAACATGGAAAAGACGCCGGTACGAGTTCCATTACTGCCACTATAATGTTTTTTAAAGAGAGAGGCCTTCTTGGAGAATTCATAAATAGCAGGCGAACAGATCGAATCCATCGTTGAAGCACGCCATGAATCAAAGGCGATGACCAGAACATTTTTCCCGGTCGGAACATTTTGAAGCGATGATTTCGGATAGGTATAGGTCTTGCCTAAATAGTTTACATGAACTTTCGTCTCATTTACATGGACACCAACCGCGGAGAGCAAGTGATTGGCATTGATGGAGAGACAAGCGGGGAAATAACGATCCAACAAAACCAGTTGACGCTCATTCTTCGCGAATGCCACCACATGACGCAGTTGCACCACCACCATAAGAAACGCGAACCCAAACGCAAAACCATATAGTAACCAATCAGAAGTCTTATCCACAACCTTAGCAGCCAACTTGAACAATCCAATTTCAATGGTGAACAGCAAGGCAATAATACCCAAGACAATTAGATATTGGGTTATCGTAAACTCAAACACCTGCGTTGCACCTGGTGCGAAAACCTGTTCCAACACATAGTAATTTAGGTGGAAGCGGTAGAGAGAAAAGACATTAGCGTCAATCATCAACAATATAAGGCATACCGTCGATAACAAAGCCGCACAAATCAGACTCGCCCTAGTGCTTCGCGCCAATATGGTAATCGGCAGATAGACGAAGAACATGGGCAAAAAAGAGATAAATATAAAATGCGTTAGAATATACGCACATATATAAAAAGGGTGCTCACTCCAAACTTGATGCGGAATAAGCACGTCATACTTCAGTGAAACAAGTAAAACGATCAGTGCATTGAACAAGGAGAACCATACACCGATTTTCAATAATCGCCGCCTGCTCACAGGGGCTTTTTCGTTTTCAGCCATAATCAATTTGCTATTACAAACCTAGCATGTATGAAACAACTACGCCATAAACATCTTTAGGGTTTACAACGTTCATACCATCATCATATCTAAACTTAGCCTGCAAAGCGTTATGTTTATTAAACTCATACTTCAAACCTGCCTCATAGCGCATTTTCTCAACACTATTTCCTTTGAAATTGTTGGTTCTATAAAAGCACTCAGCAGAGATCATTGGGTGAAGAGCCACCTTCGGCAACTTCACAGAGACATAAAGTTTATTGCGCCAAAAATTCTTATATGCCTTGGAAGCCTCTTTTTCGGGACGATAGGTAATTTGATATTTAGACTTCAATCCAAAAGTAAAACGTGAAACATCTTTCTTGACACGGAGATACCCTGAAAAGCGATGGTTCAAAAACAAATCCTGATTTTTAGCCGCCTTACCCGCAATACTATAATCAACACCCGCCTTCAAAATTCCCTTCACAATGTTATAGGAAAGGTCTACCTTGGTGGAAACCTTGTCCAGTTCAGAAGAGTTATTGCGCAAAGAAAAAGCTTCGGTCACACCTAAATCCATACGTTTAAAGAATCGTTTGGAAAGAGTGAAATCGAAAGAAGTGGCAAAGTCTTGCCTGTCTCCCCCAGCCCAACCATTAGAAATGGAGAGGATAGAAGCGACAAACAAGACTATAATATTATTTCTAATATTCCTCAATGTGAAATTATCCATTAAAATCTTTTGCTCTTGTGATTTGATCAACTGTGTTAATCTCTTGAGAAGCTGATTCATAATAAACCTTGATCAAAGCGGTATCCTTCAAGAAATCAATGTAACCCACCTCACATTTAGTCACATTCAAACCAGTACGTTGTTTGATATCATCAAGCATCTCATCGTATCTATCAGGAGTGATGAGATTGATCTTCTCATACTTGATCAACTTGCAAGCGCTTTTGGAAACAATTCTTGTTTTCTCCATCAACCATGACATGAAAACGAACAAGAAGTTGGTGGTGAATAGCTCCAAATAACTTACACTAACAGCCAATGCGTTGATAACGGAAAGGCCAATAAGCAAGAAGAGGTATGTCATCTCACGGATAGGCACAGTATCCGTTCTGTATCGAATGATTCCAAAGATTGCGAACAAACCTAAGGCCAAACCGATTTGAAGTTTTTCACTTCCCAAAAGGAAAATTAAAAGGAATACAGTTGTACTGATCAATGTGAAAGTAAAGACATAATCACGTCTCTTTGACTTTCCATAATACAACCAACGAATAATCAATGAAGTGACTAGAACGTTCAATCCGAAACGGATCATAAGTTCACAGAAGCCCTCCATATTCAAGAATGGAACTCCGAAAATTCCCAACTCACTAATATTTGCTAAAAGTGCCATAACTATTATTATTATTAATTATTTATTTCGACAATAAGACGCTTGCTAGAGTTTGGCTATATACCTCAGCTTCTCCTTGAAACGATTATATTTCAAGTTAGGATCAGTCAGAATCATACCCAAGCAATATTTACTGATACTACGTTTTTTCAAACGGAAGGAATTAAGATAATCCTTAAAATGAGAATGGGCATTACCATCCTGTTTCACCTCCACGATGCACAACTTAGGAATGGTATTTTTTATACCCGTCACGCAATTCTCAAAATTAATATTGAAATCAATGGTCAAGCGTTCAGATTTCTCCTTATTCACCAAAGTGATGCGGAAGAAATTATTTCTCAACCTAAAATCGATTTCATTCATTTTAAACTTGGACTTCTCATCCAAGAAGGTAACCGCCTCTTGGTTCTTCAACACATTTTCGTCTGTAATGGTAATGCGTTTCTTGGAAGTCCTACCCTTGTTGTTCTTCGTCTTTACCTCCAAAAACATCAGATTGGACTCCACGTATTCACGCACGCGGATTTTCTGACGGTTCAGTTTTCCCGCTTGGTGGACCACATACATCGTTGCATCCGGTGTGTCATAGTAAAGCGTACGGTAAAACGCTTTCCTCAAATCGCCGATCTGCTGGACATAGTAATCCGCCTTCGCCATTTCCAACAGCGCAGGTAACTTTTGCACATTGACCAAAAACTTCGTGTCGATTCGATTCATCAATCGAATGCCACTCATCTCCTCCAATGTGATGGGGTCAAGAGCCGATAATTTTGAGTCTATTTGATTCAATAAGCCATCCGGTCCGTCAAAGTTAACCGAAGGACTATTGGGGACAATAGAACTGTTTGTCTTGATGATACTATCCATCCTGTGTTATTCTGTAATATACTCGTACACCTTCTCGCTCTTCAACTTACCGTTAGGAAGAAGCGTGCGGGCAGATTGTTTTTTACCAAACTCATTGTATTGGTATTGAACAGTCTTCTCCAACTTGTTGTACTCATCGTAATGCTTCTCTTCGATGCATTTACCCTTCTCATTGTAGCTGAACGTTGTACGAGATTTTTGGTCACCAACCTTAGAGAATTCAATCTCTTCAGACTTGTTACCCGCAGCGTCATACTTAGTGATGTGATCGATTTTTTTCTTTCCACCCTCCATGCGCCATTCTTTAATCTCAGTCACTGCTTTACCGTTTACTTTTTTCTGCGCATTAGCAGGAATAACCAAAGAAAACAACAGAACAGTTACCAACGTCAAAAAACACTTATTCATACGCAACAATATTTTTAATGGTATTAATCGAATCCAAAAATAATCATATTCTCGGAATTCTAGAAAACATTTATACAAAATTCAAACAAACGCTGAATAAAAAGGATGAAAGCGCAAACAAAACAAGCAAACAATTACATGTTTCCGCCAGAGAATTCGTCATCGAAGCTAGTGAAGTCACCCAATTCATCTTCACTGAATTGATCGAAACCTTCGAATTCGCCAAGTTCGTCCTCGTCCAAACCTGCGGTAGCCTTCACCTCCGGAATGTCAACGAAAAGATCGTCAAACACCTGAGCGGGAGCTTGTCCCTTTGAACGTTTGCAGATCGGAGCTGGCAAAGATTCTCTTGTCTTGATCTCCTTCAATTCCATAAAGAAGGAACGTTCGTTCAAAACATCAAAGACAAAACGTAACTTTTGGCCCTCCTCAGAAGCGAACTCATCCACACGAACACTATCCATCACGTAGCTGTCGACATCTGATGCAGTATCCATCTCCATCAATGTAATCTCTTGCTCAGCCTCCCAGTAATCATTACATACAAGGAAAGAGGTCATTTGGTCTTTCGCGTATCCTACGCTCTCCAAAATGGCATCATTAAGTTCCAAGAAAGTCGCATCGGAATCGATGTGAATCTCTCTCATGAAATCGTCCACCTCATCGGACAAAAGAACAAATTTTAAAACCATAGCAGAAAAATATTAATGGGACAAATATACGGTACAGAAGTGAATTTCCCGCATATTGTCGGACTTTCTTTTATAATTATTTCAAAGATGCCTCAATCGCCTCTACGCTATATTGAACCTCCTTATCCACCTCCACCAAATTTTGGATGGATTTCACCGCATAAAGAACAGTAGCATGGTCACGATTACCAATTTGTTCACCGATGCTGGACAAAGAGACTTTCGTGTATTTACGGGATAGGTACATGGCGATTTGTCTAGCCTGAACCACCTCTCTCTTACGGGAGTTGGATTGCAACATGTGTGGTTCCAGACCATAATAGCCACAAACAGCATCTTGTATGGAAGAAACACTTATAGTACGCTCAGGAGCGGAAACCAAACAATTAACCACCTTACGCACCAAATCCAAATTGATCTCCACATCCGTCAAAGTGGATTGTGCCAACAAGGAGTTAATCACACCCTCCAATTCACGGACACTATCAGAAACGTGGTCGGCGATATAATCAAGCACATTATCAGGAATGGTAAGACCATCCGTATGAACCTTCGACTTCAAAATGGCCTTTCTCGTCTCTGGATTTGGCAATGCGATTTCCGCATTCAAGCCCCAACGGAAACGAGTCAACATTCTATCATCCAATCCTTGCAACAACTTAGGCGATTGGTCGGCGATCAAAATGATCTGCTTACCATTCATCTGCAAGTGGTTAAAGATTTGGAAAAATACGCTTTGTGTACCAGTCTTTCCAGCAAAGAATTGAATGTCATCCACAATCAAAAGATCCACCATTTGATAGAATGCGATGAAATCATTCACTCGATTATGAAGATGGGCATTGGTATATTGCGCTTGGAAACGGTTAGAGTCGATATAAAGCACCTTCTTGTCAGGATATTGCTCCAAAGTCGCCCAACCAATCGCTTGCGCCAAGTGGGTCTTACCCAAACCTGAACCACCATAGATGAACAACGGATTGAAGGTGTTTTTACCTGGATTCTCAGCGATCTTCATACCTGCGGAACGAGCCAACTTATTGCACTCGCCCTCCACGAAAGTATCAAAGGTATAATGAGGATTTAATTGAGGATCAATTTTCCTACGGGTAGGGATAGCAGGGAATGGATTATAATTCTCCATATCCGACTGTTCCTTCTCCTTGACAGGATTAACATATCCACTTCTACACTGTACGGTTGTATTGGTAGCCTTCTCTTGGATGATGGTATATGACAAATTCGTACCTGCACCCATCACACGGGCGAAAGTCGACTTTAACAAATCTTGGTAATGTTCATCCAAATATTCCGCATAAAAGTTACTAGGAACGACAATGGTCAACATCTTCTTATCCTTATCCCAACTTTCTGGAACGATGGGTTCAAACCAGCATTCATAAGCCTTAGAAGGAATGTTGTCATTGATAATTTTCAGACATTCGTTCCATAAACGGACATGTTCTTTTTCTTCCATTGTAATTACTCGATCATAATTAACATCAGCGATCAGGCACATATACAAACCTTGTTTCGCTTAAAAAATTTCTCGTTTCAATTTGCACTACAAATTTTGGTTTATTTTTTCAAAAAAAAAACTGTTTTTCATTTGCATTATAAAAAAAAACGTAATTATCTGTTTTTCAAAAGCATAATATAACTAACTAAAAATGAGTGCTTTACAAAAGTTATTAACAATTAAAGCACTCATATTTAGTATGTTAAATATCCAACGAATTTTATTCGCCCTTTCTTCCGAATACAGAGACGTTGATGTAGCGTTTAGGATGTTCCCTGATGTCCACGACAAGTTCATTCGCACTATTAATTGTCGTGTTCAAATTATTATATAAATCCTTATTTGTCAAGAGCAATCCCAATGAGCCAGAACCATTATTCAACTTATCAGTAATGCCTTGCACACCTACCAAAGTCTTGTTCAAGTTATTCACAGTGCCACGGAAATCCACGCCACTCAAATTAGAGCTCACTTTATTCAAATTACCCATAACGTTATTGAAATTATTGCACAATTGAGGCACATCCTTGTCTACGATTCGATTAATACCGACAGATGCTTTGCTCAAGTTCTTTGTAATGGTATTAAGATTTTCCAAGGAGTTCTCAATCGTCTTATTCTCAGCGATCGCATGAAGGGAAATAATCAAAGAGTCCAATTGAGGAATAATCGTTTGGATACGAGGCATCACCTCCTCCGTGATTGAATTCATGATACCATCATCCACATAGGAAGGAATCGTATCTCCCCTTTGGTAGATTTCAGAAGAGGATGGTCCCATTCTCAATTCAATGGATGGAGAGCCAATAAGCGCAGAGACCAATGCAGCCTTTGAACCTACTGGGATCTTTAGGTCATCATCCACTTGCAACATGACCACCACATCCGCATTCGGATTATCATAATCATAAATAATGCGTTGAACCAAACCGACTTTGTAGCCCTTTACCGTCACATCGTTGGTCTCAACTAATCCATTAATATGGCTAAACTTCAAATAATAATAGTTAGTGGGATTAAAGATGTTTTTTCCCTTCAAATAATTAACGCCAAAGAAAGTAACGGCCAAGGTTACTATTACCCATATACCAATTTGTAGTTCTTTGCTAATCTTAAAATTCATGACTCTATTTTTTTATCTATCTACTTACTTGTAATATTCTCTTGCCTCTTGCGTGGAGAGTTTCTTTCCATCCTTGATGACCACTAGGAAAGCATCCTTAAATTTCTTCTTCACCTCATCACGCAACTTCACACCCGCATCAAATGTAGACTCATGTCCATAAACATATTTATATTTATAGGTGCCTGTTTCTATATATTCCTTAGCGGGTGCCAATCCCTTAAAATCCTTTGAGTTAAGAGGAAGTGATTTGCTTGAGCTACAGAATTGAACCGCATAATAAATCTCTGATTTCTTAGGATCAGCCTGTGTTTTCTTTTCAGGGGCACTCTTTTCCGAACTCTCCTTTTTATCAGAATCAGGCGTCACAACGCTTGGCGCAACCTTTCCTTCCTGCGCATTGCTTTTAGCATCCTCACTCAATTTCGTGGTGTCATTCTTAGCCACGACACTATCCGTTTTTGCGGCAGGCGTTGTCTTTTCAGTCTCTTTAACAGAAGTTTTTTCTTCCGTCTTAGGGGCTACACTATTTTGTTGTGATTGCTTATTGGAATCGGAATCCGTATAACCATCCGAATTACGCTTATCAATAGACTTCTTGTATTGCACAAATGCTTTCACGATAGCCTCTGACAACATATCCAAGTTCTTATCCTTGGCCAAGAACGCCTCCTCTTCCCTATTGGATATATAACCCAACTCAACCAAAACGGCAGGCATGGCCGCTTGTTTCAACACCCAAAAACCGGCTTGCTTCACACCACGGCTACTGCGACCGGCTTTGACAAAGTTTTTCTCCACTTGAGAAGCGAAAGAGATACTTTGCTCCATGTATTTGGATTGTAGGAAGTCAAACATGATATAGGATTCCGTACTATTCGGATCGAAACCACGATACTTGGTTTTGTAATCGGACTCATATAATAACACAGAGTTCTCTCGTTTAGCTACTTCCAAGTTGGCGGAAGAGGATCCCACCGCATAACTCTCAGTACCTCTCGCCGATCTATTCTCTGCCGCATTGGTGTGAATGGAGATGAAAAGATCGGCTTTCGCCTTGTTAGCGATTTGAGCACGGTCATCCAAAGGAATGAAGACGTCCTTTTTTCTCGTGTACATCACCTTCACGTTCTTTTCTTTAGACAACAACTCGCCCACCTTGAGGGCCACCTTCAAGTTGATATCTTTCTCCATCTTCTTCAATGTGTATCCAATCGCACCCGCGTCCTTACCGCCATGTCCGGCATCCAAAACGACCAAAAACTGCTTCTCGCCAGCAAACGCCGCGACCACACTCATATAAAGAAGGCACACCAAAGACAATGTACGCTTCAAAATCAAAGATTTTTTTTCCAAGACCTATCTTTTATAAATTGTATGGCAAAAATAGGAAAATATTCTTAAATTTGCATACAATTTTACGGCGCATTTATAAACAAGTAAATTCTTGGCACAAAGACACATAACATATTTACTGCTTTTATTCGTTGGACTTTTCAGTTCCCACTTGGGTGCTGTTCATGCGGAAGCATTGCCAAATGACACCCTACAAAACGATGGGAATCCAACTGAGAAAGGCGTAAAAACCATCAGGATTTCCAAGGACGCCATAAAATCAAATGTAAAATATTCAGCCCAAGACTCCGTCGTTTTTTTCGCCGACGGACACGCATATCTTTACGGTAACGCCAAGGTCGCTTACGAGAAGATGGAACTCATCTCCGATCACATTGAGATGAACACAGACAGTTCCATCGTACACGCAAGATGCGGCTACGACTCAACCGGTGCGGAAATCGGCCGTCCGATTTTCAAAGACGGTAACGACAGTTACGAATCCCATAGCATCGATTTCAATTACGAAACCAGGAAAGGCATCATCCGCAATGTCGTCACCCAGCAAGGAGACGGATATATGACTAGCGACAAGGCTAAGAAGCTGGAGGACAACACATTCCTCATGAAAAACGGAAGGTACACAACGTGCGACAACCACGAGCACCCCCACTTCTACCTCAATCTGACGCAAGCTAAAGTGAAACCGAAGGAGTACATTGTGGCGGGACCGGCTTATTTGGTCATCCAAGACGTGCCATTGCCACTGGCGTTGCCATTCGGATTCTTCCCATTCACGGACAAATACTCCTCCGGTCTCTTAATGCCCACATTCGGAGAAGAGACCTCCAGGGGTTTTTACCTCAGAAACGGTGGTTACTATTTCGCCATCAGCAAATACTTCGACTTGGCTCTCCGTGCCGATATTTACACCAAAGGATCATGGGGCGTGAACGCCACAACCCGATACAAGAAGAGATACAAATTCAACGGCAACATCTATTTGAGTTACCAATCAACCGTTGAAAGCGAAAAGAGTTTGCCGGATTACACACAAATGAACGACGTGAAAGTGACCTGGACCCATACGCAAGATCCTAAGGCCAACCCTTTCAGGACATTCTCCGCATCCGTCAACTTCTCCTCTTCCTCCTACAACAAGAACAATACGAGCGCACACTATAATCCGTCCGTATATGGAGAGAACAACAAATCATCCTCCATCAACTACACATACAAATTCCCAGAGTCTCATTTCTCCCTAACCACCAACGTCACGTTGAACCAAAGGCAGAGCGACTCCACCATATCTCTCAAATTACCAACCTTCCACCTGAACATGAGCCGTGTCTACCCTTTCAAGAAAGAGAAAAGAAGCGGCAAGGAGAAGTGGTACGAGAAGATTTATCTCAACTATAGCATGAATTTCGACAACTACATCTCCACCAAGCAGAATAAGTTGTTCGAGCAGAACCTTCTTAAGGACTGGAACAACGGTATCAAGAACCAAGCTAGCATAGGAGCCTCTTATACCGCCTTGAAATACTTCGTCATCACACCAAGCTTCAACTATTCCGAGAAATGGTATTTCAAGAAGAAGGAGCAAATTTGGAACGATGCGGAACAAAGAGTGGACGAACACATCAAAAATGGATTTTACCGCATCAACGACATGAACGCTTCGTTGAACGTCAGCACACAATTATACGGATTCTTCCAACCTATCTGGGGAAAGAAAATCAGCATGATCCGCCACGTCTTCCAACCTAGCGCCAGCCTATCCTTCACGCCGAAAATGGATCATCCGGTTCCCTCCTTCGGACAAGATTATTACGGAAACTACTATAAGTTACAAAGAGACGGATCCATCGATACGACAAAATATTGCTACTACACAGGCAATTACTATGGCGGACCATCCAGCAACGGAAGCGGAATGGTCAATTTGAGCGTCAATAACAACATAGAGATGAAGGTCCGTACAGACAAGGATTCAACTGGTTACAAAAAAATATCATTGATCGACAACCTATCTTTGTCGACCAGCTACAACATGTTCGCGAAAGAGGACGAAACACCATGGTCGGATATCTCCGCCAGTTTACGTCTAAAATTTCCTAAAAACCTCTACATGAACATCACCGCGGGCTTCTGCCCTTATACGTATAAGCTAAATTCAAACGGGCAATACTATAAATCCACCACATCCGAGATGGAAAGAAACGGTCGTCTAGCAAGACTTACCAACGCCCGCACCTCGTTCAACTACTCTTTCAGCAACAACACTTTCAAAAAGTCAAATAAAAAGAAGAAAGAGGAAGATATCGACTACAATGCCGAAACCGTGGATGACATGTTGGACGAAGTGATCGACAGGAAAGATGAGACTGGCGGCAAGCAACGATACGACGAGAACGGTTACTTCAAGTACCAACTTCCATGGAACTTAAACTTCAGTTATTCTGTATCTTACGGCGATTATCTATTCAACAAAGAGACCTTGGAATTCGAGCAAAGATTATCCCAAACGCTCAACTTCTCAGGAGGATTTAATTTCACGGAGAACTGGACCTTCTCATTCAGTTCCGGTTATGATTTTGTCAACAAAGAGATGTCCTATACGTCATGTAGCCTCGGTAGAAAACTACACTGTTGGGGCGCCACTCTAAGCTTCATTCCTTTCGGAACGAACCAAGGATTTAATTTCCATATCGGAGTTAGTTCGTCCATGTTGCAAGACTTGAAATACGAGAAGAGAACCAGCTCTAGCGACTACCCTGACTGGTACTAAAAAAACATCAGATGGGCACCCGCTCCGTCACACAACAAACCATTGGTATATAGACTTTAATCAATTCCTCCAAGGATAAATTCCACAACGGGGAAGGCTTTTGTTATTGGCACAATAAATAATTCATTTTCACGTTGCTTTTCTTCAATCATCCACCCAAAAATTCATTTTTTTTATCTATCTTTGTTGTGTGAATTAAAGAATCTAGCGTATGGCGGGAAAAACGGCAAATAAAGGAACGAATTGTTATGTGTTTCAAACAAGTTGGGAAGTTTGCAACAAAATCGGTGGTATTTACACAGTGTTATCCACACAAGCCAAATCATTACACGACATTCACGGAGACAATCTCATCTACGTGGGACCTTACTTCGAGAACGGAGGAAATCTAAGCTTCACCGAGGATGAATCCCTATTTGCCAAGTGGGCCAAAAGCTATCAAAAAGAGACGGGCGTAACCGTAAAGGTTGGTAGATGGAACGTTCCAGGAGAACCTATCGCCCTACTTATCGATTTCAGACCATTCTACGAAAACCTAAACGATTTTCTATTTGAAATGTGGAATAGCTTCAGAGTCGACTCCATGAATGCTTATGGGGATTATAATGAAGCAGTCACTTTCGGACTTGCGGCGGCGAAGACGATCACCCACTTCTGCGAGTTCAACAAGTTCACAAAGGGGAAGCACATCGCCCAATTCCATGAGTGGACAACTGGTTCCGGAGTATTGTACTGCAAGAACCACGCATCCTACCTACACACGGTATTCACCACTCACGCCACCACAACCGGTAGGTCCATCTGTTTCAACAACAAATTACTTTACGAATACTTCGACCGCTACAATGGCGACCAAATGGCCGGCGAGCTCAACGTTACCGCTAAACACTTGGTTGAGAAACAAGCGGCACACAATGCGGATTGCTTCACCACTGTCAGCGATTTAACAGCGAAAGAGTGCGCTCAATTGTTGGAAAAACAACCTGACATTGTCACACCTAACGGTTTTGAGGCAGGATTCATTCCGCAAGGAGCTAAATACACCAAAGCGAAGAAAGAGGCCCGCGCCGTTTTGAAAAATGTTGCGGAAAACCTAATCGGACACGCCATTTCCGACGATGCCCTATTCATCGGAACAGGAGGTCGTTACGAATATCGTAATAAAGGAATCGATGTATTTTTGGAGGCCATCCGACAATTGGCCATCAATCCGGACTATACACGCGAGACAATCGCATTCATCATGGTTCCAGGATGGAACATCGGTCCACGCAAAGACCTACAATCCAGAATGGAGGATCCTAATGCGAAATACACGCTTTACAGAAGGAATTTGACGCACGAGATCAACAACGTGAACGATGATCAGTTGTTCGGAACCATGCAAGCATTCCACTTCGACAATGATTCCGACATGAACGTGAAGGTAATCCTCGTTCCTAGCTACTTAAATGGCAACGACGGTATCTTCAACAAATGTTACTACGACTTGTTGATCGGTCTAGATTTGACCATCTTCGCCTCCTACTATGAACCATGGGGGTACACACCATTGGAGAGCGTAGCATTCAGTGTACCGACCATCACAACCAATTTAGCAGGATTCGGTCTATGGGTATCATCCAATCCAATTGACATCAAAAATGGTGTGGCTGTCATCAACAGAAATGACCACAACTATTTCGAAGTGGCAAGTGAAATCCATGACAACATCATCTCCTTGGCGAATATGAATGACAAGGAGTTAACCGCTACCCGTAAAAAGGCGAAAAAGATTGCGGATGGTTGTTCTTGGAACGACTTCATCAAATATTACGAAGAGGCGTTTAAAATCGCCCTACAAAAGAGATAAAACATATAATAAATAATAAACACTAATAAGGTATAGCATGAAAGTAAAAATTAACCAAGCAAACGGTCCAGTTTGGAAGGAAATCAACACGAAGGCTAAAGTTCCTGCTAAGTTGGAGAAGTTAACTAAGATCGCAGAGAACATTTGGTGGGTATGGAATAGCGAAGCAACTGACCTTTTCGAAGAGGCAGACGCTGACTTGTGGGAAAAGGCAGGTCATAACCCAATCCTTTTCTTGGAGCGCATCTCTATAGATACATTGGAGGAAATCGAGAAGAACAAGACTCTTTTGAAGAAGATCGATACCGTATATGAGAAGTTCAACAAATACATGAGCGAGCCAAAGGATCCTAAGAAGCCTTCTGTCGCTTACTTCTCAATGGAGTATGGTTTGACTGATATCATCAAAATCTACTCTGGAGGTTTGGGCGTTCTTGCAGGTGACTACTTGAAAGAGGCCAGCGACTGCAATGTGAACATGACCGCTATCGGTTTCCTTTACAGATACGGTTACTTCACACAAACTCTTTCCATGAACGGAGAGCAAATCGCTAACTACGAGCCACAAATATTCAACACATTGCCAATCTCCCAAGTAAAGGATGAGAACGGCAACCCAATGATCCTTGAGGTTCCTTTCTATGACCGCGTTATCTACGCTAACATCTGGAAGGTATCTGTAGGACGTATCAGCCTCTACTTGATGGATACTGACATGGACAAGAACTCAGAGTTCGACCGTTTCATCACTCACCAACTTTATGGTGGTGACTGGGAGAACAGAATGAAGCAAGAATACATGTTGGGTATCGGTGGTGTCTTGATGCTTCAAAAATTGGGTATCGAGCATGACACTTACCACTGTAACGAGGGTCACGCCGCTCTTATCAACGTTGAGCGTATGAACTACTACATCAACCAAAAGGGATTGTCATTCCAAGAGGCATTTGAGGTAGTTCGTTCCTCATCTTTGTACACTGTACACACTCCAGTTCCTGCCGGACACGACAAGTTCGACGAGGGATTGTTCGGTAAATATATGTACCACTACGCACAAAAGTTGAACATCTCTTGGGACGACTTGATGGATCTCGGACGTGAGAACCCAGGCGACAAGGGAGAGAAGTTCTCTATGAGCGTATTCGCTTGCAACACTTGCCAAGAGGTGAACGGTGTGAGCTGGTTGCACGGTGAGGTTTCCAAGAAGATGTTCGCTAACATCTGGAAGGGTTACTTCGCAGAGGAGTCACACGTACACTACGTAACCAACGGTGTCCACATGCCGACTTGGGCTGCGGACGAGTGGAAGCAATTGTACGAGGAGACATTCGACGCTTCTTTCTACAAGGATCAATCTAATGAGAAGATCTGGGAGAAGATCTACACTGTACCTGATGAGAAGGTATGGGGTATCAAGAAGTCTTTGAAGCAAAAATTGATCGATTATATCCGAGTAAAATACAAGGACAACTGGTTGAGAAACCAAGGTGATCCATCTCGCATCATTAAGATCGTCGAGAGCATCAACCCTGAGGCTTTGACCATTGGTTTCGGACGTCGTTTCGCTACTTACAAGCGTGCTCACCTACTCTTCACAGACTTGGAGCGTCTTGCAAAGATCGTCAACAACCCTAAGTGTCCAGTTCAATTCATCTTCACTGGTAAGGCTCACCCAGCTGATGGCGCAGGACAAGGCTTGATTAAGAGAATCATCGAGATTTCTCGTCAACCAGAGTTCCAAGGTAAGATTATCTTCTTGGAGAATTACGACATGGCATTGGCTAAGAAGTTGATCTCAGGTGTGGATATTTGGTTGAACACCCCTACCCGTCCTTTGGAGGCATCCGGTACATCTGGAGAGAAGGCGCTTATGAACGGTGTCATCAACTTCTCCGTAAAAGACGGATGGTGGTTGGAAGGTTACCGCGAGGGCGCAGGTTGGGCTTTGACCGAGAAGCGTACTTACGAGTTCCAAGGTCACCAAGACCAATTGGATGCCGCTACCATCTACGGCATCTTGGAGAACGAAATCATCCCAATGTTCTATGCTACCAACAGCAAGGGCTACTCTCCTGAGTGGGTGAAGACCATCAAGAATTCCATCGCGATGATCGCTCCTAACTACACAACCAAGCGTATGATGGACGACTACATCGAGCGTTTCTACAACCCATTGCGCGAGCGCTTCGCTAAGTTGATCAAGAACGACTACGCTAAGGCTAAGGAGATCGCAGCATGGAAAGAGAAAGTTGCAGAAAACTGGGATCAAATCGAGATCGTTTCAGCTAACGTTTCAGAGAAGCTTTTGACTAACCCTGAGGTTGGTGATAGCTACGATGCAGAAGTTGTTATCGACACCAAGAACTTGAACGACAACGGTATCGGTGTTGACTTCGTATCTACAGAGAAAGACGCTAACAACAACGACAAGATCGACGAGGTGAAGGAGATGAAGTTGGTTAAGCAAGATGGTTCTAAACTCACCTTCAAGCTCGACGATAGAATCTCTCGTTCAGGTTTGTTCAAGTATGCGTTCCGTATGTTCCCTAAGAACAAGGATTTGGCACACCGCCAAGATTTCTGCTACGTACGTTGGTTCTAATAGAACAAACAACTATAAGAAAAAAGCGAGGCTTTGTCCTCGCTTTTTTTGTATCTTAGCGACATGAAAAAGAAACTCATCATATTACTAGGGCCAACCGGTGTCGGAAAAACAGAGAGAAGCCTACAATTAGCGGAATCCCTGCATACTGAGATCATATCCTGCGACTCCAGACAAATGTACCGAGAAATGAAAATCGGCACAGCCGCACCAACAGAAAAGGAATTGGCCCGTGTTCCCCATCACTTCATAGGAAACCTCTCCATCCACGATTATTACAGCTGTGGAAAATTCGAATTAGAGGCGTTACAGAAGTGTGAGGAGTTGTTTCAATCGCATGACACAGTTCTTATGGTGGGTGGTTCCATGCTCTACATAGATGCCATCTGCAAAGGCATCGACGACATACCTAAAATCGACGAAGAACTCAGAAAGGAGTTGGACATCAGACTAGCGAACGAAGGCGTTGAGTCACTCCGCGCGGAATTGAAGATGTTGGATCCTGTCTACTACCGCCAAGTGGACCCAATGAATCACAAGCGCATCAAACACGCTTTGGAAGTTTGTCTACAAACCGGCAAACCATTCTCTTCCTTCAGAACCGAAAGTAAAAAAGAGCGTCCATTCGAAATTGAAAAAATTGGTTTTATTCGTCCTAGAGAAGAGCTCTATGAAAGAATCAATCTACGGGTCGATAAGATGTTCGAAGAGGGCCTTTTAGAGGAGGCAAAGAAACTCTATCCATATAAAGGACTCAACTCCCTCAATACTGTGGGATACAAGGAACTATTTGAATATTTTGATGGGAACTGGACATTGGAATATGCCAAACAAATGATCCAACAAAACAGCAGACATTACGCCAAGAAACAGATCACTTGGTTCAAGAGGGACGAAGAAATCAAGTGGGAGACATTAACCGACTGATTTCAAACAATCATTTTGGACGATAGACAGGCAATGGAGCCAACAATAAGGTCGTGTCACGATGCGGAATAATAAAAGAGTACGTGTAATTCATAAATTGATTTTGAGGAGAGAAACAATTTCTTGGAATAAAAAACGAGCAGCCTTTCAACCACTCGTTATACTTAAGCCATCACTCGGACATCACCAATCGCAATCCCACTGTATAGAACCAACGATCAGGCATGTCACCATTACGGGAAGCCACCCGGTAAAATGTTTCCGGCATAGTGGCACAACCACCACGATAAATACGGGACTCTCCATTTTCAGGACCATTCGGATTATTTTGCGCGGCTGAAGTATAATTGCCAAACCAGTCCGAACACCATTCGGAAACATTTCCACTCATATCATAGAGACCCAACTCATTGGGACTCTTCGATGCCACCTTATAGATTGGGGCGGTCGCATATTTATCACGGATAGCCACCTCCGACCAATCATTGCTGCCACTATACATGAAATTCTTGGTCGATTTACCACCTCGAGCGGCAAATTCCCACTCTGCCTCAGTCGGCAACCTAAATGTCTTGCCCGTCATGGTACTCAAACGTTTCAAGAAGGTTTGGCAAGTAGTCCAAGAGACGGACTCAACTGGGAAATTCTCTCCTTTGTATTTCGAAGGATTATTACCCATAACAGCATTCCACAACTCCTGTGTCACCTCAGTCTCTCCGATATAGAAACTCTTCAATGTCACCTTGTGCATGGGTTTCTCAGTCGCATCCGCATATTTACCTTGCTCCGGAGTCGCACCCATCACAAATGTACCGCCCTGCACTAAAATCATATTGAAGGAAACGCCTTTCACCTGAAACGGTTCAATAGCCGCACTGATTTTGACAGGTTTAGGAGCCTCTTTTTTAGTGGCTGGCGTTTGTTGCGCCTCTTTTTTATCATTGGAAACCACTTCCGAAGTTGCGGAAGATTCATTCACGATCTCCTTCTTTGCGCCACAAGAGATCATTGTCAATGCCATCACGGCGGAAAATAAGCCTTTGTAATTCATAATCTTATAAATAGGCCACAAAATTACGAAATCCTAGTTTCATTTGAATAGCATATCGATAATAAATTTGAGAATAGAGAATAAAAGCGTATCTTTGCATAGAGAAATAATTAGATATAAAAATATATGATAACTGCTTCAGATATTGTAGTACAATTCGGAAAACGAATTCTTTTTCAAGATGTGAATCTAAAGTTCACAAGTGGTAACTGTTACGGAATCATCGGTGCGAATGGCGCCGGAAAATCTACTTTCCTTAAGGTAATCAGCGGCGACTTGACCCCTACCAAAGGTTCAGTCTCTATCGCTCCAGGCGAGCGCTTATCTGTCCTTAGACAGGACCACTTCCAATTCGACGAATGTACCGTCATTGAAACAGTATTGCGTGGTCACGAGCCATTGTGGAACGTGATGCAAGAGAAAGACGCCCTTTACGCAAAAGAGGATTTCTCCGATGCGGACGGTATCCGCGCATCAGAGCTTGAGGAAAAATTCGCTGAAATGGATGGATGGAACGCGGAAAGCGACGCTGCTGCCCTTTTGAGCGGTTTGGGCATCAAGGAGGATCTACACTACCGTTTAATGAAGGAGTTGAGTGGTAAGGAGAAGGTGCGTGTCCTTTTGGCTCAAGCGCTATTCGGCAAACCAGACAACTTGCTTTTGGACGAGCCTACCAACGACCTCGACCTTGAGACCGTAATGTGGTTGGAGAACTATTTGTCCGAGTTCGAGAATACCGTATTGGTAGTTTCCCACGACCGTCACTTCCTTGACTCAGTTTGTACACACACAGTGGACATCGACTACGGAAAAATCACGATGTTCGCAGGTAACTATAGCTTCTGGTACGAATCCAGCCAATTAGCGCTACGTCAGCAAGCACAACAAAACAAGAAGGCTGAGGAGAAGAAGAAAGAGTTGATGGAGTTCATCCAACGATTCAGCGCCAACGTGGCTAAATCCAAACAGACCACCAGCCGTAAGAAGATGTTGGAGCGATTGAACATCGAGGAGATCCAACCATCTACCAGAAAATACCCTGGTATCATATTCACCCCTGACAGAGAACCAGGAAACCAAATCATCGAAGTGAAAGACCTCTCCTACACCACACCAGAGGGCGACGTATTGTTCCAAAACGTCAGCTTCAATGTGGAAAAGGACGATAAGGTCGTATTCTTGTCCCATGACCCACGTGCCATGACCGCCTTCTTCGAGATCATCAATGAAAAGCTAAAACCGACTTCAGGATCATACAAGTGGGGTGTAACCATCACCTCCGCATACTTGCCTCTCGACAACACCGAATTCTTTAACACAGATATGAAGTTGGTGGATTGGTTGGCACAATACTCACCTGACACGAATGAATCATTCGTAAGAGGTTACCTTGGCAGAATGCTCTTCTCCGGCGAAGAGATCTACAAACAAGCCAGCGTGCTTTCCGGAGGTGAGAAGATGCGTTGTATGCTTTCCCGCATGATGTTGAAGAATGCGAACTGTCTTGTTTTGGACTCCCCTACCAACCACTTGGATTTGGAGTCTATCCAAGCATTCAACAACACATTGAAGGCATTCAAGGGCAACATCTTGATGTCATCACACGACCACGAGTTCATCCAAACCGTCTGCAACCGTGTCATCGAACTTACGCCAAACGGTGCGATCGACAAGCGTATGGACTACGATGATTACATCCTTAGCGACGATATCAAGGCGCTCAAGGAGAAGTTCTACAGCAAATAACAATTCAGAATAACCAAGAGAAGAGGAGACGTAGCAATGCGCCTCCTCTTTTCGAAAATAGAGGATCCAATATGAGGAAATCAATTATACTAGGCCTATTTTTAGGCGTCATTACCCTATTGACTGGATGTGGCGGTTCAACCAACCGATTCAAAAAAGAGGCTACATTGGACGAACAAGCCGCAAAAATTAACTTTGCGCGTTTTGACAGCACCATCTTTGATCTAGACCAATGCATCACCAGACCTGCCGTAAAAGGCAATTACGATCTCTTGACAGCAAACATACCAGACAGCGATTCATTGTGTCTTCAACAGAAGATCAACGCCATCAAGAGCCAATATCCTACCCAGTTCAAACATTACATGATGATGTTGGACGAAATGTCTTCTGGGTACGACACTCCATACGAGACACTCTTTTACCTATTCCTTTCCCATGAGGCCTACCATGAGCTATACAGCGATTGTATCAAACGCTTCGAAAAGGATGAAGACATCAAGGCGGAATTCACCAAGGCATTCTCCCGCGCAAAACAGTTCTTCCCAGGCTATGAGATACCCGAAAACATCTTCTTTATCTTTTCCGGATTTGGAGATTATCTCGCCATCGACGAAAACACCTTCTACGTATCGTTGGAATACTTCCTTGGCTCTGACTACGACAAATACAAGTATATGCAAGGCATATACAATTACCAAATTAAAAACATGACGAGAGAGAAGATTGTCACAGACGCTATCTACGAGTGTACTTGCGAACAATTCCCATTGACCAAGGAGGCAGGCAATCTGCTGGACAACCTCATCTACTACGGTAAAATGCTCTACATCACCGATGCGATTATGCAAGACAAAGATTCGAAGAATATCATAGGCTATTCAGACGACGAATGGAAGTGGTGCGTGCAAAATGAGAAGAACATGTGGAGTTATCTCAGAGAAAACAACCTTCTCTTCAGCACAGACAACAAACTGATCACCGACTTCACCATCATGTCTCCTTCCACCAAATATTTCTCCACCACCATAGAAGAGAACGGCACAACAAAGGAATACAACGCTCCAGGACGTGCCGCAATTTGGCTAGGATGGCAAATCGTGGCCAAGTATATGGAGAACAACCCCACCATGGATTTGGAGGCTCTAATCGCACAAAAAGACGCTCAAATGATCTTGAACGGTTCACGTTACAATCCATAAAACAACAAGAGAAAAAAAAAGGAAGCCTCTAATTGCGATTCGCGGTTAGAGGCTTCCTTTTTATAGGATAGTGTTATTATTTAATACAAACACGAATGATAGGGATGCGGAACAGACCATTTTTCTTCTTCAATTTATAAGTATAAGAACGTCTATCGAATATGACCTTGAGTTTAACCGTCTCATCATTTTCCAACGTCTCATCCAGAGAAAAGAATTTAGACCAATCCCTCATACGCACCTCATGCGTTGAGCCATCCGAAAGGGGGACCTCCAAGAAGAAATCATGACGGGGCACATTGTATGCGCAACGATTCTCCACTTCAAATGGTTCAAACAAAAAATTCTGCTTAGGATATTCCACAAACTCCTTCTTAGAAATAACGCCCAAAGGGAAACCACAAGTATGGAGTGAAATACTATGAAATTCCGCAGCCACATAGGTACGATAATAGCCCAAGGAATCGGTATAAAAGGTCTGATCCTTTTCACAAGCCAACGATCTATCTTTCCTATTGAAACGATAGTGTATATGGATTGGCATCTTTTGATGAGGGACACCACTATTATCCATAATACGACCCTTCATCGGCAAAATATTCAATTGAATATGGTCGTTCACGACCTCCCCACCCTTCATATCGAAGTAACTCATAATTGGTTCCTCGCCATACATCAACGAAACGTAATGGTCACGTTTTACCATTCTTGTAATCATTCCATTACCATCGCTCATCAAGGTCTCACTATTGGAATCCTCCTCCCAGGTTACAGGAATAGGAGTCTTTAGAGGTGCACCTTTCGCATCAAAAAGCTCTACCACAAGGCGTACCGAATCAGGAGAAATCGCCATAGCTTGAGAGGATAGCGTATCCTTTACCAACGAATCGGAAAGGATCATCGATTGAGGTCGACAATTCTCAAACTCCTCCGTTCCACCATTATTATTCGTTTCGGAACAAGAGAAGAAAAAAGGGATAAATGCCAATAAGAAAAACAAAAATCGTCTCATATATACTCAAAAAAAAAGGACACCCCCATAAGGAATGTCCTTCATAAGGCTAATTAACTATTAGCTATTCTTTCTTGGACGCTCGATGCTGATCTCCTCGATGATATCACCATCCTCGAACACGCCAGTTTGTTTGGTTCCACTCGCAAAGGTATAAACACCATTTCCGTGCTTCTTACCATTTTTGAACTCACCTTCATATTTATCGCCGTTAGCATAGTAATATACGCCTTGGCCCTCTGGCTTTCCATTCACGAAAGGTCCTTGATAAACGTCTCCGGTAGGATAAGTGAACTTACCTTGACCATCGCGAATACCAGCCTTGTATTCTCCCTCATATACGGAACCAGATTTGAACTTGTAAGTTCCCTTACCTTCAAACTTGCCATCAACAAAGTTGCCAGTATAAGTTTCACCACTCTCAAAGGTGAATGTACCGAAACCGTTTCTGCATTTTCCCTTGCATTGTGCACTTGCTTGTACACCTGTAAGAGCAAGGATTGCGACTACCGCCAAAATTTTTGCCTTCATGTTTATCCGTTCCTTTTTGATTTTTTAGTATCGCGAATATACAAATTATTATATAAACAACAACAAATTCACTATTATTTATTTAATTCTTTCAATATTTTTTCACAATTTCCACATAATTATGAAAAACAAATGCATTTCCTCACCAACTTTTTTTCACCACCAAACATGCTTAGGCTCTTCCCCCAAAGAGGATTCGTCTATTTATTGAAATTTTTATTGTCGATATAAACCTCCAACAACTTTGTTTTGTGAGCGCTGTTTAAAGGCATCACCATAACATCCGCAGCGGCGGCGGGAACCAAGCAACTATTTCCCTTGGATAAAAACACCTCCTTGAACAAAGGCAGATCACCATCAAAACCTTGCGTGGACAATGTCTTTATACAACAATCCCCCTCCAGACACATATAAATAATAAATGAATCGTATTTAAAAAGCTTACGATGGAAGTTTCGATCCACCTCCAATATTTTCACCGTAAAGAAAGGTGATTCTGATATGCAGACCGGCTTATTTATTTTAGGCTGATAAACAGTCTTGTAG
>JAKSKY010000026.1 GCA_024401515.1 Paludibacteraceae bacterium | reverse complement strand
CCATTGAGCTGCATCGTTTGTTGTGCGACAACAGGGTTATTTTCCGAAGTAGTCTGCAACAATTTCACACGGGAAAGCAAAAGGTTATTGTATTGGTTGATTTGCTCAATCAACCCCGCATCGACGATACCAATATTCGACGGGATCACACTACCACGATTGGCCTCATCCAACAAATAATTCTTCAACGACAAAACCAAATTCAACTGCGTCTCGCACTCTACCCGCCTCGCCTCATACTCGGAACCCTTTTGAAGATACATCTGCGCATTGGAGGAGAGTTCCGTCAACCCCTCACGCTTCTTATACTTTTCTAGATTTTTCTCGGTTTCTCCCAACTCCTCCGTCAAGACCTTGATACGATTATCGATAAATAGAGCTGTTTTCGTAGCAACCTCATTTTTCTCCTCGACGGCTTGACGATTATAGGCGTCTATCAATCCATTCAAGAAAGAGACTCCACGCTCCTTATTCGTTGTATGAAGCAAGAGTTCGACAATGGAGGAATTCTTGCTTGTCAACAACAAGTTCAAACGTTTGATATAATTCTTTGCCTTCGAAATAGGAGAATGGATAGTGACCAAAATCGTATTGAACTCATCATCATGTTTCCATTCTCGGGCCAAGGCAAAATCCAAAGGGCCAAAATCAGTCTTCAATTCGATCGGGAACCCTAAGCAAAGAGTATCCATCAGGACTTGGTCATCACAAGACAAAGAGACATGCACCTGTTCATCGCCGCATCGTTTCAACTCCACCTCCAAGACACCAGTCAAACGAGTTGGGTCAAAGAGGCTATCCACCAAGACCACAGGAGTACGACTAGATAGGTCTCGGCGCTTCATGAATGATTTTCCATAGTAATCCACATACAAACCACGCTCCAAAATCACATTCTTCACCAAAGTTTTTGAACGCAGCAACTCCACTTCATTCTCCGTATTTGCTTTATAAAGCATATCAATATCATCGAACAAAGAAATCTCTGAGAAAAAGCCTCCTCCACGTTTTTCGTCACGAATCATAATTTTTGACGTGACGCGGTAAACCGGCATCTTAAAATGCAAAAAGGCCAATGCAGCCATAAAGCAGACACCAAGAGATATAGCAAATAGTTTCCAATGGGAAAGAAGCGTATATACCAAATCCTTGAGGTCTACGCTTCTCTCTTCCGTCTCTTTTCCCTGAAAACCTTTTCCCTTCACCATAGCCATTATTTTTTTGTTAGTGTCACCACCAAGCTAGCAACAGAAACCAACACGGAAGTTCCCGTCAAAACCTGTCCCGTCAAAGCGCTATAACGGCTGTTACGCATCTTTGTCCTATTGGGCTCCACATAGAGGACATCATTCTGTTGGAGGTAAAAATAGGGAGAATTAATCAAATTCTTATCGGTCAAATCCACCATATGGACGCTACGCTCACCCGTTTCCGACTCACGCATCAATTTCACATTTTTACGTTTACCATAGATGGTCAAATCGCCGGCCAAAGCCAAAGCCTCCAAGACATTCACCTTTTCGTTGGTAATCGTATAGGTATTGGGATGGGCCACCTCGCCTATGACGGAAATCTTGTAATTCACCATCCTCACGTTGACCAAAGGTTCCTCCTTCAAATAGACACCTAGACGAACACGCAAATAGGCCTCCACCTCCTTTTTTGTCATACCGGACACCTTGATACGACCCAACACAGGGAAATCGATGCATCCATCGTTGTCCACCAAATATTTTTGCATGACATTCTCTCCGATATTATTCGAATAACCATTGGGAGAACTGGCGGGATACATCAGATTAAAAGGCAATGAAGCCTCCTTGTCAAACGTATTCACCGTTATGGTCAACAAATCTTTAGGCTTAATACGCGCATCATACAATGAATCCATCACCGTACGAATCGCACTATCCTGCTCTTGTAAATAGGCAATCTCCTTTTGTGAATTACAGGAGAGCAACAATGTCATCGGAAGCACAACAACCGCCAACAACCATCTGCCCATACCTGTTCCGAAATTATACTTATGTTTCATTTAGATTCGCTTTTCAATTGACTTGGACTCAAATCACTTTCCAAGCCAAGTTCTTGCGAATATACGATAATTCCGCGTCAATTGAAACATATTTTACACAAAAAAAAGCTGAACGGGTGACCATTCAGCTTTTCTATTTCTTATTTCTTTCTGGACTTGATCACCAGATAGGCGACAAAAACCACAAATAGAAGGATTCCTCCAATCGTAAGATAGGGTTTGTATTGCGCTACCGTATCGGCCAACTCCTCCTTCGGAACTACACTATGCAACGCATAACCTATGGCCGCCAAGATGGAATTCCACACAAAAGCACCGATAAAGGTAAATGTGATAAACGTATGAAGTTTCATCTTCGACAATCCAGCCGGGATAGAGATCAACTGACGCACAGCTGGTACCAATCGGCCTATCAAAGTGGAAGAGATACCATGTTCACGGAAATATTCCTCCGCCTTCACCATCTTCTCCTCGGAAAGGAGACATAGATGTCCGAACTTCGTATTGACAAACCAATAGATGAATGAACGACCCAACGTGCAAGAGAGCACATAATTGATCAACGCACCCACTATCGCACCCAATGATGCGGAAAACACGACTCCAAAAACATTCAATTCGCCCGCAGCAGCCTTATAGGCGGCCGGCGGTACTACTATTTCTGAGGGGAAAGGAATAAATGAGCTCTCGATAGCCATCAAGAGCGCAACGGTCCAATAATTCAAATTATCGAGACACCATTGAAGAAAATCCGCCATATAAAAGCAAAAAAAAGACCAAACGCTCGATTAACAGGCGTTTGGTCTTCGGTTATTGATGATTATTTGTTCAATCTAGCTTGAATTGCCTTAGTAGCCTCCTCGTAACCTGGCTTACCAAGCAATGCGAACATGTTCTTCTTGTAAGCCTCAACACCTGGTTGGTTGAATGGGTTCACACCAAGCAAGTAACCGCTGATACCACAAGCCTTCTCGAAGAAGTAGAACAATTGACCGATGTAGTACTCGTTCAATGCAGGAAGATCGATGTGCAAGTTAGGAACTTGACCATCCACGTGAGCCAAAACAACGCCCAACTCAGCCATCTTGTTCACCTCGTCAACACGCTTACCAGCCAAGAAGTTCAAACCGTCCAAGTTCTCCTTGTCAGAAGGAACAACCACCTTCTTGTTAGCTCTCTTGATAGAGATAACAGTCTCGAAGATAGTACGCTCACCCTCTTGGATCCATTGACCCATAGAGTGAAGGTCAGTTGAGAAATCAACAGCAGCAGGGAAAATACCCTTCAAATCCTTACCCTCAGACTCTCCGTAAAGTTGCTTCCACCACTCACCGATGAAGTGCAATTTAGGATGGTAGTTAACCAAGATCTCGATCTTCTTACCCTTTTGGTACAACTCGTTACGAACAGCAGCGTATTGAGCAGCAGGGTTCTTTGAGAATGGAACGTCGATGTTACACATCTCTTGCATCTTCTTAGCACCAGCAACCAACTTCTTGATATCGAAGCCAGCAACAGCGATTGGCAACAAACCTACTGGAGTAAGGACAGAGAAACGACCACCAACATTATCAGGAATTACATAAGTCTCATAACCCTCTTGAGTAGCCAAAGTACGCAATGCACCCTTAGCGGCGTCAGTTACAGCAACGATACGGTTCTTAGCCTCTGCCTTTCCAACTTGCTCCTCCAATTGAGTCTTCAAGATACGGAATGCCAAAGCAGTCTCAGTAGTAGTACCTGACTTAGAGATGTTGATGATACCGAATTGCTTTCTCTTCAAGAAAGAAGACAACTCTGCCAAGTAATCCTCGCTGATGTTGTTACCAGCGTAAACGATTGCAGGGTTTACCTTGCTCTTAGAGTAAGCTGCGAAAGAGTTAGACAAAGCCTCGATAACGGCACGTGCGCCCAAGTAAGAACCACCGATACCAGCCACAACGACAACGTCGCAAGACTTTCTCAAACGATCAGCGGTAGCGATGATCTTATCCATGAAATTGTCATCGATTGAAGATGGCAATGTCAACCATCCCAAGAAGTCGTTACCCTTACCCTTACCGAAGTGCAACATCTCTTGGCACTCTTTTACCTTAGCCTCATAAGCATTGATGCATGGCTTTGAGATATACAAACCCTCACAAGCGAAGGCGTTCTCAATGTTCAACTTAATGTTTTCCATTCTAATATTTTTTAAATAATTGTTATATACAAATTGTGTTTAGCGAAGCAATCCTGTCAATACCTTGATCTCAATGGCAGGAGAAATCTTGCCATATAGAATATTATAGACAGAGTCCATAATAGGCATATTCACATGATAGTTCTTATTGATCTCATGGATACACTTGGTACCATAATAACCCTCAGCGATCATCTCCATCTCAACCTGGGCGGTCTTTACGGAGTATCCCTTACCGATCATCGTGCCGAATGTTCTGTTACGGCTGAATTTAGAGTAACTGGTCACCAACAAGTCGCCTAAATAGGCAGACTCGGCAATGTTACGTTGCTTCTCGTTCACAATGTTCAAGAAACGATGCATCTCCTGAATCGCATTAGAGATCAAGACAGCTTGGAAGTTATCTCCATATTTCAAACCGTGGCATATACCCGCCGCGATCGCATAGACATTCTTCAACACAGAGGCATACTCCAAACCGATCACATCGTCCACCGTAGAGGTCTTCACATAGTTGCAGAGCAACATATTCGCCAACATTTTAGCATTGTCGCGGGAAACGCCACCAATGGTCAAATAGGAAAGACGATCCATCGCCACCTCCTCCGCATGGGAAGGTCCGGAAATAACCAAAAGATTGTCCAACGGTACATTATATATCTGATTGAAATACTCTGACACCGTCAAATTCTCATCAGGCACGATACCCTTGATTGCAGAGACTACAATCTTGCTCTTCAAAGAGGCGCGCAACTTCTTAAGATGCAATTTCAAGAACGGAGATGGGGTCGCGAAGATCAAGATATCCGAATGCTTCACCACCTCGTTGATATTACTGGAGAAATCGATTCGGCTCACATCAAATTGAGCCATGGAGAGATACGCCGGATTATGGCCCATCTCCTTGAAATCGTCGATTTGGTCCTGCCTACGCATGTACCAATTAATGCGACGTTCTCTATTCGCCATACAGATTTTTGCGATAGCGGTTGCCCAGCTACCACCACCCATTATAGCGATTTTTGGTTCTTTAGCCTCCATAAATTAGATTTTGCTGACCCACTCCGCAACCTCTTCACGGGTAGGATTAACCAAATCAAGTTTATACTTCTTATTCAAGCCGCAAATATCTTGATGCAACTTGTTAGGATTACAATCCTTCAAACTCTCGACCGTCAAGAAACCTGCCTTTTGGATCACCTCTACCCAAGCCTCTGGAATACCCAAAGCCACATACTTGGATTTCGCATCCTTAGACTGTGTAATCTCTGGCTTCATTTGAGGGAACAACATCACCTCTCCAATCATGAACTTACCAGTCATCAACATCACCAAACGGTCGATACCGATACCGATACCAAATGTTGGAGGCATACCATATTGTAGGGCACGCAAGAAGTCATGGTCGATGATCATCGCCTCATCATCTCCCTTATCGGCAAGTTTCATTTGGTCAATGAATCTCTGCTCTTGATCAATTGGGTCGTTCAACTCAGAGTATGCGTTAGCTAGCTCCTTACCGTTGACCATCAACTCAAAACGCTCTGTCAATCCTGGCTTAGAACGGTGCATCTTGGTAAGCGGAGACATCTCTACCGGATAATCGCAGATGAAGGTTGGTTGGATAAAGTCACCCTCACAAGTCTCACCGAAGATCTCATCGATCAATTTACCCTTACCCATGGTCTCATCCACTTCGATGCCTAATTTCTTCGCGACGTCGCGGATTTCATTTTCGTTCATTGGATATAGATCGTAACCGGTCTTCTCCTTGATGGCGTCAAGGATAGGAAGACGACGGAATGGAGCCTTGAAAGAGATTACCTTGCCATCGATTTCAACCTCTGGCTTACCGTTAGCGGCGATACAGATTTGCTCAAGCATCTTCTCTGTGAAATCCATACCCCAATTCAAATCCTTGTAAGAGACGTAAAGCTCCATACAAGTAAACTCAGGGTTGTGGGTCTTATCCATTCCCTCATTACGGAAGTTTTTACCCATCTCGTAAACACCCTCGAAACCACCTACGATCAAACGCTTCAAATAAAGCTCCGTAGCGATACGCATATACATGTCTTGATTGAGGGCATTGAAATGTGTGATGAACGGACGAGCGGAGGCTCCACCCGCGATGCTTTGCAAAATTGGTGTGTCTACCTCTGTGTAACCCGCATTATCCAAGATATTTCGCAATGTGCGAACAATTGTGGCACGTTTTAGGAATGTCTCCTTCACACCTTCGTTCACTACCAAATCAACATAACGTTGACGGTAACGAAGCTCAGGATCATCGAATGAATCATAAGCCACACCATCCTTGTATTTAACGATAGGCAATGGACGCAATGATTTGCTCAACACTGTGATTTCAGCCGCATGAACGGAAATCTCGCCCATTTGGGTACGGAACACGTAACCTTTGATTCCTACGAAGTCACCGATGTCCAACAATTTCTTGAACACGACATTGTACATGTCCTTGTTCTCATCTGGACATAAATCGTCGCGGGAAATATAGACCTGTACACGTCCTTTGCTATCTTGCAACTCCATGAAAGAGGCCTTACCCATGATACGACGGCTCATGATACGACCTGCAATGGATACCTCCTTGCGAGGTGCGTCATCAGAGAACTCGCTCTTTATGTTAGTGGAATAATCCGTCACTACATACTCTGCGGCAGGATAAGGATCGATACCCATCGCACGCAACTCCTTTAGGCTTTCTCGCCTAAGAATCTCCTGTTCACTCAAATCCAATAAGCTCATCAGTATATCTTTTCTTATAATTATCCAATGTGGGCAAAGTTACAAAAAATTTTCTCCCAAAGGGGTATTTCTCTAAAACTTTATGCTCTACAACCAAATTAAATGACATATAATAGGTATTTCTCAATTAGAATGCACCTTTATTCCCTACCCGACAAAAAAAATCCCCCAGGCGAACCTGAGGGATTCCATACTATGTAATAGATGCATAAATTACCAGTAAACAACCGGACATGGATACTTCTCTTTGACGCGGATCACGTAAATGAAGTTGAACTCATGAGACCATGAACCGTTCTTCTTTTTATGGGAAGTAAAGATGTCGTAAACATAGTTCGCTTGGAAACTACCGAACTGCACACCGGCGGTTACGGATGGTGTGTGGATTCCTTCCAAATCGGTACGGTAAGAGGCTCCGATCAACATCGGGCTAATCAATGCGCAGACACTTACATACAAGCTCTTGAACACATCCTGTTTTTGGAAGTTGACCGTTCCGAACAAGTAGTTGCTGGAGAGGTCATCACGGCTAAACAAACCATTCTTGTATTGAAGGTCATGGAAGTAGGTACCATGGAGAACGAGTTTACGTTGCAATTGGTTATCCGGTTTATCCAAGAAACCATTCTTAGGCTCTCCAATGTGGTAAATAGCCGCACCGAGTGTCAATTTGTTTTCGATGATATAAGAGGCACCGGCAGAGAAATCAGGGAAGACACGTGAGTCATGTTCCAAATTTTCCAAAGTACTGTTGGTCACCTCTCTGTAATATGGATTGTATTGGTCCTCGAAGGTAAACTTGTCACCCATGAAATTCGCGTAAACAGAGGCTTGAACACCCAAACGGACAAATTGTCCCTCCGTGGTCCTGATCGTATGTGAGTAGATCAAATCGAAATCATTGATTTGGTAGGTTCCCGCCGCCATGTTATCATACGCATAAGCAAAACCGATGGAACACATTTGCTTATAGAAGTTCTGGTCATAAGAGAAACGGACTGTATGATATTTATTTCCCAAAGCGGGCCATTGTTGACGATAATTCAAACCGAAACGAATCGCATTCGCGCCTCCTACCAAGGAAGGGTTTAAGCTAAAAGGCACGTTGTTGTGGTTCGAGAAGGAATAATCCTGGGCCCAAGCACTTGCAAACGAACAAAATGCCAATAGTATGCCAATACAAAATTTCTTCATTATATTCTTCTATTTAAGAATTGATACATAACCTCTTTTTTTGCCGCTTTTACCTATGCCCTTATAGTTGCTCGCCCAATTCACCGTCCATCCATAGACCTCCATCGGACATGGATGGCCATTTAAATCATTTCCATCCCATTCGTCGTCGATGGCATTGCCCTCAAAAACGGTCTGTCCAAGTCTGTTGTAGATGATAAAATGGAAATCCTCAATGTGTTCACCTCCCAAAAAGTGAAAGACATCATTCAAACCATCACCATTCGGCGAGAATACATTCGGCGCCCAAAAGTCTTTCCAGACATAGACATAAGAGGAATGGTTGAATGTACATCCATCCTCCGTACGAGCTCTCATAAAGACACGAATTGAATCTTCGGTTACAACATCAATGTCACTGTATGTGTGGACGACATCCTCTCCCACTATCACATCGGATCCATCACCCGGATCCCATGACCATTCAGTATTTTTAGGGTTAAATCCACGGAAATGAACCGTCGGATCCTCCTTTTCGATGACTGCCGGAAGTATCTGGAATGTCATTTCATTGTGATCCTTGGGTTTAATCCACATGGAATCCATACTTTGACAACCATTTTCATCCGAGCCAACTACATACACCATTGTCGGTTCCTCGATCAAAGCGTCCAATTCATAAGAAGATGTGCCTGAGATAGTTACATTGTAAGGTTCACTATTCCAAACATAATAGGACGCACCGTCAGCCTCCATTTCGACCTCGGTAGGCGCACCAGGACAGCCCTTCTTACGAACTTCCCTCAAAGATACATTTAAATCTGGATAAACCTCTACTTTAATTGTTTTTTTTGCATAACATCCATCAATTAATCTTCCTTTGACCATATAAGTGGTCGGAGTTGACAAAGAGTAAGATATTGTGGCGGTACTGTCTCCCGTAGACCAAACATACTCGTCCGCACCTGATGCGGTCAATGTAAAGTTCTGATTTTTACATACTTTCGTCTCCCCTATCACATTTAAGGTAGGCATTGGACTTACCGTCACATAGATATCCATGGATGAAGAGCAATCCCCTTCCGAACCAATCAAAGTCACCAAGGAATTATTTTCAGGCGTATAAACCAAACGTTCTCCCTCCCGGATGATCGCGCTATTCTCTTTCCACGAGTAATTGGAAGCACCTGCCGCCAACAAGACGATACTCTCTCCCTGACAAACATTGGTCTCACCCGTATAGGAAATAACAGGAGGCATCACCGTATGGACAGTACGCTTCGCAGTATTGAAGCAACCGTATGAGTTCCAAGCCTTCACCTCGAACGAACGTTCTCCAGAGACGGGTTGCGTGATGGACTCCTCAGACTCTCCCGTGCTCCAAATGAATTGCACCAAATCATCTCCCGATGCCTTCAAGGTAACGGTAGAGTTCTCGCAAACCTTATCAGCGCCCTCAATATAGACATAAGGGTTTGGACTCACGACAAAAGGCACATCCACCTTCGTCGAACAACCATTTTCATTCTTTCCCACGACTGACACAGAAGAAGAAAGTGTAGGTTTCGCATGATAGCTTTCGCCCTTCTGCAAGGCGTTCCAAACATACTCATCCGCACCATGGGCCAACAAAATCAATGAATCGTCCTGGCAAAGGACTGTGTTACCATGCACCCAAACGTATGGTGCGGGCAAAACGGTAATCGGCACCTCGGCCGTACCCGTACAACCACCAGTCGTTCCCTTGACCCAAACGGTCATACTGGAATTAGGCTGTAGCACCAAAGAACTGGTTGTCGTACCATCGTTCCACTCATATGCGGATGCGCCTGAAGCGGTGAGACTCACCGAAACACCTCGGCAGACCGTTGTCGTACCTGTCACAGTGATCTCTGGCGTAGGAATCACATCCACCTTAAATTCGCGGATATTCTTACATCCGAAAGTCGTATCAGTTCCCACCACTGTAAAGAGGGTGGTTTCATTCAGATAACTGTCACATTGCTCACCGACAAATCCGTTGCTCCATTGGAAGACGCAATCATTATCCTCAGCGATCGCCTTCATATTCACAATGGATCCCGCACAGACATTCGACGGACCCTCCACGTAAAAACTAGGCATAGGATGCACCTTCACCTCATAGGAGGCACTGGCGACACAATTTTGCTCGGAGACACCCTTCACATAGAAGATTTGACTCGACACCAATGTTTTATCGATATTGTCCCTACGTTCACCCGTACTCCACTCGTACTTATACGCACCCTGGGCACGGAGGCTCACACTTTCGCCCGCACATATTTCATTCTTTCCATAAATCGCCACGACAGGAACTGGATTGACCACGATTGGAATCTCCAATCTAGCCTTACAATCTCCATTGTAACCCTCCACCCAATATGCAGTGGTATTCAAGGCAGGTGTTCTATTGATGACAGGACCCTCCGTTCCATCATCCCAAATATAAGATTGGGCACCCTCTACCCACAGGCTCAATTGTTCCCCATCACACAAATCACGGTTTCCATATACCTTCAATTCCGGAGAAGAGACAACCGCCACCTTATAGGAGGCATTTCCCGAACATCCATTCGTATCGGTTCCCAACACTGTATACGTAGAGGTTGACAAAGGCGCCACCATCAAAGAATCACCCGCATAGACATTCATCCAAAAATACTCAGAGGCACCAGAAGCGACCAAAATAGCCGGATCGCCGGAGCAAATCTGCGTCGGACCCGTCACCTTTATCTCAGGGACCGGATTGACCTTCACATTCACGCATTTTGAACTTTTACATCCCGACTTGGTATAGGTACCCGTCACGCAATAAGTGGTGGATTGCTGCGGCGTAAAATGCAAGGTGTCACCCACATATGCGGAACTCCACACATATTGGTCCGCATCACCCCAAACCCACAATTTAGCAGGTTGATTGTAACACACGGAAGAATCTCCCTTAATATAAATAGTTGGTGAGGAAGAAACGGCCACATAGACATCCTTGGAATATTGGCAACTGAATTGGTCGATGATATTCACACGGTAGGTTTGGCTTGTCACCGCCTTCTCTGACATGGAAATCTCCCTTGAAATGGTATCGCCTTCCTGATTCAACCAGAAGAACTCGTTACCGATTTGGGAAGAGAGACACGACAAAGCGATCATGTCACCAAAGCAGACATCCTGGTCACCATCAATGGTTAACAAAGGCTTAGGATTCACCTTTACAATTTTCTCAAAAGAGGAGGAACAACCCCTACTGGAGACAACCGTCAAGGAAACCTTGTACTCACCACCCTCCTGATACTCATGGATAGGATTTGCTTCAGCGGAATAGAATCCATCACCGAAGTCCCAACGGTAAGTTTTGATTTCGTCACGTTTCACGACGCTTCTGTTAATGAATTTCACCGTCATGTCACAAGTATCCTTATAGTCGAAATTAGGATCCAAAACAATGGTGGTCAATATCGTATCGGTCACAATCTTCGTGCAGGCAGAATTGGAACCAATCATTTCGCAACAATAGTGGGCACCGTCGACGATTTCATCCTTGGGAATCACCGCCACGTTCGAAGTGGACTTAAGCGGCATCAAATCGTCACATCTGTACCAATTATAAGTAACGAATCCCTTCGGAGCGGTAATGACCGCATCATCGTTTCCACAGTTACGCGGAATCAACTGCAAAGGCTCTGTTTTACCCCAGAAATAACCATATGCCTTGTGGCTACCCGCCATCTCGTTATTATTGGTGGTATTCACCAAACAGTCGTGGGTGATAATATCCACAGTCACCTTGTAACCGATGTATTGGGTCAAATCATAACTAACCGTAGACCAAGGTTGGTAGACATAATCCTCAGGATTTTGGTTGTCGCTTTGGTTCTTTCCCTTCTCCACCTTCGCCTCAGTACATGTAGCTGGGTTTTGGATCAACGAGTTGTTAAAACTAGCATTACCAGAGAAGGACATACAGTTCAAGGTCACCTCCTTACCCTCAGGGGACTCCAATTTCACATCCACATAGAAGGCAGGCATTTGGTATGACTCGTGCTTATCGTTAGTTGGCACGTGAAGCACACAGGCATACTTGTAGGTAAACAAAGTACTTTGCTCATTGACCACGAAGGCATAACGCATACGCTCGGCAAATGCACCTGAATATTTACTTCTACCCTCCGCATAACCATTGTTTCTACCAATTTGGATTACCGCTTCATCATCAGGATTCACATAGAAATCACTACATGCGATGATAGGATCCGTCTGACCCAAATCACTCTTCAGCATCATTCTTTGCTCTCCCTTGGCACCCTCTTCGGTCGCCTTTTTCCAAGAGTAGACATAATTGTATACTGCATCCTCTCCTTCTCCCTCGATTTTAGGATAATACATTCCTGTATATAAGTTCCAACCATCCAAGGTGCCACCGACAAGCATACCATCATTCAAAGGCAAATCATCCGCCTCAACATCAACCGGGTCCCAATCCGGGCCTTTCAATCCACCTGCGGCACCACCACCTGCTCCAGGCTTTCCTCCGCCGCCTGCTGCACCTGCTGCACCACCTGCTCCAGCCTTATCTTCCTTATTGGCGCCACCCGCTCCGGGTTTGTCACCCTTATTCACATCCGCATCAGCGGCCGCACCAGCTTTGTCGTCCGCAGCCTGAGCCTTATCATTTTTATTATTCTTACCAGGCTTCTGATCCGCTACCTCCTCAACATCAGTTTCCTCATCCGCAACAGTCTCCTCTGCCACAGCTTCCTCTTCAGCAGCCGCTGCATTCACATTTAATAATGGAAATAAACACAAGCATAAAAAGCTTATCAACTTTTTTGTCTTCATACACTAAAACTAGCAATAAACTATAACCTATTCACAAATATACCTTATGGATTAGATTTAAAACCCACTATAATAATCCACTCATGCTCAAACACATACAATTTCCTTAGACAATAACATCGCCCAGAAAATTGTGTTATATAAGTGTAAGATAAATGGCTATCGCGGAACTAATCCGAACGGGTACAAAAGTAGCACCAAATCCTTTATTTGTCAATTAATTGGGAATATATGCAACAAAACGGATGAATACGTCAACAAACAACAACGTTTTTTCGGTGAAATTACACTTTACTGGAATATACCAACATGGAGAGCATTTCGTCACGGAACAATTGGTCGGAAAGGGACAACAATGTCTCTGCTGATATTTCATTCAACTGGTTATTGATGTCCGCCAAAGACTCCACCTTGTCAAAGTAGAGGAAGCTACGGGCTAGCGACAAAATATAGTTTTCACGATTCTCCTGCATAATGGTCATTTGGCCCATCCACTGACGTTTCAATTGCGCCAATTTTTGAGGTGCGATCAGTTGGGTGCGCAGACGATTCAACTCCTCCATCACCAAGGAGGTACACTTTCCCCTATTCTTCTCATCCGTGCCAAAATAGACGGAGAAGATACCGGTATCGGAGTAAGGGGTATAGACCGATTCGACATTATAAGCCATGCCATTCTTCTCTCGAAGCAAAAGGTTCAGTCTACTATTCATGCCGGGTCCACCCAAAATATTATTCACCAAGCCGAAAGCCAATCTACGATCATCACACAAATCGAAAGCCCGCACACCAATCATCACATGCGCCTGGCAGGTGTTTTTCTTAATAAACTGGCGTTGGGGAACATAAGCGGCAGGCGCTACCCGTTGTATCTTGGTTTGGGAAGCGGGAATAGCCATCAGATATTTCTCCGCCATTCGTTGTATCCGCTTGAAATCGACATTGCCAATGGAGAAGAAAAGAATACGGTCAGTCGTATAATTACGTTCCACAAAACGTCGCACATCCTCTGACTTATACTTTTTCAGGAACTTTTTCTCGCCCAATATATTACGTCCCATCGGTGATCCGGAGAAGACCATATCCTCAAAATCATCATAAATCAACTCAGAAGGGGAATCCTTATAGGACTGAATTTCATCGATCACCACATCCACCTCCTTGTCCATCTCCTTTTGCGGAAAGACGGAGTGAAAGACCACATCAGCGCAAAGTTCCATGGCACGTTCAAAATGGGTCGTCAAAGCGGTGGCATAGACAAAGGTCTCCTCCTTGGTCGTATAGGCATTGAGCTCTCCACCCACCGCATCCAATCGGTTGACGATATGGAACGCCTTGCGTTTTTCGGTGCCTTTAAACAATAGATGCTCGACAAAATGGGCCATACCCGACTCCTCCGGCAACTCGTCACGCGTTCCCACATTGATGGCGAACCCGCAATAAGCGACTGGCGAACGATCCCTCATGTGTACCATGCGTAGACCGTTAGGCAATTTTGCATAGGATATCGGATTTTCCTTTATCATCACTTCATATTCATTTTCTTCAACTCTTCCGCGGCGATCTCCACCTTCTCATACCACTCCTCGCCAAAGCGACGTGTTAACGGTCCCTTCAAGAATGCATACAAAGGGATATTCTCCGCCTTGCCCTTGGAGAAGGCGCATTTGCAGACCTTCCAACGATGAACGTTCACCCCGACGGTTCCATTCCTCAACTTTTCCAAACGGACCGGATATAAGTGGCAGGATATAGGCTTGTAGAAGTCTATCTTTCCCTCCCGATAAGCCATCTCTATGGCACATTTACACATGCCATCCTCGTCGATACGAGTAAAGACACATTCGCCGCCATCCACGATGGAGGTAACCAAGTCCCCCTCGATATCGACATACGAAACGCCCTGTTGTTTAATAACCTCACGGGACTTCTCCGACAAATCATCCCAAACAACCGGCAACACCCTCTCCAATTCGGCCACCTCCTCTTGCTCAAGCGGAGCGCCCGAGTCACCCTCGATGCAACATTCACCCTTGCAAACGGACAAATCACAGCAGAACTTCGTGTCGAAAAGATCGGTTGAAATGATCGTGTCATCAATTTGAATCATCATAAGGCTTCCAATTTTATGTTTCGTGGTGCAAAAGTATAGTAAATTCCAACAAAAAAGGAGCAAAGGAGGTAATAATCAACATTTTTTCACAAAAAAAACTTATATTTGCCTTGTGTAAAATGAATTAGAATAGCTGAGGATTACGAGATGACGGTTAAACAATTCACATTCAACGTATTACAAGTAAACACCTATGTATTGGTAGATGATGAGACCCACGAGGCGATTGTCATCGACCCGGGCTGTTACACACCTGAGGAAAGAGCGTGTTTCAAAGACTTTATCGAAAGCAACCAGATCCAAATCAAACGTGTCGTGGACACCCACCTACACTTCGACCACATCTATGGACAACGCTTTGTGGAAGAGACCTTTGGCATAGCGGCGGAAGCCTGCAAGAAGGATATCACCTTCCTCAACCATTACCAAGACCTATTGGTGATGTTTAATATGCCTATGGACGACGAGGCGCTTCCACTAAAAGGTTATTTGGTCGATGGAGATATCATCGAAGTGGGCCATATCAAACTAGATGTTTTGCAAGTACCTGGCCACTCACCGGGCGGACTGGTTTTCTACTGCGAAAAGGAACATTGCGCTTTTGTCGGCGACACAATTTTAGAGGGTGGCATCGGCAGAACCGATATGCACAGAGGCAATTACGAGACATTGGCGAAAAACATCAAAGAAAAATTGCTTTGCCTTCCTGATGAGACCATCATCTACAGCGGACACGGACCATCCTCCACATTGGCCCACGAAAAGGCGAACAATGCGGAAATCATTAAAATAATTAAGAGTTAAGAGTTAAGAATTTCTTTATCCCATAGACATTATGAGATCGTGTTTTGAAAATAAGAAATACCAAGAGATGAAGGTGAAAGAGGGCGTATTCATTCCCAACGTGGAGGATACATTTTCCGAAGAGGACCCATTTGTTCACAAAGTAACCGGAGAAATCATCCACAACGAAGTGTTCGACGAGAATTACCCCTATTTGGATAACTCATTTAAATGGAAACTCAACCACTTGTGGTGTCTCATTAGAGCGCACTTCATCTGTTTTTGGGTGAACCCATTGATTTTCGGCCTACGAATCAAAGGCAAAGAGAATTTAAAGAAACACAAAGAGGAGTTGAAGAACGGTGCCATCACCGTCTGCAACCATGCCTATGGATGGGACTTCCTTTCTGTATGGCAAGCATCCGGCAAATTCAGGATGTGGTACCCTGCTTGGGCAGAAAACTTCCAAACCAATGTGAGGAATCAAATGCGCGGAACAGGTGGTATTCCTGTACCTAAAAGCATGAGCGCCATGAAGAAGTTCAACGAAGCGTTCGATATCCTTCACGAAAGGAAGGCTTGGATCCACGTATTCCCAGAGGAGTGCCGTTGGGACAACTACAAGCCACTCCGTCCATTCAGGAAGGGTGCGTTCATCTTCTCATACAAATACCAAACCCCTATCATTCCGATGGTTATCAGTTACCGCGAACGTACGGGCCTTTATAAATATTTCGCAAAGAACAAACCTCTCTACACCATCACCATCGGCGAACCGATGTACCCTAACATGGAGATGCCTAGAAAAGATTCCGTGGATGAGATGAGAGACCGAGTTCACGCGAAAATGGTGGAGATGGCTGGCATCATCGAAAATCCATGGCCAAGCGTTCAACCTAACGACAAAGGATAAATCCATGAAGCATTTAAAACAAGGCATATTTTGTTCAATGATCGCCATGGGAGCCCTATTCTCCAGCTGCCATAAGCAGAGTTTCGAAGCATCCAACGAATACATCCAATACATTGGACGTACGGATCAAAGCAATCCAAACATGGTCCGCTTTTCATTCCCCGGCGTCACCATCAAGGCGAAGTTCAAAGGCACCTCCATCACCGCAAGGTTTCACGATCATGCGGATGCATCCAATGGCATGCACAATACCTTCTATTGCATCATAGACAATGGAACGCCTGAAAAAATAGTCCTCAACAAAGGTCAGTATGACTATATTCTGGCCACGAAACTATCGTCAGACACCACCCATACTGTCGAGCTATTCAAACTTACCGAAAGCGTTGTCGGTGAGGTGGACTTCTGCGGATTCATGCTGGGAGAGAACGATGCGGAACTCGTACAACCAGATCCGCTACCAACGTTGAAGATGGAATTCATCGGCAACTCAATCAGCTGTGGATATGGCAACGAGTTATCCTCCAACACTCCCAAGGCTGGCTTCTCCCCGCTCAACGAGAACAACTATTTCGCATGGGGCGCGGTAGCCGCAAGGGCATTGAACGCACAATATGTCTGCACCGCCTACTCAGGCAAAGGTGTTTGCAGAAATTACGAAGGAGACTGCAACAACACCATCCCTCAATTCTACGGACACACCTTGGCCAACAACCATGACATCAGTTGGTCTACCGCCAATTATATCCCAGACGTTCTTGTCCTAAACATTGGCACCAACGATTTCGGGGCGGAGACTACTACGAAAGTCAAGGTAGATTCAGTTAGTTTCATTGCGGAATACAACGCATTTCTCTCACGTCTCAAGAGCTACTATCCAGAGGCAAAGATCATCTGCTCCGTCGGACCGATGACCAACGACGAGAACGAAAACAACGCCATGCAACTGACTCGCTACAGCGAATATGTCCTTTTAGCCATCAAAAATGCGGGTGGCGAGGAGAAAAATATATACTATTTTGAGACTGCGCCGCAAAGCGCACCTTTCGGAGAGGATTATCATCCCACAAAAGAGACTCATCAGAGAATGGCTAACGAATTGGTTTCCTTTATCTTAGAAAAAGGCATTGTAAAAAAGTGATTTTTTCGAAAAAAAAGTAGCCAAAACATTTGGTAAGTCCACGGATTCGTCTTACCTTTGCATCGCAAAAGAGAAAAACACTCTTCCTTAGCTCAGTCGGTTAGAGCACCTGACTGTTAATCAGGGGGTCCTTGGTTCAAGTCCAAGAGGGAGAGCAAAAATTAGGAGAGTCGGATGGCTCTCCTTTTTTTATGCATAGAAAATCCACAAGCACCAATCACTCCGCTCCATAAACCGCCTCGTTTTCTGCCGCCAGAGAACCGTTTTCATTCGTCTCCGTATCAGGCACCTCCTCGGCATCATTTTTGCGATAGCGGTCAAGGAAAGCCTCATTTAACAGATACACAATGCCCGACAAGGTATCCTCACGAACCGAACGTTTAAGCTGACACTCCCAAACCACCATCGTGCGCCACCCTAGCGCTCTCAACTGATCGCGAACCTGTGCGTCCCGCTCAATATTACGGTGGATTTTATTCTCCCAAAACGCAACATTCGTCTTAGGCATTCTACCTTGCTGACAGACATGTCCATGCCAAAAGCAACCATTGATAAAAATGGCTGTGTGGTATTTCTTCAAAACAATATCCGGTGTGCCAGGCAATGTTTTCACATTCACACGAAAACGGAACCCGTTCGCATATAAATATCTGCGCACCAGCATCTCAGGCTTCGTGTTTCTGCTACGAATCCTAGACATGGTCTTGCTACGTTGTTCTGGGGTAATTTTGTCCATACAAAAAAATAAGGATAGGGCACTTAGACCCTATCCTATGTTTGACCTTGCAATCTAGAGAAATACAGATGGCAAGCAACCATTAATTCTTCACAATCGTCACAGTGGAAGCCGCACGACCTGCAGTCACGCTATATGATTCGCTTCCCAACTGATAGTTGTACTCCTCTCCAGATTTAAATGGAGCGGCCACCACCAAGACGCCACTGGTAAAGCCCTTAAAAGCACCGCCATCGGCAACTGTTTCACCCGCAGCATCAACAATCTTGAACAACGAATTGTCATAGGTTCTATCCATCAACACACAAGAGGTCGAGCCAGAAAATCCTGAAGCGTGCTTGTACGGAGATACACTCACCAAACGACCACCTTGAGAACTGATAGCACAATCACAAGCGACTTCCTTGGTTGAGACTGCGATCAAGTCTCCACCCTTTAGAAGCAAAGAACCTGCACTCTCTTCATCCAATGCGACCGCAGAGGCGGATACCGTCTTTACATCTACAACCGCACCATCATTCACCACCACACTGCCCGCGGCTGAAACACCTACCGCACCATTGCTCGCCGCAGAGGATACAACAGTCACCTCGCATACATTCAATTCAATGTTTCCATCAGCTTTGATACCCGCACTACCCTTGGTTTTTGCGGTTCCCTTTTCTGTGGTATAAGAGAATTGTCCTGCTGCTGTTTCAACGTTCACAACAGCTCCTCCGTCACAAACGATCTTACCATCCGCACCAATCGCACGAGCACCATCCGCAGTGGATGATACATTAACAATGATATGTCCACCTAAAACTTGAAGATCTCCACCTGCCTTGATACCTGTTGCGTTGGTGACACCTTCACCTGGCACATAAAGGGATGGGCTATGCATGTAAACCTTAATAGAACCGTCCTTCACGACAACATCACCATCCGCCTTCACGCCACGGCTTCCAGCACCAGACGCAGTAAGTTTAAGAGTTCCGCCATTCATGAAGAAAGCACCATGAGTAGCATCAACCAAAGGCAAACCCTCCTCGTCCAATGTCTCCGTCTCAATGTCCACCAATTTAGCATCATCTTGAGAAGATTGAATAGTAAGTTCTCCTCCATCCATTTGGAAGTAACCATTGGTCACATTCAAAGTACCCTCGTTCAAGACCATTGCACCACCCGTCATCATAAAATAATCGTTGGTACGCACACAGTTACCCAAAGTAGAGGTTGCCTCTATCTTTCCTCCATCCACAACAATATAGTCTCCGGATTGGATGGCTCTCTTTTGCTTAGCATTCACCGTCAAAGAGTTGTCGCCTGACTCCGCATCAAAAATGATTTGTCCCTTGCTACGGATAACAGCGTTACAAGTATCGTTCGCAGAATCAGTCAAAGCACTCTTTCCTCTCAACACGAAGGTCATACCCTTGCCAGACAAGGAGCGGATAGGTGAAATAACACCCGTAGAGGTCAAATCCAAATCATCCAACACCACCTTGAATTTCTTCTCTGAGTCAATCAAGAAATAACCATTGCTGGACTTACCTGAGAGGGCGAAGACAACATCCTTGTCTAGAACCGATGAAGTCACAGTCACGCCCGCACCATCCGTAGTGATTTCAATCTCACCTTTGAATGGATTGACCACTTCCACCTTGCTATCCTTGTAAACCACAAAGACAGTATCTTGGGGTGCAGTCATCGCATCTAAGGAGAAGGTCAAACTGTCCAAAGAGGCGAAAGGAATCTCTGTGACATTCTTATCTGCGTGCAACTTAAGTTTGACACCATCCGATTTAACACTATCGATGTCAGAACAGTTGTATGTCGCCACCTTACCATCACTGCCATGGAACGACATAGAATACTGCGCCCAAGACGACACGCCCAACGTTAGGGCGATTGCGCTCAATATAATTTTTTTCATAACTTATTCACTTTAATAGAAACACCATTTACCGAGATGACATAAGAGCCCGCAGCTAGAGCGGACAAATCAACACCCGCCTCCGAGTAGGCCATCTCAGCGACCAAAGTTCCCTGAAGATTATAGATAGAGAGTTGGGCTCCCTCTTTCACGTTGGAAAGGAACATTCTATCCTTCACTGGATTAGGGAATACCGCAATCGCCTCATCCGCACTATTTTGGTCAAGCCCCGTATCAACCCTCTCAAATGTCACCTTACGAATATCTTCCATAGGGAAAACGGTGAACTTCGCAGTTGGAGCAGATTGAATATTCAACGACCCGGAATGAACATCCATTTTGCCATTATCAGCCATGACAATATCACTCTTGGTTCCATTCTTCATCCAAACGGAGATCTTCGTTGCTGCCTGCAAAGATGCGGCACACGCAAGAAGGGCAATTGTCAAAGTAGAACAATATCTCATCTTCATATTTATGATATTTATAATTAACTATTAAATTAAACAACCTTGATAATGGGGGAACGATTCTTTTATATCGCTTTCATATCACCCTAAACGAACAACTCAAGTAAAAAGTTGGCGCATTTCTCAATGGGCCAACCTGATAATAATATATAGAACAACACAATTTAGGGTCAATATATGAAAGAGACGCATTGCTACGTTTTTATAGAAGAACGTCTCCTATTATCGCCACAAATATATATAAAAAAATCATTGATTTGACGTGCCAAAGGTACAAAAGCAACAATATATACGATAAGATTTTCAATCAATTAGGGTCATTCTTCAATGAAAGAAAACAAGAGCCGTCATGAAAACAACTCCGCCAATGTCTCCGGATCGATTTCCGAGAATGGATTGTTATTATTGACAAACATATCAGAGAGTTCCATCTTGGAAGTCTGAAGATTGCGGATCTTTTCCTCCACGCTATCCTTGGTGATAAATCGGTAAACAAAGACCTTTTTATCTTGGCCGATACGGTGCGCACGGTCAATCGCCTGCATCTCCGCCGCAGGATTCCACCAAGGATCCAACACAAACACATAATCGGCTTCCACCAGATTCAGACCAACACCACCCGCCTTCAAGGAGATGAGGAAACAGGTCACATCACCATTCCGTTGGAATTTCCGCACCTCCTCCTCCCGTTGTTGGGTGGCACCCGTCAGCTTCGCATATTTCACATCCGCCAATTCCAGTTCCCGTTGCAAAAGATCCAAATGGCGCACAAACGAAGAGAATATCAATACTTTATGTCCCTCACTCTTCAAATCCAAGACACGACGCACTACCTCGTTCATCTTTTCGGAAGCCACCTCGCTATCCTCAAACAAAAGTTTAGGATGGTTGGACAATTCACGAAGACGGGTCAACGAAGAGAGGGCCAAAATAGAATTGTGGTTGACACCCGATTCGAAAATCATGGACATCAAAGCATTACGAACCATAGACTTTTCGCGGTCATAGAGTTCCTTATGGGCCTCATTCATCTCACAATAAACCAATTGCTCCACGATTGGCGGCAAATCCTTCGCCACCTCCTCCTTGGTCCTTCGTAAAAGGAATGGTTTGATCAAGGTCTTCAACTTCTCCGTGCGATCCTCATTGCCACGTTTCACAATAGGGGTCACATAATTCTTTTTGAATGATTCAAGAGTACCTAACAGACCTCTATTTGCCAGATTCATCTGCGCCCATAGATCCTCCAAAGAGTTTTCGATCGGCGTACCTGACATGCAGAAAAAATGGTTGGCATTTAGTTCCATCAAGGCTTTATAGGTCTGCGAAGAGACATTCTTAGCATTTTGACTCTCATCCATCACCACACACTCAAAAGGGTACTTTTTCAAAGCCTCTATGTCTCGACGGAGCACACCATAGGTAGTGAATATCAAATCATAATGTTCAAACGCGCGATGTATATTTTTCGCGGGGACCCTTTTATCTCCCACGTAGAGTAGATGTCGCAACGAAGGGGCGAATTTACTCTTCTCCCCCACCCAATTGAACAACAACGAAGTCGGCAAAACAATCAACGAAGCGGGTTTCTTAGCCTCAACATGGGTCATACATTGCTTGACGGCCGGCAAATCAAAAAGCGGTTGGTCAAACAAGGAGGGTTGCGATGATTCATAAGGCCAAGCGGCCACTTCCGTCTGGGAGGAAGATTCTAAATCGGAAGAGGTGGTCTCCTCTCGTTCATAGATTTTCAGAAGGAAAGCCAAGAACTGCAAAGTTTTTCCTAATCCCATATCATCGGCCAGGCAACCACCAAAACCATTTTCATAAAGTCCACACAACCAGGAATAGCCCACTTGTTGGTAATCACGTAAAATAGCCTTCAATGATTTAGGTGCCTCCAGTTTCGTCTCCAACAATCCACGGAAACGTCTCACGGGTTCGGAACTTCCCGCATCCAACATACCCACATAACATTTTCGCAAAGAAAGAGGCGCCTCAACATCCTCCGATGGCTCCGCATAAAGGAAGAGGTCCTTGTACTGCGCAAACCATGCCTGTGGGATGATAAAGACCTTTCCGGATTGCAAAGTATACTCACAAATGCCATCTAAGATATGATCACGCAACAAGACAAAAGGGAAAGTCTCCCGTCCAACTTGCACCATCGCGTAAATATCAAACCAATCACGGTTTTCCCCCTCCTTCACATCAAAGCGAATGGAAGGGTGTTCCATTACATATTGAGGGAGGTCCATTTTCTGACGCAAAGAGAATTGCGAGAGTTCCGATTTATGATCCACCAAGAAATCAATGGTATCTTGGATGGCATATGCATGGTGTTCCACCCGACGGATGTCATGGACATAATAGTAGTTGTTGATCAAAACAAGGCCCAAATCCAACAAGAGATCAGCATAATAACGTTCCTTCTCTTCGTCTCTCTCAAAGACGGAAAAGCGGTAGCCATCCACATCGGAAAGGGAGACATAACGCCTCTTGTTCGTCTCGGATGCACAAACTTCCCCCTCGTAATCATAGGACAAAGAGAGCGCGGGACGCAAAGAGAGATCTTCCACCAAGGTCAAAATCGGTTTAGGCGAGACGATTCTGTGAACCACCGTAAAACCATCCGCATCGATATCCTCCTTCTCCAACGTCGGTACCACAAAACTCTTCATATAGGAGGGCAATGTACGAAGCTGGACATCAATACCATCCTTCTCCAAAAATGGCATGATACGCTTGTAGTTCATGCTTTCAAAAAGGCATAGCTTCTTCCCTATCAACAAGCAACAGGGCTCCGTAGACAATGTGATGATAGTCCGCTTTTTCAGCGGAATAGGCGTTGCACTCTCCCCATGAAATACCCGTAGGGAATAAACCATCTTCTCCGATGTGAGTTGAAAAGAAGGAACTGGACGTGCGAATTGAGGTAAAACCTCTATGCGATCGGACAAATAGACACTGGTGTAATTCTTTTCACGCAGATAGACAGGAATAGTATGCTGACGCAACAAGGCGGCAATCGCATAATTATTCTTCTCTATGAAGGGCGCTATTTGCGGATAAGCGCTACTATTCTTTATGTATTTAGCCTGAAATTCGGCAACCGTCAATCTCTCCTTGACGAAAAGACGCATCACGAAACGCTCCTCGTATTTCTCACACAGGCTGACGATCTTCCTTTCCAATTCCGAAAGATCCTCTGTCGGGAAATTCGTTCCGCCCAATTGGATGCATGACAATCGTTCCGCACCCTCTTGAGAAAGAAGGGCGGGTTGGAAACGATATCCCCACAACCTATGTTCTGAAATAACGACCGCAAACATGACAAAAAAGGGGCTGAACCTAAATTAATAGATTCAGCCCCACCTATAATGAATAAAACTACTTAGTCAAATAGTTCTCGCTGATAGACATGTTATCCATCACACGTTGGATAGTATCAGCAAACAAAGGAGCAACAGACAAGATGTGCGCCTTACGACAACTCTTGTGGAATGGAATAGAGTTGGTGAAGATGATCTCCTCCAAGCTAGACTCGTCAACGCGAGTAGAAGCAGGATCTGACATCACAGCGTGAGAAACAACTGCACGAACAGAAACCGCACCAGCGTTTGACATGATACCAGCAGCCTTAGTCAATGTACCGGCTGTATCCACCATATCATCCAAGATCACAACGTTCTTACCCTTTACGTCACCGATGATGGTCATCTCGCTCACAACGTTAGCCTTCTCACGGCTCTTGTGGCAAAGTACCATTGGGCAACCCAAATACTTAGAGTATGAGTTAGCTCTCTTTGATCCACCTACGTCTGGAGAAGCGATTACCAAGTTCTCAAGGTTCATAGATTGGATGTATGGCAAGAATACGGTAGATGCATACAAGTGATCAACAGGAACATTGAAGAATCCTTGGATTTGATCTGCGTGCAAGTCCATTGTAATCAAACGGTCAATACCAGCGGCTGTCAACATATCAGCAACCAACTTCGCACCAATCGCAACACGTGGCTTATCCTTACGGTCTTGACGAGCCCAACCGAAGTAAGGGATAACAGCGATGATCTTGTATGCGGAAGCTCTCTTAGCCGCATCAATCATCAAAAGAAGCTCCATCAAGTTATCCGCATTAGGTACAGTAGATTGTACCAAGAAGACATAACGTCCACGTACAGACTCCTCATAAGAGACTCCGAACTCACCATCTGCAAATTTTTGCAAATTGATCTTACCTAATTCGCAACCTAAACAGTTGCATATTTCTTCCGCCAAATATCTTGTGTTAGATCCAGCGAAAACTGAAAAAGGATGTTGACTGTCCATTATAAATAACTGGTTTTTATTTTGCTGCAAAATTAATACAATTTCGTGAAAAATGTGCTAAACGGCATAATTTTTTAAGAAATCCTTACGCCCCCTACTTCCCACCATTTCAGCTATTGGCCATTATTAGGAATCTTCAGTGTAGTGGCCATTTTATGCAATTTAATATAGAAGGTTTTGCCATCTTTCGACAACTCAAAAGGGATCCGAAACATAAGTTTGGGCGAATCGGGGCTTTTCTCGGAAAAAAGGCACAACTCATTTTCCTCCACCCAATACATAAAGTACAAGAAACGTTGTTGTTTCCGCATGCGAGCATCACACACCCAAACATATCCTATTTTCTTCTTTCCTTTCAGCACCTCCATTTTGTCTTCAAAAGAGGAGAGCACCTTATGATTCGACTCCATCAAAACAAATCGGAGAGGACCCAAATCCCAAACACCCGAAAGGTCTTTATTTTTGCCCTCAAAAGGAGGGAATGTCACCTCGCCAAGGGAATCAAGCTCTACCACAAATGGTTCCGACAGACGTTTCACTTCGATGATCAATTCATCAACCATCCTGTAATATAAAAAGGAGGAAAGCTCTTTGCCATAATGAAAATCGATATACAAAGAATCAGACGTCGCATTACCCCAAGGAATTTTCTTATCACAAAATTCAGGTTTTAATGTTCTTTCCACATAACCTTGATTAAGTGAATCCACTCGATTCCAGATACGCAAATAATCCGGATCATTGGTCTTGTTAAAATCCAAGACAACCGCACTCCTGGCATTATCTTCGCGTGTCACTATATTAAAACCCACGTCAAACATAGCGACCCAATTTTTGTACCCATCCAAAGAGCGTTCCATATCACTATCCACAAGAGCCATTTTGCCTCCGCCCCATGTGGTGATTTGGGAACCATCCTGCGCATGGAGATTCAACAAGAGACAAAGTCCCAGGAAAATAGTAAAGAAAACTTTTCTCCTCATAAACCTAGAATTGGAAATAGATGAATTTCTGCAAATCAGCCGTGATGAACTGATAGATGACGAAGACCGCAATAACGACCACTACCGCCATCAAAGGAAGCGGCATGGTAGCGAACCACAAACGGTAACGACGCTTAAAATGTTCCGGCAACCAGTGGATGATCATTCCCAATATGGTGAGTGAGAATACATAGCGGTAGTTCCACAACATATCAGGTATCACGGAAGTGTTCCACTTCGTACCGATCTGGTTCACCATATCTTTGGCTGTTGTCCATGCTTGCTCATTGGCCTGCGCAGGGTCCAAGTTAGAACCGGCGCGGAAGAAGAGTCGTGTCCATGTGATGAAGACGAAGGTCTCCATGACCGCCCATGCGGTCGCCAATGGTTTCATCGGAGAGGTACCCTCAAAGAAGTGATACAACATACGGATGAAGGCTCCAAAGGCAATCACACCCATCCAAATGGCCGCGATGTTCCAAATAGGCGCAGGGAAGAATTTAGCGAGCAGAATGAATACCGCCGCGATCAACAAGGAGACCCATGAACGGACATACCAGTTCATATCCTTCCAGAAACGGTATACAATCATACCCAAACCGTTCAAACCACCCCAAATCATAAAGTTCCAACTAGCGCCGTGCCACAAACCACCCAACAACATGGTGTTCAGACGGTTCATATTGGAGGTTAGGTTATTCTTCTTCTCAGGGTATTTGTAGCAATTGATTGTCACAATAAGGGCAATGGACAAAACGACTACAGCCACCCAAATACTTCCGGACAAAATCATACCTACGAATGAGATGGTGATAATGCAGGAATAGGTTCCGAATGAAGCGGTACGGTTACCTCCCAACGGAATGTAAAGGTAGTCTTGCAACCACTTGGAAAGGGAGATGTGCCAACGTTTCCAGAACTCACCAGGGTTGGTCGCCTTGTAAGGCGAATTAAAGTTCTGCGGCAAGTAGAAGCCCATGAGCATCGCCAAACCAATCGCGATATCCGTATAGCCGGAGAAGTCGGTGTAAACCTGCAATGAGTATGCGA
>JAKSKY010000025.1 GCA_024401515.1 Paludibacteraceae bacterium | reverse complement strand
CTCTGCGGGCCATTCCCTTCTCCACGCCGAAATCCTCCGCACGGAAATTCTTCACCTCACCAGCGACCTTTACCTCCAATGCGCTCGCATCGATGTTTTGGATAAAATCAATACCGCATGTTCCACTTTTTAGGTTCTCCCAAAAAGTCTTAATATCGTTTCCAATAGGCGAAATAACGCCCATACCTGTGATGACAACTCTTCTCATTATTTGGTTCTGTTTTGTGCCTTTGACAAAAGTGCCTCAGCTTCGTTCACCATCGATTCAACAATTGCTTTTGCGGAGCGTTGCTCCTTGATAAGACCTGCGATTTGACCAGCCATGAATGATCCACCCTTAGCGTCTCCGTCGACAACAGCCTTTCTAAGAGAACCTGCGCCGAACTTCATGATCTCTTCGTCTGTGATAGTGGTATCCTTCTCCATGTCAGCGAACTTCTTAGAGAATGGAGTCTTCAAAGAACGAACTGGGTGACCCAAACGCTTACCGGTTACGATAGTAGCGGTATCGCTAGCGGAGATGATCTTCTCCTTGTAGGTTTGGCTTACGCAGCACTCGTCGGCAACGAGGAAGCAAGTACCGCATTGTACGCCCTCTGCGCCTAGCATGAAGGCAGCGGCCATACCTCTACCGTCACCGATACCACCAGCAGCCAACACAGGGATCTTCACTGCGTCAACAACTTGTGGAACCAAAGCCATTGTGTTCAACTCACCTACGTGACCACCAGACTCACAACCCTCAGCGACAACAGCGCTGGCACCGATTCTCTCCATCAAAATGGCGAATGCGGCAGAAGCGACAACAGGGACAACCTTAATGCCTGCCTCCAACCAATCCTTCATGAACTTTGAAGGGTTACCTGCGCCAGTTGTGACAACTGCGACCTTCTCCTCGATGACAACCTTTGCAACCTCATCAGCGAATGGACTTTGCAACATGATGTTTACACCGAATGGCTTATCTGTCATTGTTTTGCATTTCTTGATCTCCTCACGAACGTACTCTGCGTTAGCGTTCATGGCTGAGATTAGGCCCAAACCACCTGCGTTTGAAACTGCGCTTGCCAACTTGGCGTCGGAAATCCACGCCATACCACCTTGGAAAATAGGGTATTGAATACCGATTAATTCACAAATTTTGCTTGAAATCATATCGTATAATTTTATTCTAATTTTCTATTTAGTTACCATTTCATTAAACATGCGCCGGAGGTGAATCCCGCACCGAACGCACTGAATACGATTGTGTCGCCTCTTTGAATCTTACCGGCCTTGTTCAATTCATCCAAAAGGAGAAGAACGCTGGCGGAAGAAGTGTTTCCTCTGTGCTCGATGTTGTGTGGGAATTTCTCTTCAGGTTGATCCAAGAAACTACGGATCGCCTCGACGATTCTCAAATTGGCTTGGTGCAAAATGAAGAACTTCACGTCGCTTGCGGTCGCATGGGATGCGTCCAAAACGGTCTGAATGTCGTTGCAAGAGTTGTGTGCGGCCAATTTGAACACCTCTCGTCCTGCCATTTCCAATTTGTCATAAGTGGTGGCGTCTTTTCTGAAAGGAGTGTCACCTTGCTTTACGTTACAGTTGAGCGCAGGGGTATAACATGCGGTCACCTTCACGGCGCAATCCTCACCTTCGTTGGAAACGACAACAGCGCCTGCGCCGTCACCAAAAAGAACGCAACTTTCGCGACGCTCCCAATCGATCATCATACTCATCTGTTCTGCACAGATGATGAGGATTTTATTAGCCTTGCCTGCCTTCATCAAAGCGTCCGCATGGTCGAGGGCATAGATGAAGCCTGTGCAGGCTGCATTGGTGTCGATGCATGGGCATGTGGCACCTATGATTCCTTGGATAATACATCCCATGCCTGGAATGCATCTGTCGTTCATGATGTTATGGCAGATGATGTAATCCAAATCCTTGGCATCAACTTTGGCATCCGCTAAAGCTTGTCTGGTCGCTTCCGCCGCTAGGTCTGTAAGCGTCTCTCCCTCTGAGAGGATGTGTCTGCTTCTGATACCGGTACGGGTGGAAATCCACTCGTCGCTTGTGTCCAAGAACTTTGTTAGGTCGTCATTGGTCACTTCCAATTTTGGAATGGCACTTCCTGTTCCTAAAATTCTCATTTTCTTATTGTTATTTGAGGCTGCCCCCGTAATTAATTCACTATAACTTCTTGGATGAATTCTCCTCCACAAGAGATTGTCGATGATCTCCGCTAATGGCGCCACACTCCCTTTTGTGCGGATTAATCCAAAAAACGTGGCAAATTTAGTCACTTTTGTGTTGAATAACAACTTTTGACTCTTTAAAAAGAGTTGACATTTGTTGCGTTTTGATATAAATAAGGATGATTTAGGACATTTTTGTGGCCAATTGTACCCATTTAACTCCCTGTTATTCGTGATGGTAGGGTTCTCCTTTTATGATGGTCATCGCTCGGTACAGTTGTTCTGTGAAGACCAATCTTACCATTTGATGGGAGAAGGTCATGCGGGAGAGCGAAACCTTGTCGTTGGCTCTTTGGTACACTTCATCTGAAAAACCATAGGGGCCTCCAACCACGAATACCAAACGCTTTAGTCCTGACGCTGATTTCTTTTCTATATAGTTGGCGAATTGTTTGGAGGTGAATTCGTTGCCTTTGTCATCCAGTAAAACCACTTCGTCGTCGGTTTGGATACTCTTTAGAATCAATTCTCCCTCTTTCTTTTTCTGATTATCTTCCGTCAAGTTTTTTGTGTTTTTTAGAGCAGGTATCTCCTCTATGTCAAAAGAAATGTAGAATTTTAACCTCTTTTGATATTCAGAAATTGCATTTTTAAAAGATAAATCGTTAGTTTTGCCAACTGTAAGAAGAGTGATTCTCATAACTGCGTGATATTTTGCGCAAAAGTATAAAAAAAGGCTCAGATTTGTAGTGTTGTTCGTCTGGGCTAAATAAATTGAGGAGTATGAAGTTCGGAAAAAAAATAATTCTTGCGTTCTTGTTGGGTGCCGCGGCTATGACTGCCCAGGCTAACCCCGACATCATACGGGCTTTTTCTGGCGGAGATGTGCAAAGAATCAGTTCGTTTTTGGATAGTAATGTGGATTTGACCATTGAACATAATGGTGGTCAAAAGAGCAAGAATCAAGCTCAGGATGCGATTGCCTCATTCTTTAGGAACCATCGCCCTTCCAATTTTTCTGTGACACAGAAGATTGATAAGGAGAAATCGGGTTTGTTGGTAGGTGTTCTCTATACGAATTCCGGTAATTACCAAGTGTTGATTCTAACGAAAAAGGATGGTTTCAAGGAGTCTATCCATCAGTTGAAGATTGAAGGTAAGTAATGATCCTAGATAGGGGTCATTGCAATTTATTAATAACTATGGGGCTTGATAATCCCCTGTAAATGATGTTTGAAGGATGAAAAGCGAAAATGAATTAATTGAAGATTTGCTGAACCTCGCATTCGCCGAGGATATCGGTGATGGAGATCATACTACACTTTGTTGCATTCCTGCCACTCAAATGGGTAAGGCTCAACTTTTGATTAAGGAGGAGGGTGTCCTTGCCGGTGTTGAGATCGCAAAGCGTGTCTTCGCGAAATTTGACCCTGAATTGAAGATGGAGGTGCTCATTGAGGATGGCGCGCATGTGAAGCCGGGTGACATCGCTTTCTATGTTTCAGGTAAGGAGCAGTCATTGTTGCAAACGGAGCGTGTGGTGCTCAACATCATGCAACGTATGAGTGGTATCGCTACTCAAACCAATAAATATGCCAAGGAGATTGAGGACTTGCACACAAAGGTGATCGACACCCGCAAGACGACTCCTGGATTGCGTATCTTGGAGAAGAGAGCGGTGAAGATTGGTGGTGGTGGTAATCACAGAATCGGCCTTTTTGATATGATTCTATTGAAGGACAACCATATCGATTTCGCCGGAGGCATCGAGAATGCTGTTTCCAACGCGAAGAAATATTTAAAGGAGAAAGGAAAGAACATCAAGATTGAGGTTGAGGTTCGTAACTTGGATGAACTTGATCAGGTGTTGAAGATTGGTGGCGTGGATAGAATCATGCTTGACAACTTTGATACGGAGACAACCCGCAAGGCTGTGAAGATCATCAATGGAAGATGTGAAACCGAGTCGTCAGGTGGTATCACTTTCAAGACTTTGCGTTCATATGCAGAGTGTGGTGTGGATTTCATTTCTGTTGGTGCGCTCACCCATTCCGTAAAGGGATTGGATATGAGTTTGAAGGCTGTTAAATGAGAAAATTCGCGATATTAGTGGCGGCATTTGCCGCCCTTTTTTATTCCTGTGACCCGTCGGCTAACCAAACTGGTAATGGCGGAAACTCCGCTGACCGTTTGTTGGAGACGGATGGCTTGAACCATGCCTTCCCGAACATTCCTCCTTCAGAGGATGAAACGGCGCAGGAGGGTGGTGACGCGATCTTCACGCATTCGAATTTCAAGGGGAAAACCTATCGCCACAAGAATTATTCGCTCTCTTATTCCGAAGAGGACGAGCAGGCGGAGTGGGTGGCCTACGAATTAACGCGTGAGGAGGTGAATGGCAAGTTGGAGCGTAAGGAGGGATTCGATGAGGATCCGGCCATTACGACAAAATCAGCCTCTCCTTCCGACTATCAGAATAGTGGTTACGACCGGGGCCATTTGGCTCCTGCGGCGGATATGAAGTTCGATGAGACCGCTATGGAGGAGTGCTTCTATATGAGTAACGTCTCTCCGCAGGTGAAGGAGTTCAACAATGGTGTTTGGAACGATTTGGAGATGCAGACACGCGCATGGACCCGTAAATATGGCACAATCTATGTGGTGACAGGTCCTGTCTTGCCGAAGGATAGCAAGAATGCCAGAAAGATGTACGCCTCCGAAAGGGGAAGAGATTACAAGACCAATGTGACGGTTCCGAGCCACTTCTACAAGATTCTCTTCGATTTCACCAAGAAGGGAAAAGAGAAGATGCTCGCTTTCGTGATTCCCAATCAGGATACGCATATGCCTTTCACGACATTCGTCACCTCTGTCGATGAGGTGGAGAAGGTGACTGGCATTGATTTCTTCACCAATTTGGATGAGGAGGTGGAGCGTAGATGCGAGAGCCGTTCCGATCTTACCAAGTGGCCAGAAGCCACCTACATCAATTATTCAAGTACGCATACATTTAATCATTAATCATAATTTTGAAAATGAAAGCATTTGTTTTTCCAGGGCAAGGCGCCCAATTTATTGGAATGGGAAAGGACTTGTACGAGAACGTCCCATTGGCTAAGGAGTTGTTTGAGCAAGCAAATGATATTTTAGGATTTAGAATCACTGATATTATGTTCTCCGGTGCGGAGGAGGATTTGAAGCAAACCAAGGTGACACAACCTGCGGTATTCCTTCACTCTGTTATTTTGGCGAAGTCGTTGGGCGATCAGTTCACGCCTGATATGGTGGCAGGTCACTCTTTGGGAGAGTTCTCTGCTTTGGTGGCTGCTGGTGCGATTGATTTCGCGGATGGTGTGAGCCTCGTTTCGAAGCGTGCTTTGGCGATGCAGAAGGCTTGCGAGATGAATCCTTCCACCATGGCTGCCATCATCGGTTTGGCGGATGAGAAGGTGGAGGAGATTTGTGCATCCGTTAAGGACGAGGTGGTTGTTCCTGCTAACTACAACTGCCCAGGTCAATTGGTGATCTCTGGTTCTATGGCCGGCATCGACAAGGCTTGTGAGTTGGCGACTGCCGCTGGCGCGCGTCGTGCGTTGAAACTCTCCGTGAGCGGTGCATTCCACTCTCCATTGATGGAACCTGCTAAGGTGGAGTTAGCTGCCGCTATCGAGGCCACAAACTTCAAGGCTCCTATCTGCCCAGTTTACCAAAATGTGACTACCAATGGTGAGACTGATCCTGAGGCTATCAAGGCTAATTTGGTGAAGCAATTGACCTCTTCTGTAAAGTGGACTCAATCGGTACAAAACATGATCGCTGCTGGCGCTACCAGCTTCACAGAGGTAGGCCCTGGCCAAGTGTTGGTAGGATTGGTGAAGAAGATCGACAAGAGCGTTGAGACCATCTCCGCAAAGCTCTAATGAGTTAAGAGTTAAGTCATACCTCTACTCTTTAATAGGGCAACGAGGTCAGAAGGTTCTGAATATGTCTTGGTATTCCTCGTAGCCAGCACAGTCGTGGTAGCCAGCTGTTGGTTTGCTGCGAAATAGAGTAACAAGAAGCCCCAACATCACATGCGATGCTGGGGCTTTAGTATTCTTATTTACGTCTTCCTGCCAAATATTCTATTACCAATACTGGCCATAGAGGAACCTTGCGGATGTTTGTTCTTACGGCAGGAATGTCGCACAACAGAAAGGTAGAGGCGAGAAGCAGGGAGAACCAGATGACGTAGCCATACACCTGCTTTATCGCCACAAGCATCATGGAGTGCAGATAGTCGCCTCCCATGAATTCGCCAAAGTTGAAATGCGAGAGATCGAGGTTGGTGAGTGTCAGTTGTCGGCCATAGTGCATCATGTTCTCGTTGAGGAAATGAGAGAAGATGGTGGTGTAAAAACCATAACCCATAGCACCGGCAAGATACATGTGTATGATGTTGAACACGAACAAGCCCATAAAGAACTGTTCGAGACTTGGTACCGACTCGTCCAGTGCCCACATCAGGGTTGGAGCAAGGATGCCGTAACCGAATCCACGGAGCACGATTGCCATCCGGTATTGCTCGATGTTCACACCAATGCCCACAGTGGCGTACATGAGTAAGGCGTATGCAAAAATGGACAGAAAGGCAATGCCTATTAGTTTCCACACCTTCCATTTTTGAACTTTCAGCCAGTACAAGTCAAGAGCGATGCCCAGAAACATGCCTGGCAATGCAAACATGTACTGGCTCTCCTTGGTCAACTCTTCAAGTCCTACGACCTCGGTGTAGAGTATCTCTTCAAGCGTGTGCTCGGCACCGAATGCCAATTCTGCCAGTGTGACAACGATGAGTATCGGCATCACATTGCGGCACTTAAGCATCTGCAGTTCAACGTATGGATAATGGTTGTGTATCAGTCGGTAAAGGGTAAGTCCCGCAAAGATGAGTGCAAACGCTCCCGCCATTCTGATGTGCTGACTTGCAAACCATCTGTGATAATCGCCATAGACAAGGATGTACGAGAATAGGAGCATCGTCACGCAGATAAGCAACGCGCCCTGCCAGTCTGTCCCCTTCAGCGAGAATCTATTCGACATAGGGCAGAACGGGCGACACAGTACAATCTGCGTTAGCAATACGAACGACATAGTACCCACGGTGAAGACGTGCATCATCTCCCAGGAAAAGTGGTGTCCAAACCACGCTGCAAGCCATCCACCGCATTCTATTGCCGTGAGAAGTATGATGTGGAGCACCGGGAAGAACACAGCGAAGTCACGCTTGGGCGTAATCCACAGCTGAATGTTGCTCATACACTCAAAAGTGCCTTGTATTTTGGCAATTCCTGCAATGAAACATACAGCGACCAACACAGGCATTGAATGGCTGTGCATAGTGATGACGTTGCAGAAACCTATAACGATGGCAGAGGTGCAAAGGAGTTGCTGATTGGTGAAGCGGAACTTCATCCTAAACAACATCGGAAACCATACCGCCATACCTGCCAGCGTGGCATAGAGCAGAAACATGATGTCCTCTATCATGAAATTTGTGGCACCACGAATCTCATCAAGAGCACCGAGATACACGCCCCCCGAGAACTGGAAGCACAACGCCGTAAGGACATAAATCCATGGCTGCAACCTGCGAGGCACCCATCCCTTCATCATAGGCATGCTGAAGCCCATGCCAGATGGTGGCGGTGGCGCCTTCATCAGAAATTCAGTTAATTTTCCCATTACTCTTCTACCTTACAAACAACATTATAGCCGCCATGCAGTTTTTTCACTTCGTCGCAGGCATCAATCTTCACACGAACCGTCACACGTTGTTCCACCTTTACGAAATTGCCTGTTGCATTGTCGATAGGAATCAGCGAGAATGCGCTACCTGTTGCATCAGAGATACGCTCTACCACACCTGTATATTCTACGCCAGGAACGGCATCGGCAGTAAAACGAACTTTATCGCCAACCTTGACATTCGGCATCTGCGATTCTTGATAGTTCGCCTCCACCCATTTTTCGTTCTTATCAACGATGCTCACCATCGTCTGACCAGGGTTAACCAACTGACCTACGTGAATATCCTTGCTGCCTACCACACCGTCGCAAGTGGCAATGATGTAGCAGTACGACAGATTCAGTCGGGCAATCTCCACCTGAGCATGTGCAAGTTCGATGGCTGCCTTTGATGCGGAGAGGTGATGTCCTTGTTCTGCCACAACTGCCGTCTGTGTATTGCGTGAGCGAAGTGCCTGTTCGTATGCTGCCTTGGCACTCAGATAAGCGGTGTGGACATTATCGTACTGCTGCTGCGTAACAGCATCCTGCTGCAGAAGTTTCTCGAAACGAGCATCCTCCCTCTCTGCATTCTCCAGCTGCACGCGGGCTGCGTCTATGCCTGCCTCGGTCACGGTTATGCTGCTCTTTGTGGTATTGATGCTGCTTGCCGTCCCCTGCGAACTGCGCTGAGCACGGGCAAGATCTGCCTCTGTCTGAGCCAGACGGAGACGAAACTCGGCATCTTCGATGATGACAAGCGTGTCGCCCTTCTTCACTTCTTGAAACTCGGAAAAACGCACCTCGCGGATAAAGCCCTGCACGCGGCAGTTCTGTGGCACAATATTCTGACACACACGAGCATTATCGGTCACTTCACCACCACCGAAATGCATAAACTGACTGGCAGCATACGCTGCGCCACATGCTATACACAATATTACAATAGCATTATAAATATAGGTTGAAATCTTGTTCTTATTCATATTATAGCGTATTTGTTATGTATTTAAGTTTGAAATAGTTGTAAAGCATGTTGATACGTGCATTTACCAAAGCCATTTCGGCAGATAGTTTCATGTTCGAGGCATCGAGCATGTCGGTCAGTAACGCGAGGTCGTTGTCATAGCGGTTCTTGACTACAGAGTAGTTCTGGTCGGCAAGTTCCACCTGCTTCTCTTGAGTGCTCACCTCTACCGAACTGGTCAACAGATTGGTGTAGTTTGCTTGCACAGCGTTGTCAATGCTTTCACGTGACAGTTGAACAAACTCGCGTGCTTGGGCGTTCTCATGCATTGCCTTGCGAATGTCGTGCTTGTTCTTCCAAATGCTTGAAAGGTTGTACTTCACACCAATCCCAACAAACCACACGTTGACGTTGGCGTTCTTTGGAATCAGGTCGGAAGTGTAAGGACCAAAAAGGTTATTCTCTGCAACAACAGCAACCGATGGCAATGATGCAGCACGGGTGTTCTTGACCTTCTGTTCAGACATGGCGGTGGCAAGATTTGCCTGACGGATGTCTATGTTGTTCACCGTCGCTGTTTGTTGCCATGACTCCTCGTTATGGTTGGTGAGCTTGTCGAATCCATCGTAGAGAAGCTCGTCCACCTCAAAATCCTCTCCCTCTGGCAGGTGAATAGTCGTTGCTATCTGATGTCGGATAATCTTCTGCGCATCATCAACCTGTGTTTTGGCAAGCTGAAGACTTTGTAGTTGCAGTTCGTATCGGGTAATGTCATTCTTCAGCATCGTTCCCTGTTCTCTACGAGTCTTCATCTGTTCTATCACCTTCTCCGTCAGTTCAATGTTCTTCGCTATCACCTGCGATTGGTTCTGCAACTTGTAGAGGTCGAAGTAATAACCGGTAAGTAGAAACCGCACCTCCTGGCGGTTCTTCTCCACATCAAGTTCTGCCAACTGATGCCCCAACTTTGCCATCTCAATGCCCGAACGGATAGCACCACCAGCGTAAATCACTTGACTTGCCTGTGCCGTGAAACTATTGCCCCAATGCGGAGTCGGCTGTTTGCCATTCGATACTTGCTGAGGTCCAAAACCAGGAACGATGTACTCCGTTGTGCCACTGGCAGAAAACCCTCGTGACATCAGAAATGCATTGCCCGTGTAGGACCCCTGCATGCTTAAATCAACACTTGGCAACAAGGAAGACTTTGCCGATGTTACCCTTTCTTCTGCAGCCTTCAATGCCTCTTCGCTAACCTTGATGCGCAGACTTTGCTGATCGGCAAGGTCAAAGAATGACTGAAGACTCATCCTATGCTGTGCACACACAGGCACACAGACACTTGCTCCGACCATCATCGTGACAGCCAGAGCACAAAGAAACTTGTGATTGTTCATTAATAAGATAAATGTATTGTTACAGTTCATTATTCGTCAAACATCGTTCCTTCCCTCGGAAATACGAATAATGAACCATCGTGGTTCGGACAAACATTACGTTTGCCACAATGCGCTACAAACCTCTCTGATTAGGGAAAATATCATGGGAAGAATTTCGAGCACTATTAATTGCGAAATCCAAAATCGAGTGCGAAATTACGAAAAATTCTTCAAACAAAGGATTTGTGTCTTCCGAAATCTTGCAAACAAATCGATTTTTGAGTGTGAATCAAGTCCGTTTTTTGAACAAAACTTCCTCCTCAACTACATATTCGAGACTGACTACCTCATCACATCCCGTGACAAACTCCTTCAGTCGCAACGCGACCTCGTCCTTGTGTTAGCTGAGATTAATGCTTATACGCAATGTTGCATGTCTCGTTCTTCCACATAACATTTTTCTGCCTCGGGCATTCCTCCCACAAAGTAATAAAAAGTCCGCCTTAAAAGTGTGATTTATATTAATAATCAATGTTTTATGAGTGTGTTGGGTATCCTTCCAAATAATCTATTTTTTTGTGGCCTTTCGGGATGAGTTCTCTATCTTCCCATCCATCTTCTGAAACAACTTTTGTTGTCGAAATTGAAATCCCACTGAGGGGTTTCTACGCCATGGTTCTTTTCGATGTCGATGTCGTACCAAGGTGCGTTATGGTCGTTTGGGCTGGCGAGAATTTCGATCTCTTGGGCTGGCATGTAACTTTGGCTTAGCATCACTCTGATTTTCCCTGTTTTCTTGTTGCGTAGCACATCCATCACAGTGACTGCGTGACCAGGGCTACCGCCGTAGATAATGATATCACCGGGACGGACATCGTTGGGCTCCACCCGTTTCATGTCTTTCGATATGGATAGGGTGCCGCAATAGTTGAATACGAGGGAGAGGTATTTGCGGAAGGTGGTGTATCCATAATCGGTTTGTGCATCTTTCTGCCAAGTGGCGTGCCAGTTTTTGTCGAAATGGACCCTGTAACCTGCTGCCCATTTGGTGTATTCATAAACAAATCCGTTCCCCCCTTTGAAGTGGATCTTGTCATATTGCTTGCTCTTCCAAAGATATTCTGCCCAGATGCGCATGCAGGCGTCGGCGCACTGCTGCAGATCCGCGGGAATCTCTTTCCCTGTGACGAATTTGCCTACCATATCCATCTTTACCACACCGACATTGATCTTCCCACTGTTGTATTTGGTGGAACCGTTGTAGTAACGGGTTTCATGCCCATCATGAAAAAGCGGTAAATCAAGCAACCATGTAGAATATTCGTCGGTGTAGGGCCTCTCCCAATCTTGGTCAAGACAAATGTATCTGCTCTTGATGGTATTCCCCTCCGGGTTGATTTTGTAGTATGGGTTATTCTCGGCCATGATGTGGCTGGAAGAGAGCACAATGGTGGCAAATACGGTAATAACGCATCGAATGCTTCTCATTAGTTTAGTATTTTTCATGATGTCTGTGGAATTAGTTTCTGTCTAAAAGATCTGGACGGAATTCGAAGTGCATAGTGTCGAAGTGATACCATCTCGCTCCTGAAATGAATCCGTGCTTCTCGAATATTTGGATGATTTCCTTGGGAATTCTGTTTTGGTAGGTGATTTCCTCCTCCTCTCCTTTGCCTGGATTCTTCCAGCGCCAATAGTCTGAGTATTTGACGCAGATGTCGATGGCGATTCCATAGCTGTGCGCGCTCAAATGGTTGGAACCTCGGACATTCCGCCAATAGAAGGTGGATGCGTTGGCGAGATATTTGTGATAGGAGGCGGGTAGTGCGGCAAGCTCCGAAACTACGGCTTTCAGACTGTCTGCGGCGCCGTTCACTTGGGTGAATAATAGGGACTGATTGAACCATTCCACACGCACCAGGTGCTTTCTTACCTCTTGCTCGCTCTTCCCGTACATATATTTCATCAGTTGTTCGTGGCGCACTCTGCCGGGGTCGTAATTGCGGGTGGGTAACCAGACGCTAGTGTCGTAGGGTTGCGTGAACATGTCTTCCACGTCGGGGTCGTCCAATCGTTCCGTGGCGCTCTTTCTCCGCTTGTCGTCGTAAACCAGGGTGGTGCCGTTGGCCAGTGTCAGCTGATTGTTCTCGTAACGCTTGATGAAGTCAGGGTAGTGCGCCATCAACGCCGCAGCACCAGATGGCGTTACTTGCGCATGGGCGCTTAGACTGTACAATAGAAGCGCAAGGTTATATATGAGACCTTTGTGTCGCATGGCTGATTGGTTGGGTTGAACATATAAGACTAAGGTAGTGATGAATTTGTGTCCTGTCAAGATTGGGAGTGTGGTTTCTTTTCTTTTACTTCCATGAGATAAGAAACTTTAACAAAACAGGCGTGTGTAGACAAAAAAAATGGCACCCGAAAATCGAGCGCCATTTATATTTAAAAGCGAAGCTTTAATTACTTAGCCAAATGAGCCTTTACATCGTCATTGTGAACGATCTTCTCATCAAAGATGTAAGCACCAGTCTTAGGAGACTTAACCATCTTGATCACCTTAGCATAAGAACGGCCTTCACCCTTCTGCATACTTGCGACTGCTTTCTTTGCCATAGCTTAAAATCTTTTGTAAGTTATTACTTAATTTCCTTGTGAATAGTGTATCTCTTCAAGATAGGGTTGTACTTCTTCAACTCCAATCTATCTGGGGTATTCTTTCTATTCTTAGTGGTAACGTAACGGGAAGTTCCTGGCATTCCACTATCCTTGTGCTCTGTGCACTCCAAAATAACCTGTACGCGGTTTTCTTTGCTCTTCTTAGCCATTATCTATTCCTCCTTAATTACAAAATACCTTTTCTAGCTGCATCAACCAATGCTGCGTTAAGACCTTTCTTGTTGATAGTGCGAAGACCCTTAGCTGAAACCTTCAAGCTAATCATACAATCTTGCTCTGGCCAGTAGAATTTTTTTGTGAACAAGTTCACATTGAACAACCTTTTCGTTCTTCTCTTAGAGTGAGAAACGTTGTTGCCGTTCTGCGCCATTTTACCAGTAATTTCACAAATTCTTGACATTGCTGTTAATCTTAATAGTTATTACATATAAAAAGCGGGCCAAATCCTATCCTGATCTTTCTCTGAGAAAGCAGCGTAACTATCAGAAATCCAAATACGAGTGGACCCTTTGATTCAAATTTTTCGAATGGTTAGCGTGTTGCATCCGCACGCTCCTCAATCGGTTTGCAAAAGTACAACTTTTTTATTTCTCGACAAACTCTTTTGCAAAAAATATTGCATTTTTTGTTGCCTCCTCGATGTTTGCTAGCCTTTCGGTGCCAAAGTGGTAACATCTGCTCTCTGTTCTGGTACCGTCCGATACGGCCATCCAGACGGTCCCTACCGGTTTTTCGACGCTTCCGCCGCCAGGACCGGCGATTCCTGAAGTGGCGATGGCGTAGTTTGATCCAATCGCTTTGACGGCGCCTTCCGCCATCTGCCGCACAACCGCTTCGCTAACGGCTCCATATTGTTCCAACGATTCCTTTTTGACGTGTAACACGTTCATCTTCACTTCGTTCGCATAGGAGACGATTCCGCCAAGAAAGAAGTCTGAACTGCCTGGCCATTGTGTTAGTTTGTGGGCTATATTGCCTCCCGTGCAGCTCTCCGCCGTGGCGATGGTTTCCCCTTTCGCGCGCAAAATTTCGCCTAATTCAATTTCGGGACATTCCTCACATCTTTTCATGCTTCTTTATTTTTACGTCGCAAAGATAGAGAAAACGGATAAGTTTTTATTAAATTTGCACGAACTATATAAATTAGGTATGATAAAGAGGCTTTTGTGCGTATTGGGCGCTTTGTTGATGATGTCGTCCCTCCATTTGAACGCACAGCAGAATACGATATTTAGAGCGAAAGCGGAAGGTCATGTGGGTTACAACTTGACCGATAAATGTAAGATGGTCGGCGGTGAGGTCGGCATGGAACTTCCTCTTTTGGGCAACCATAACTGGGAATATACCTACCATTTCCCTTCGGTCGGCTTCTCGATCGGCGGATATCATTTGGATAAACCCGAGTATGCGAAGATGGCTTTTGACGCCGTCACCTATTTCCACTTTCCATTGGTCCATACCAATATGTTCGCTTGGAATTTGAAGTGGGGTGGTGGTGCAGGTAGTTATGTCTCTAGGGGGGACTCGACTCATTCGATCGTCCCTGTTTTTGGCGTATGGACAGTCGGTACCAATATCGATATCCAATTGGCCAAAAGATACGGTAATCCTTTGGCGCAATGGCGAATTTGTTTGGGAGGAAACATGTCTTTGTGGCACAATGGCCATATCACCCGTAAGGCGCATGACCTTTGGTACGGAGATGTCTTCTTGGGTGCGAAGTATACGCCTAATGTTTGGCCGCTTCCTATCCGTTATCCCGCAAAACCAGTCAAGCACACCTTGGCGCTGGAGGCTTATGGCGCTGGCTTAGTGAACCAATTGGAGGCTGGTGAAAAGTATTTCTTGAATGCGGATATTTGTTTGGGCGCTTATGTGCCGATTTCAAACGCCTATCGTTTGGGACTCTCTACGGACGCTTTCTATAATGGAGCCTACAACGGTGACCAAAGGGAGTCGATTGTCCGCTATAATTTCATCACGGAGGATCGTTTCCGTAATAAGTTGCGTGGTGGTGTCGCCTTGGCGAATGAATTGCAGATGGACCGTGTGAATGTCGGACTCCACGTCGGCTATTATTTCTATTCAAAGATTAGAATTCCGAAGTACAATGAAAATGGAGTCGAGAACAAGAACCGTATCGAGAGCTATTTGTATACGAAGCTGGTGACCCGTTTTTATATTACGCCGAAGTTCTTTTTCGTGATGGATCTAAAGACCCACTTGTTGCATGTCGAGTGTTTGAATCTCGGCTTTGGTTGGGCGATGCCTGATTTCGGCGCTCGTATCAAGAATCCGTTCGAACGTATCTCGTTCAAGAAGGAGGATAAAGAGGAATTAAGAATTGATTAATGCATAAATAATAATTATATGGTAATTGAAGATAGAAAATTTGTGGCCGTTTCTTACGACCTATATGTAGAGGGTGAGGATGGAAAACCAGAGTTGTGGGAGAGCGCTCCCGCTGCTGCCCCTTTGAAGTTTACCTGCGGTTTGGGTATGATGTTGGAGAAGTTCGAGGATAATCTTCGTGGCTTGAAGTTAGGTGACTCGTTCGATTTCACGATTCCTTGCGAAGAGGCATACGGTGAGTATGTGGAGGCACTGGTGTTGGATCTTGACCGTGAGATTTTCATGTCTGATGGCGAGTTCGACCATGAGCATGTGCAAGAGGGTAAGATTGTGGAGATGATCAATGCGGATGGTCAACGTGTCAATGGTATCGTTTTGGAAATCGGCAAGAAGAAGGTGAAGGTGGATTTTAACCATCCATTGGCCGGCGAGAATTTGAACTTCAAGGGTAAGGTCATGGAACTTCGTGACGCGACGGAGGAGGAGATCGCTGTTGTCTTGAATCCTCATTGTGGCGGTGGCTGTGGCAACTGCGGTGGTGGTTGTGGCGGCGGTGACTGCGGCGGTTGCGGAGAAGGTCATTGTTGTCATTAATAGTTGAATATGAATACATTTGGTGAAATATTAAGGCTGACCACTTTCGGAGAATCCCATGGCGTCGCGATCGGTGGCGTGATCGATGGATTTCCTGCTGGCATCACGATCGACATGGATTTTATCCAAGGTGAGTTGAACAGAAGACGTCCTGGACAATCCGCTTTGACGACGGCCCGTGCCGAGGGGGATCGCATTGAGATCCTATCTGGCGTGTTTGAGGGCAAATCAACTGGTTGTCCGATTGCCTTTGAGGTGAGAAATGAGAACCAACGTTCAGGCGATTATTCCACATTGAAGGATCTTTATCGTCCTTCCCATGCGGACTACACTTATACCGAGAAGTATGGTGTCCGTGACTATACGGGTGGTGGTAGAGCCTCTGCCCGCACCACGATTTCACAAGTGGCCGGAGGAGCCTTCGCGAAGCTGTTGCTCCGTGAATTGGGCGTTAAGGTTTATGCTTACACCTCTCAAGTGGGTGATGTCGTTTTGCATAAAAATTATCAAGAGTTGGATCTTGAAAATATAGATTCCAATCCTGTCAGATGTCCCGATGAGGCGATGGCGAAAGTGATGGCGGATGAAATCCTCAGAACCAAAGAGGCTGGCGATACCATCGGTGGTGTCATTACGGGTGTGATAAAGGGATGCCCGGTTGGTTTGGGAGAGCCTCAGTTCGGCAAGTTACATGCGAAATTGGCCTATGCGATGATGTCCATCAATGCGGTGAAGGGTTTTGAGTATGGTAGCGGATTCGCTGGCGTTTCAAAACATGGATCCGAGGCGAATGATATATTTATTCGTAAGGCGGATGGTAAAGTGGGTACACGTACCAATAATTCAGGTGGTATTCAGGGTGGTATCAGCAATGGTGAGGATATCTATTTTAGAGTGGCGTTTAAGCCAGTTCCTACCTTGTTGAAGGATCAAGAGTCCGTTGACGTGAACGGTAATCCTGTCACCTATAAGGCAAAAGGAAGGCACGACGCTTGCGTATTGCCTCGTGCCGTGCCTATCGTAGATGCTATGGCGGCGCTTGTCATTGCCGATGCATATTTGCAGAGCAAGGGAAGCGGTCGCTTTGTAAAGTGAAATTAAAGGAACATTTCCAATGCTCGGGCCAATTGGTCCGGGCAAGAGGTTCCTCTACCTCCGCAATCGATACCTGAGATTTTTGAGATTGCCTCTTCTACCTTCATTCCTTTCGCCAATGCGGCTACGCCTTGGGTGTTGCCATGGCAACCTCCTAGGAATTGCACCTCTTTTATGATGCCGTCTTCAACGGATACATTGATCATCTTGGAACATGTACCGTGGCATTGATAAGTTTTTGTTTGAACCATACTCTTTCTTTTATATAGGTGAATGGATGTCACATGGGAAATCCTTGTCGCAAAGATAGTTTTTTTGTCCATTCCTCCCTATTTTTTCCCCATGTGTGATAGCGTAAATGTAAAAAATTGTAATTTTGTGTAAGGGTGGTTCTGACTTAAGTTATATGATCCTACCAGTTGAATAAATATCCTAGGCAAGATAGTATGGGTTCTCCGTTCAAAATAGTGAAAGATACGATAAAACCATGGTTTTTGATCAGGGAGCGACGAGGTTTGGTTTATGCCCTCTTCGTCGCTTTGTTGTGCTTCTCTATGGGAATGCTCTTCCAACGATTCTATTACGAGGATTCCATGAAGCCTTTGGATGTGGAGGGTTTCCAAAAGAAGGTTTATGAAAAGGAGGCCTTCTCCTCCAAATGGATGAAGTATATTCGTGACCGAATCGCTGCGGATCAATTGTTCGAAGTCTCCAGAAACCAAGCGCTATATCAAGAGTCTGAACTGAATGAAGTAGCTTTCCATGTCTATCGGGGGGATTCTTTGCTCTATTGGAGTAGCGACGCTTTCGGTGTTCAGAACAATATCAATTTTGATCTGGGAAGAAGCGCATTTTTACGTGTGGATAATGCCTATTTGGTGGCGATGCAATCTTATTATAGGGAGTATCGTATCATTGCCCTTATAAAGATCAAGGAGTTGTATGACCAGAACCAAGACAGCAAATGGAATCTTTTCGCAAAATCCTTTGGTGTGCCAGGAAATGTGGCCATCTCGGAGGTGCAGTTGGATGCCTTTACGCCTGTCTTTTCAAGTTCAGGTAATTATCTCTTCTCTATCCAGCAGAAACCCTTGCGGGAGGGTAGTCTCGTATTGTTTACCCTTAGTGTCATCTTTTGGTTGGCTGGGATCACGTTTCTGTTCGTGTTTGCGGATAGAATGTTAAGGTGGAGTGAGCTGTATGATAAAAGGAAACGGTTTTATGTTTGGTTGGGTATCTTCCTCTTTTTCCCGGCTTTGTTGGTCTCCTTTTTGATATTCAGATTTCCGTCCATCCTTTTCGCCCGGTTGTGGAATCCGCTTTCGTACTCCTCTCCCTTTGCGCCGACGGCGGAACACTTGATCGTCTATGCGCTCTTCTTTACGGGTTTCCTTACGTTATTAAGAAGGAATCTCTCTTTGTCGTTGAGGGTTTACGCCATGTCATGGATACGTTCGTTCTTCACGATCCTTTTCATGAAGTTCTTCATTTTTGTGGCTTTTGGCGCACTCTATCTTTACCTGATTAGCTTGGTATATGATTCCAATGTGAATTTGGCGGTCTCCTCCATTCAAGAGGTGAACCATATGTCCGTTTGTGCGGTTTTGCTGATGATGCTATGGGCCTATATGCTCTATGCCTGTGCCAGTAAGTTTAAGTTGATGTATGTCTCCAGGGAGAATGTCTCCGCCATTGTCGTTTCGCATTTGTTGCTGACCGTTATTTCTGGTGTCCTTTTCGCCTATTATGGTTCTGTGGTGGACGTCTTCTTGATGACTCTCTTCTCCTTGGTGTTCCTCTTTGAGGAGTTGGACCTTGTCTACTTGCGTATGAACATGTTTGTGAGGACGATTATTTCCTCATTTGTCCTAATTAACATGATTGTGATATTCACCTATTGGCATAGTGAACGGAAGTGTATGATGGCTTATGCGGACAAGGCGAAGGAGATCGCTACGAATAATAGTGTACGGGAGGATAAGGTGGCGGAGATTGTCTTGGCTGATTATGAAAAGAAAATGGCGGAGGACACCACCTTGAACCGTTTATTGAAGAGCCAATCCGCCAAAAGGGATTCGTTGGCTTTGACCCATTTGAGCAATTCGTATCTTCGAATCTTTAAGGATTTCTATAATATTAGAATTCAAATCAGTGAGCAGGAGAATCCGGCGTTCCATGTATGGCGTACGGGTTTGGGTTCTGTCCGATATGATTCATTGGCCGTCATTCAATCATCGTTCAGAAGATTGAATAAGGATTCCCATTTCTATGCTTGTGAGGACGAGGCCTTCTCTGTCTCATTCTTAGGCTCGTTCCCTTTTGACGATAAGCTTCTCTACGTGAAGTTGTATCCAAAATTGACGAGGGAAATTCATGGAAGGTCCACTACCCAACGACGGAAAAACGAGATTGGTAACGAGTGCTCTTTGGCCAAGTATTGTGGTGGTGCTCTTTGTTACTCGGATGGTGTTTTCCGTTATCCGGCCAGTGCCAATTGGTTGCCCGTCCCTTTTGTGGCGGATGATGAGGAGCCTAGTTTTGTGATGGAGGGGAATGATTATACCCATTATGTCTATTATCTAAAGGAGAATGATGTCTATGCGATAACCAGTGTGCCGGAAAGGCAAAGTTACATCTATGTGATTTTTGTCACCTTTATGTTCTCGATTTACCTCTTCATCGCAGTCTGCTATTTTCTTTACAACAACATGAAGAAGGCGAGGACCGATGGACGACGCTCTTTTGTGGCTACTTTGCAGACCATCTTCATCCTTCCGATGGTGCTCTCATTTTTCATCTTGGCGGCGGTCACTTTCCCATTCTTCTCTGACCAATTTGAGAAGACCCACCATACCGATATGAAGGACAAAAGTTATGTGGCCCAACATAGCCTTCAGGATATTTTAGGATTTGCCACCTCGTTGGAGAAACATCAAAAGGTGTTGGACGAATTTGTCCGGAATGTCTCCGATTATTATCAAATGGATGTCTCCCTTTACGATGAAGCCGGTCGACTTTTCGCCAGCTCCCGTCCTGTCTTGGATTCTAGGGAATTCATGAAATTGAATTTGATGAATCCATTGATGAAGTTCTGTGAATATCAGGATCTTTACGTTCTTGAGAAGGTGGGTAGGATGGATTGCTATTCCAATTATGTCTCCGTCTACAACAACCGTAACGAGTGTGTCGGCTATTTGAAGCTGACCTCTATCTGGGGTTACTACCATGTTAAGACGCAACTCTTCAACATCATGGTGGTGATTGTTGATATTTACCTTTTCGTGATGGTGTTCTCCATTGTCGTCATTTGGCTGTTGAATAAGCGGACTGCCAAACCGTTGTCTCTTTTGGCCCAACGTTTCGCGGAGGTGAGCTTAACAGGGGAGAACTCCGCGATCGATTACCATTCGAAGGATGAGTTGGGCGATCTTGTGCGGCAATACAACAAGATGGTGGTACAGTTGGAGGAGAGTGCCAAGAAGTTGGTGCAGTCCGAGCGTGATTTCGCATGGCGGGATATGGCGCGCCGTATCGCTCATGAGGTGAAGAATCCGTTGACACCTATGAAACTTTGCGTGCAGCAATGCCAACGTAAAAAGGAGAACAATGCGCCCGATTTCGAGGCCTATTTCAATAAGACCTGCAATGTCTTGATTGAACAAATAGACACTTTGGCGGAGATCGCCACCTCGTTCTCTTCCTTCGCGAAGGCGACACAGTCCAAGTTGGAGCGGGTGGATATTTTGAAAAATTTGAGACAGTCCGTCTCTTTGTTTGAGAACAATGAGGATGGGGTGCTCTTCACGTTGGATGATAATGACTACGAATCAGCCTATGTGATGATTGACGATAAACACTCCATGCAGATGTTCTCCAATTTGTTCAGCAATGCGATTCAAGCCATACCGGAAGAGACCTTTGGTGAGGTGAACGTCACTTTTGAGAAACAAAATGGGTTTGCGGTGATTTCGATACAAGATAACGGATCTGGTATTTCGGAAGAGGTGCAGGAGAAGATGTTCATCCCTAATTTCACCACCAAGACGAGTGGCATGGGGTTGGGTATGGCCATTGTGAAGAGTGTTTTGGATGCGGCTGGTGCGGAGATTACTTTTGATACGGAATTGAATGTGGGCACAACATTTTATATTAAAATTCCGTTATGTGAAGAGAGAGTAAACTGAAATTTCACTATATTTGAAACCCGAAAAGGATAGGGGATTGTTGGATTTTAAGTGTTTCAACCCCTTACTTTTTCTTCTAACTAAATCGGACGAACATGGAATTGTCCCCTTTTCTTATGACAAATAAAAGATTAACAAATCGAGTGTTGAAGGTCGTCTTGACCCTCTCGTTCCTGGGCGTGGCTTTGTGCGCGGGTGCGGAGGCGGGAAAGGGCGTCTATCGTTTCTTGAATTTTCCTTATGACGCGAAGTTGTCCGGTTTGGGCGGCGAGAATGTCTCCCTACAGGCTTCCGATGTCAATATGTCTTATGTGAATCCCGCATTGTTGTCGAACGATGTCCACAATCAGGCATCAGCTACCTTTTTGAACTACTTGGACGATGCGAAGGCGGGGTCTCTCTCTTATGCATATGCGATAGACACGTTGAATTATGTGGCAGCGCATTTAGCCTATATGGGTTATGGCGCGTTTCAAGGTTATGATGAATTCGGAAATCCGACAGGAGATTTTAAGGCGGGAGACTTCTGCGCAAGTTTAGAGTATGCCCGTTATTTGGGACATGGCATGCGTTTGGGCCTTGCGTTGAAACCGATTTACTCCCATATTGAGGATTACGCTAGTTTCGGATTGGGCTTTGATGTGGGCTTCAACTACTACAATCCAGACAAGGGCTTTTCGGTAGGTGTCGCCGCCCGTAATTTCGGTGTGCAATGCAAAACTTACTATGATACGGACAAAAGGGAATCGCTTCCTTTCAATCTCCAATTAGGATTCACCCAAGGATTTAAGCATGCTCCTTTGAAAATATCCGTCACATATGACCGATTGAATGATTGGAACTTAGATTATTACCGAGAGGTGGAGATGAAGCAGATCATCGGTGAGGAGGCTACTGTGGAGAAAATCAAGGGAGTGGACATGTTTTTCCGCCATTTGATTTTCGGATTGGAAATTAATATCGGCAAGGCTTTTTATATTGAGGCGGCCTATAACCATAGAAGGAAACGTGAGTTTGCGCTCACGGACGCAAGGGCCATCAACGGGTTTTCTTTTGGCGCCGGTTTGAAAGTGTATGCTTTCAAGTTGGACCTCTCGTTGGCTCAGTATGCCCCTGCGGCGAATGCCTTCACTTTGACCTTGTCGACTGACATTGAAAAATTTAGGAAGAAATGAAAAGAATAATCGTAGCGATTGATGGTTTTTCGTCATGCGGTAAAAGCACGATGGCGAAGGATTTGGCGAAGAGTGTAGGTTATGCTTATGTGGATAGTGGTGCGATGTATCGCTCCGTAACACTCTATTGCCAACGTAATGGTTTGATTCAAGATGGTGTGGTGGATGAGGCCGCTTTGGAGGCCCGTATCTCCGACATTCATATAGAGTTTAAGTTCAACGAGGAGAAACAACGTAATGAGACCTATTTGAACGGGGACAACGTTGAGGATGAGATCCGTACTTTGGCAGTCTCCAATCAGGTGAGCATCGTCAGTTCCATCGGATTTGTCCGTCGTGCCATGGTGGCGATCCAACAATCATATAGCAAAGACCGTGGTATTGTGATGGATGGCCGTGATATTGGTACCGTTGTCTTTCCTGACGCCGAGTTGAAGATATTTTTGACTGCCTCTCCTGAAATCAGGGCGCAACGCAGATATGATGAGTTGAAACAAAAGGGTATGGAAGAGCCTTTTGAGGAGATTCTGGAGAATGTGAAGCAACGTGACTACTTGGATCAGACTCGTGCGGAGAGTCCTTTGCGCAAGGCTGAGGATGCGGTTGAGTTGGATAATGGTGAAATGACGATCGAGGAGCAACGTGAATGGTTGCTCGCCATCTTCGAGGAGAGAACGAAATGATCATAGAGATTGATGATAATTCAGGCTTCTGCAATGGCGTGGTGACTGCCATCAAGAAGGCGGAGGAGGAACTTTCACGTGCCTCCCGACTCTATTGTCTAGGCGATATTGTACACAATAGCATGGAGGTGGAGCGTCTTTCCACTAAAGGTTTGATTTCGATTGACCGAGAGACCTATTTCGGGTTGAAAAATCAGAAGGTGCTCTTCCGCGCGCATGGCGAACCGCCTAGTACGTATGAGTATGCCAAGGCGAACAATCTTGATATTATCGACGCCACTTGCCCTGTGGTGTTGAACCTACAGAAAAAAATCAAACAAGCTTACGAGGAGTCCAACCATGAGGATACCCAGATTGTCATTTACGGAAAGAATGGCCATGCGGAGGTGAACGGATTGGTGGGCCAAACGGATGGAACCGCTGTTGTGGTGGAGGGCCTTCCTGACCTTGAGAAGATTGATTTCACAAAGAATATCCGTATGTTTTCCCAAACCACCAAGTCGATTGACGGATTCAATAAGATGGTGGAGGCGATTAAGTCTAGGGTGAAGGAGGGTTGTGTCTTTGAACACAATGATACTATCTGTCGTCAGGTGGCGAACCGTATCCCGAAGATTGTCAATTTCGTGGCGAAGCATGAATTGGTGCTCTTCGTGAGTGGAAAGAAGAGCTCCAATGGTAAGGTGCTTTTTGATGAATGCAAGAAGGTGAACCCCAACATCTATATGGTGAGTGATTTGGAGGATGTGGATTATACGATTTTCAGGAATGTGAAATCGGTGGGCATCTGCGGTGCGACCTCTACGCCGAAGTGGTTGATGGAGGCGTTGAAAAAGAAAATTGAGCAGTACAACGAATATTATACTATGGATTAATGAGGGAAACCCTCCGATTCTTTAGATGGTTTATTTATGGATAAAAAATTAGCGATATCCCTTTTATTGAATGGCCTTTTGGCGATTGCCGTCATAGGATTGTCTTCCCAATTGATGAAGTTGAAGGAGGAGAAACCATCCTCGTTTGTGAAGACCGCCCCTAAATCCTTTGAGGTGGAGGTGACGAATGATGATATTGTCTTCATGGGGGAGGATAGAATCGAGGATTGTAAGTGGGCTCATCTACTGGCGAAGGATAATGTCAAGACATTGGCGTTTGCCGGTAATACGATAGAGGAGGATGTTCGTAGAATGGATGCCCTTTTTAAGAATGCGCAACCTTTGAAGATCGTTTTGATGTATGGTGAGCAGGAGTTGTATGCGGGCGCTACGGTCGGCGAAATCGCGACTAGTTACGGTAAGTTGCTCTCCGCATTGAAAGAGCGTTTCCCCGCTACGGAGGTGATTGTGATTTCCACATTACCTGTCAATAAGTTTTCGGACCATGACTACAATTTGGAGATGGCTGAAAACACCTTGAAGTTGAATATGTTGATTAAATCCTATGCCTTTAAAAATGGATATCCTTTCATTGACGTGTTCAAGGATTTTTCGGATGCGGAGGGTATCCTCTCCACCGATTATGTGGGCGGAGATGGCTTCTCGTTGATGAGGCAAGCCTACACGATCATCAAATCAAGATTAAAGGATTATCTGAATTAAAATTACGCCAGCTTGAGTAATAAGGTCGCTCCAAATTTGAGGGCGGCCTTTTTTGCGCGATTTCCTTTTTAATTTACGTTTGATTGATTATTTTTGTGATTTGAATGTGTAGTGTGATTTGGTGTGTCTTTGGGGAAACACAAAAATTACCTGCATTGGGGGGTATTGGTCATCCAATTGTAATAGGGTTTGCCAGTATGTATGTTTAAATTGAAAAGAATATTTTTTAGATATGAGCAGATTGGGATTTTTACTTTTTGAGAACATTGAAAAACGATTTGTGAAAGGGTCGTTAAGTAGGTATGTCTTTGCGCTTATGCTATTGTGCTTTGGCGTAGGGACTTCGTATGCTCAAGATGGATTGACCTTGATGGTTGATGGTTCGATGAACGTTTCAGCGTGCGTCGATGAACCGATTGTCTTAAATGCGTCAGCGAAAAATGCATCGGCCAGTGACGCGATGGATGTCTATCGTTCGCTTAATGGTACCTCTTGGCATGCGATAGGAACCGCGACAAGAGATGGCGCAGGTGTCTACACCTATGTGGATGATATGATGAGCCAAACGCTTTATTACCAATTTGTTGATCAGAAGAATTCTTCCATAAAGAGTAATATCGTAACCGTAAATGTTAGCACTGATTGCCCAGGAATCTGTCATACGACGACTACCGGTGAATATTATTTGGGAACAGACTTCAACCCGGAGGATGGTTGTAATGTGAACCAAATCGATTTCTCGAATAATAACTGTTTACAGAACCATTTTGAGGCTAATGGTATTACGTTCAAAGGATGTAGTGCTGGACGTGTCCAGAAGGGTTGGCAAACGACCGATAAGGATGCGGCCGCTGGTGTGGTGGGAAACAACTATTATTATGTGTTCCATGGCGGTAATTGTAACAATACCCCTTTTATTTTGACATTCGATAGAGGTAAGTATTTGAATAAAACTTTCCGCTTTACAATGCGTCTATATTTGGATTTGACCAATTGTACAAGTTTCGATAACCAAGCTAAGATGAACTTCCGTACAGGTTTTGGTAACCCTGTCGATTTGTGTGTGGATGCGGAATTCTATGATGGAAAGAGTGGAGAATACTTGAAGGATTATGAGTATTGTGCGAAGAGCCAGCACCTTGACCAGGATTTCGTATTGGGAGGTGATGTTTGGCGAATGAAACAACAGGGTCACAATATCATCCGTATGGAATTTGTCTTCTATGGTTTGTTTAAGACTCAAAATCAAGAGCAGTTGACCATTTATCCGGAGTTCCAACAGTGGAATAGTTGTGCGGAGATCGCTGTGGACTATATCTCTGGTGAGGCGGCTGACGTTTGTATGGATCATGGCGCTGTTTGTATCGGCAAGAATGCCCAGGTTAATGCGGCTGGTTTCCCTAGAAATGCCATTTATATCTGGGAGAGTTGGAATGAACAAGCCAACAGATGGGAGCCTCTTCGTGTAGGCGGATTCGTTCAGGAAGGAGCGGATAAGCAATCTATTTCTATTCCTGTGGATTTCTTGGGCAAGAGGAAGTTCCGTGTAAGAAGTGACGATAATCACCCATTGGACAAGCCAATTGAATTTTATGTGACAGGTAAGAATTGTGATCCTGTGCAACCTTCTGAGATCAAGGGCCCTGTCAATCCGTTCTGTGTGCCTAATAGCAAGGAAGACGGAAAGTTTGAGGTGTCACCGATGGATGCCAATGAGAAGGTGAAATACACTTGGTCTTTTGAAACGCCAAGTGGAAAGGTTTTCGGTAGTGATAGGTTATTATTCGATGGTGGTACTTTGGATGTGGCCCCAAGAGGTGGTACTGTTTACTTGTTGTTAAACGGTGATGCGGAAGAGGGTCCTTATAAGGTGACCGTTCAACCGATGATGGAGTATGTCGGTTCGGATGGAGGAACTTACGAGAAGACTGCGGGTTCTCCTATCTCAAAGATTTTTGAGGTTTACCGTACCCCACAAATCCAAATCATCAAGGAGGGTACTGATCCGTTGCATCAAGCGGAGGTTGAACTATGTCCGACTGACCACAATCAGAAGGTGGTGGCGATCGCGGATGTGAAGAGTGGCTTTGAGTCCATTTACAAAAACAAGTATGTCTATACTTGGTATTCCGGTGCGACAGGTCAGCGGGATGAGGCGATCGTCGATCTACCTGGCAAAGGTGCTTGTGACGGTTCTTATAAGAAGCATGGCGTCTCTGTGGAGGTGGAGATTGATGGTGTCGGCTGTAAATCCACTGCTAGCCAAGAGTGGAATGTAGGTAGAGTGGTGAAGCCAACGATAGATTGTGAGACCGCTCTAAGCATCAATGTGGATTTGGGCCCGAAGGAGAAGACCAAGAAGGTTACCTTTACTTTCCCTACAAAGTTCACCTCTGGTTGTGAGACCGATCCGATAGAGCGGATAGAGGTGGAATTCACGCCTTTGGAGGGTGCTGCCATCAAGAAAACCTTTGAAGGTAAGAAATCTGAAATGGATAAGATGGATAAATCCATCAGCCTTCCTGCTGGATCAGGTAAGGTTACCTATTCCGTTATTGACGGTTGTGGTAACACCGAGTCTTGTGTCAAAACTGTCAAGGTGAATGATGTGACCGCTCCAAACATTGATTGTGGAGAGATTGAGGATTATTCCACAAAATTGACTTTGCAGGATGGTTGTGACGCAGCGACGGATCACCACACCTCATTGCCTTTGTTGACCGCTCCGGTCCTAACCGATAAGAATGGTGTGGATGGTGCGATTACGGGTGAGTATATGGGCCGTGCCGAGGGATTGGCAAGCGCTCCAAACAC
>JAKSKY010000024.1 GCA_024401515.1 Paludibacteraceae bacterium | reverse complement strand
CTGTCTTGGTGGTGGTTGCGAATGGATTGGTTTTGGATTGGATGAAAAAGAATCGTACGAATCCAGAACCAGAATGGGAAGAGTTTAAACCTCAAAGTAAAAGAGAATCGTAGAGAGGCGCAGCCGCACGTCTCTACGACTCCCGATCATATGATTTCCGCCACCAAATAGGTGCTACCGCCTACATAGATCACATCTTTCTCGTCCGCATCCTTCAAGGCAGCTGCGTAAGCCTCCGCGACGGTTGGGTAGGTGAGTCCTTTGAGTCCTTTGGAGGCCGCTATCTCTTGTAATTGGCTCTCCGCCATGGCACGTTTGCTATTGGCCTTAGTGAAGTAGTAAACCGCCTCCTTAGGCAATAGTTCCAAAACATGACTCACGTCCTTGTCTCCCACCATACCAAATACAATGCGTAGTTGCTTGCATGGAATGCTTCTCAACTGCTTTACTACATATTGGATGCCCCCCACATTGTGTCCTGTGTCGCAAACGACGTATGGACTCTCCTTCAATCGTTGCCAACGGCCCAAGAGGTGGGTTTGGTCGATGGTATGCTCGAAGCCATGGCGCATGCTCTCCTTTGTGATTGCGTAACCAAGGTGTTTCAACTCCTTCACGGCACGCAAAGCGGTCGCCATATTTTTCTCTTGGTAGATACCCATCAAAGGGGTGCGAACCAATTCATCACCGATTTGGAAAAGTTGGAATTGTTGACGATAGGAGGCTTCAATGCCCAAGAATTCACACTTCTGTGTGTCAGCGAAATAGATTGGAGTATTCACCTCTTCCGCCTTGTCGATGAAGACTTGCTTCACGTCACCTTCCGCTTCGCCAATCACCACAGGAACGCCTTGTTTGATGATACCAGCCTTTTCTCCTGCGATTTTCACCTCTGTATCACCAAGTAGGTTCATATGGTCCATACTGATATTGGTGATGACACAAAGGTCAGGAGAGATCAAATTGGTACTATCCAATCTACCACCGAGGCCCACCTCGATCACCGCCACATCCACCTGCTCTTGTCGGAAATAGTCAAAGGCCATCGCCACACAGACCTCAAAGAAAGAAGGGGTCACCTTCTCGATCAAGGCACGATGTTTCTCCACAAAATCAATGACATAGGACTCTGGAACCATCTCACCATTCACACGGATACGCTCACGGAAGTCTCGTAAGTGTGGAGATGTGAACAATCCCACCTTATATCCCGAAGATTGTAGGATAGAGGCGAGGGTATGGGAAACCGATCCCTTGCCATTGGTGCCACCTACGTGGATGGTACGGTAAGATTCATGCGGATGACCGAAATAGTTATCCATCTCAATCATACTCTCGATACCCGGTTTGTACCCAGAACTTCCCACATTTTGGAAACTAGGCATGCGACTGAATATATAATCAATTGTCTCCTTGTATGTCATCATTTTTTCTCAATAATATTTTGTTTATTCCAAAAAATATGTAACTTTACGAATACGAAGGTAACAATAAAATCGCTACCTTTCGCAAAAAATAACCTTTATTGATTAACACTTAAATTGAATGACCATGGGCGCTAAGAAGAATTTCGTATTGGATACAAATGTTATCCTTCACGATTACAAGTGTATTTACAACTTCCAAGACAATGATATTTACCTACCAATCACCGTTCTAGAGGAGTTGGATAAATTCAAAAAAGGAAATGACCAAATCAACTATAATGCGCGTGAATTCGTACGCGAATTGGATACCCTCTGCAACGACAAGGCGATTTTCGGCAAAGGAGTCTCTTTAGGCAAGGGACTCGGCAAATTGATCATTGTCACCAGTGCGGAATACCCTAAGAAGATTTCGGAAGCATTCTCCGAGAAAATTCCAGACCACAAGATTCTTGCGGTTGTGGATCTTGTTCAAAACCAAAATACAAAGACCAAGACCATCCTCGTTTCCAAGGACGTGAACCTTCGCGTAAAGGCAAAATCTTTGGGTATGGAGGCCGAGGATTACAGTACAGATAAGGTGACAAACACCGATATCTTCGACCAAGCGCAAGTCACATTCGACAATGTGGACGCAGACAAGATTGACCAACTCTATTCTTCCTCCACAGGCATGCCGCTCAGCGAGTTCAAGTTGCCACAAGAGGTGGAGAACAACCAATGCTTCATCTTGAAGAGCACCCGTTCCACCGTGATGGCTCGCTACAACGCCAATACCCAAATGGTGGAGAAAGTAAAGAAGGAGAAGGCATTCGGTATCGAGGGAAGAAACGCGGAGCAAACCTTCGCACTCAACGCATTGTTGGACGATGACATCAAATTGGTGGCTGTTTCAGGACGTGCCGGTACTGGAAAAACACTCTTGGCATTGGCAGCCGCTTTGCAACAAAACGAGAAGTACCAACAAATCCTTTTGGCTAGACCAATCGTGGCGATGTCCAACAAAGACCTTGGTTTCTTGCCAGGAGACGAGAAGCAAAAGGTGGCTCCATATATGCAACCATTGTTCGATAACTTGAATGTGATCAAACACCAATTCGGCCCTACCAGCAAGGAGATAAAGTTATTGGAGGAGATGCAAAAGAGCGAGAAGCTCATCATTGAGGCCTTGGCCTTCATCCGTGGACGTAGTTTGAGCAACACCTACTTCATCGTGGACGAGGCACAAAACTTGACTCCTCACGAGATCAAGACCATCATCACACGTGCCGGTGAGGGATGTAAGATGGTCTTCTGCGGTGACGTTCAACAAATCGATACACCATACTTGGATATGCAATCCAACGGTTTGGTCTATATGATTGATAAGATGAAGGGACAAAAGATCTTCTCTCACGTCAACTTGATCAAGGGTGAGCGAAGCTACTTGTCAGAGTTGGCCAGCGCATTGCTTTAATGAATTAAAATCATTCTTCATAGAGTGGGGACTACACGATGTATGTCCCCACTTTTTTGTCTATCCAATTGGCTTAGAGGCTATCCATCGCTCCTTTTTAACCATTTTTGAGAAACAATATTGAATATCTGTTTATTTGGAACGGATATTTTCGCTAATTTTGCACAAAATTATCGATAATGCATAAATCTGGATTTGTTAATATCGTAGGTAATCCCAATGTAGGTAAATCCACATTGATGAATGCTTTGGTGGGCGAGAGAATCTCTATCATCACCTCCAAGGCTCAAACCACACGTCATAGAATCTTGGGTATCGTAAATGGCGAAGATTTCCAAATCGTCTATTCCGACACACCAGGCGTTTTAAAACCGAATTATAAACTACAGGAGTCAATGCTCAACTTCTCCAACAGCGCATTGACAGACGCCGATGTGATCCTATATGTTACGGATGTGGTGGAGAATGGCGAGAAAAACGCTGATTTCATCGAAAAGGTGAAGAAGCAAAAGGCGCCCGTACTCCTGATCATCAATAAGATCGACCTTACCGACCAACAGAAATTGGTGGAATTGGTGGAAAAATGGAAAGGTATTCTGCCTGATGCGGAAATTATTCCAATTTCAGCGCAAAACAACTTCAACCTCGATTATGTCTTGAAGAGAATCAAAAGCATGTTGCCCGATTCGCCTCCTTTCTTCGAAAAGGACGCGCTCACCGACAAACCGGCCAGATTTTTCGTCACAGAGATCATCCGTGAGAAAATCCTTACTAACTACGACAAGGAGATTCCTTACTCCGTAGAGGCGGTGGTGGAGAGCTTCAAGGAGGACAACAAGATGATTCGCATCAATGCGGTGATTTATGTGGAGAGAGACTCCCAGAAGGGTATCATCATCGGCCAGGGCGGAAAGATGCTTAAGAAGGTCGGCATGGAGGCCAGAAAGGATATCGAGGCATTCTTCGAAAAGAAAGTATTCCTTGAACTCTTCGTCAAAGTGGAAAAAGATTGGCGAAACAAGGACAAGGTATTAAAGGATTTTGGATACCAACCAGAATAGTGCGCCACGGCACATGAGTTCGGAGGTTTCATATTTTACGCTTTATTCATCGAAATCTCCATTGATTGTTGAACAGGGTATTGAACCCTATGTGAATGGACAATTCACTAAATTAGAGTATTAAAATGAGTAATTTAGTAGCAATAGTAGGAAGACCGAATGTCGGTAAGTCAACGCTCTTCAACCGTTTGACACAGACACGCCGCGCCATTGTGAACGAAGAGGCAGGCACTACCCGCGACCGTCAATATGGTAAGGTAGATTGGAATGGTGTGGAGTTCTCTATCGTTGATACAGGTGGTTGGGTGGTTAATTCTGAGGATATTTTTGAAGGTGAAATCCGCAAGCAGGTAAATATCGCCATCGAAGAGGCTGACGTCATCATGTTCGTGGTGGATGTCTCCAGTGGAGTAACCGATTTGGACGAACAAGTGGCCCAAATCCTTCGTAAGAACAAGAAACCTGTTATTTTGATCTGCAACAAGGTCGATAACAATGAATTACAATATTATTCAGCGGATTTCTACCGTTTAGGTCTAGGGGATCCACAATGTATCTCATCCATTTCAGGATCGGGTACAGGTGATTTGTTGGATCTTATCCTTGAGAAATTGCCGAAGAAAAAAGAGGAGGAGATGGACGAGGAGTTGCCTCGTATCGCCATCGTGGGACGTCCTAACGCAGGAAAGTCATCCATTATCAACGCTTTCATCGGTGAAGACCGTTACATCGTGACCGATATCGCCGGAACTACCCGTGATAGTATCCATACCCGTTACACCAAGTTCGGCTATGACTTCTATTTGGTGGATACGGCCGGCATCCGTAAGAAGGGAAAGGTAACTGAGGATTTGGAGTATTTCTCCGTCATCCGTTCCATCCGTTCCATCGAGGATTCAGACGTCTGCGTATTGATGATCGACGCGACACGCGGTATCGAGGCACAGGATATGAACATCGTCCAATTGATCCAAAAGAACAAAAAGGGTATTGTGGTCGTCGTAAACAAGTGGGATTTGATCACTGAGAAGGATTCCAAGTCCACTTTGACCATGGAGAAGGCCATCAGGGAGCGTTTGGCGCCATTCGATGACTTCCCGATCATCTTCACATCCGCCATCACCAAGCAACGTATCTTCAAGGTGATCGAGGCTGCTATGGAGGTATACGGCAATAAGAAGTGCAAGATTTCAACGAGCAAATTGAACGAATTCTTCTTGCCGTTGATCGAGAATTATCCGCCACCTTCAACCAAAGGCAAGTACATCAAGATCAAATATGTGACCCAGTTGCCTGACACGCAAATACCATCTTTCGTCTTCTATGCGAACCTTCCGCAATATGTGAAGGAGCCATACAAACGATTCTTGGAGAATAAGATGAGAGAAGAGTGGAATTTATCGGGTACACCGATTAATATTTTTATTAGACAGAAATAAACGAGGAGAGGAAGGATGCACAGTTCTTCCTCTTTTCATATTGCACAGCCAACTATTATTGATATGAAACTAAAGATAGACACGGATGATTTGGTAATAAAGCAGGTGATTTCGCCAGAAACCGCCGATGAAATCATCCAATACTACGATTCGAAGCAGAACACCACGATAGGCAAATATGCGTTAACCATTGTGGCAAGTCTATTTGTTTTGGTGGGCATTGGGTATCTGGTCAATGATTTTTGGCCATCAGTAGACCTAAACACCAAAATATTCTTCAGCCTTTTACCAATTTTAGGAGGTTCAGCCGCTTGTTATGGTGTTGCCACCCGTTTCCCGTCAGTAAAAATATTAACTGAGAGCGTCGCTGTGTTGCAATGCATCGCCATAGGATTGACAGTCTCTATGTTGATAGAAGCCTTTCATTTGTCACTGAACGAGATAGGTATCATTCTATTCATCACCATACTCTGTTTTCCATTTTTGATTTATTTCAGAGCGGCAATAGCGGCTGCCATCCTGATTATTATATCCGCCTTCTCCTTTTTGTTAAATCACAACGTCTACTCAGAACCCAAATTCTATCTCTTGGCAATGCTGATTGGTGCGATGGATGGCCTATTTTTATACAAAGTTTACTTCAAGGAGAAGGAACAACTCATACTTTCTGTCCGATGTCTGATTGCCCCTAGTATATTGGCCATGTTCATGATATATTTTGGGGTAGGTGAAAAGTGGAACGTGGAATCCGCCTGTATACTATCTCTTTTAGCCTCCTGTTATCTCCTTACGTTCAGTTCATGGAACAGGACGAAAAAATGGCTGGACATCGATGATACTTGGTTAGAATTAGGTGCTTTCATATTATCTTTCGGCACCCTCATCTATTGCGCATCGAACAATTACAGCCTATATAATAACAGAATGGGAGCGTGGATCATCATCCCTTGTTCCATTCCTCTGATACTCTCCTGGGTACTTCAATACAGAAACAAAATAAAGTTGGATATCAAACAGGCACACACATTTTTGGCCGCCATCATCATCGCATTGACACCATTTATAGTGGACGATAGCAACAACATTATTTACATACTGCTCATGCTACTCTTTTTGGGTTACCACACATATTATAGGATTCGTCATTTCAATATTATTTTCTTCAGCATCATCATGGTATGCTGGATGAACGCCTCCCTATGTATCAACCACTTGAAGGGGGCCAGACCATGGATGATAGCAGTCAGCGTATTATTTCTGGTGGCTCTTCTGATTGGCCGTCAATTATTATCTCATAAAAAAAACAAGGAAAGATGAAATTCAAGGAGATAAATAAGATACACTATCTAACAACGATTATTGTGTTGTTCTTTGCGGTAACAATAGGGTTCATCGTATGGAACAAAGTCGCCATCGCGACCCAAAGGGATCTGAAGTTGAGAATCGACTTCAAATCAGTAAATAGGCATAGTTATTATACTAGAGAGTTCAGTAATGATATCTCCTTCGAACTCAAAGACTCCATTATTCAAGAAGGTTGTTCCGATGGCAGATATATTATTTTCGAACAAAGCGAAGAGGGGTATGACATCCCCGTATCCTGTAGTGTTTTACCTAGTATGTTCCATGCTAGTGCAGAATGCAAATCATATCACATATCTAGGGAGGCGCATACTAAACTTGTTTCGCATTTCGATGGTGACAAGCTAGTCGAAGAAATAATCGAATATAATATAAACGACATAAATCATATCCTATACAATCACAACGTGAAGATTGTCTATCCCCAATTATACGCCTACAAACATCATCTCCAAAAAGCAATAAACAACCATGCTACAATTTATGCTATTCTACCTTCCTATAGAGGCGAAAAACAAGACAAATATAAACCGATTTTCAAGGATTTCGAGATAGACGGCAAACGATTGTCCGAGATTGTAAAGGAGACGGAACTTCAACCACAAGAGATGGTGGATTCATTGATATGTGATATTATCCGAGGAATAGAGAGCTATTGTCAATCGGAACATTGTACTTTGGGAGAAGATTACGTAGGTACCTTAAAAGAAATCATTGAGCAAGAACAACGTAACATATTTACCCATTTATTGGAAACGCCCCAAGGGAAAATCGCCATCAAGAATTGCTTATCGGCGAACATAGGAAAAATTAAGGAGTTGTATCAACAATATTCCGATGTTCAGAACGCAGTGCGACAACTCTTGGCTAGCGACCATACTCCTTGGACGCACGATTTCTTGAAGCAAATAGGAGAGGGAGCCTCCCAAATCACCCAACCCTAAAAACCAACGTTTTGCGACAATCAAGTGGCAATTTTTCCGATGATGCTAAAAACTGCTAACAAAATCGCGAAATATATTGCTTGTTTCTGACAAAATGATTATTTTTGCAGACGATTAAGTGAATATTGTCAAAAACTCAAATGCGATAATATGGAGCAGTTAAAACACGAATGTGGAATTGCGATGATAAGACTTCTTAAACCGTTGTCTTACTACCAGCAAAAATACGGGTCCGCAAGTTACGGTCTCGGCAAGCTCTATCTGATGATGGAAAAGCAGCATAACCGAGGCCAAGAAGGCGCCGGTATCGCTTGCGTGAAACTTCAGCCACATCCTGGACACGAATATATGTTTAGGGAGAAGGCAGAAGGCAAAGACGCCATCACAAAAGTCTTTGCCTCCGTTGGCCACCAACTAACAACACCTAACGAGGATGACCCATCCGGCACACCACCATTTCAAGGCGAGTTGCTGATGGGTCATCTTCGTTATAGTACAACAGGAAAGGGCGGATTGAAGTATGTTCACCCATTCCTCAGAAGAAACAACTGGAAGGCGAAGAACCTTTGCCTATGCGGCAACTTCAACATGACCAATGTCGACAGCATCTTCAATCGTCTAACCGCTCAAGGACAATATCCGCGTATCTACAGTGACTCCTACATCATGTTGGAGTTCATGGGCCACCGTTTGGATCGTGAGGTGGAGAAGCGTTATAGAGAAGCGAAAGAGTTGTCGCTCACTGGCATGGAAATCACCGATTACATCGATACACATGTGGATGTGCGCAATGTTTTGTCCACCACATTGCCATATTTCGACGGTGGATACGTCATCTGCGGTCTAACCGGTAGCGGAGAAATGTTCACCATGCGTGACCCTTGGGGTATCCGTCCAGCCTTCTACTATGCGGACGATGAAATCGTCGCGGTAGCCAGCGAACGTCCTGTACTCCAAACCACATTCGACCTCAATGTGGAAGATGTGAAGGAGTTGAAGCCAGGCGAGGCTTTGGTAGTCAACTATGCCGGTCAAATGAGTTTAAGTCAAATCGTACCTGCCGCTAACTTTGCGCCATGTTCCTTTGAGCGTATCTATTTCAGCCGTGGAAACGATGTGGATATCTACAAAGAGAGAAAGATGTTGGGTCGTCAATTGAACGATTCCATCATGAAAGCGATCGACAATGACATCGAACATAGCGTATTCTCATACATTCCGAACACAGCTGAAGTGGCTTATTACGGAATGGTGGAGGGCTTACGTGAAAAGTTCCCGAACGTCAGAGCGGAGAGGATTGTCTCTAAAGATATCAAACTACGTACCTTCATCACCGAAGGCAAAACACGTAACGATTTGGCCGCCCATGTCTATGACATCACGTATGGTAGCGTGACGCCAGGCGTAGACAATTTGGTGGTCATCGACGACAGTATCGTCCGTGGTACAACCTTGCAAGAGAGTATCATCAAAATTTTGGACCGTCTTCACCCTAAGAAGATTGTCATCGTTAGTTCAGCTCCACAGATCCGTTACCCGGATTTCTATGGTATCGACATGAGTAGAATCGGTGATTTCATCGCCTACAAAGCAGCCATCAAGCTAATTGTCGAGAGAGGCAACAGCTCCCTTTTGGCAGATTTGAACGAAAAGTGTGAAGCTATTTTGGAGAAAGACATCACAGAGATGCCGAAGGAGAATATCTTACGGAAGATTTATGACGATTTCACCGTAGAGGAATTAAACAAAGCCATGGTGGAAATCTTACGTCCAGAGGGACTTACCACGCCGGTGGAATTGGTATATCAAAGTATAGAGGGATTGCACAAGGCGATTCCGAACCATCCGGGAGACTGGTATTTCACCGGCCACTACCCAACACCAGGCGGTTTGAGACTTCTATACAAGTCATACGTGGATTGGTATACGACTTGGAAACAAAACAATCAATAAATAATTGAATTTATCTAATAAAGAAGGAGTAAAAATATGTGTGGAATTGTAGGATACATTGGCACAAGACAAGCATATCCCATCTTGATGGATGGTTTGCACAAGTTGGAGTATAGAGGATACGACAGCGCCGGTTGTGCTTTGATTAACGAAGACCAAAGTGGCAACCCACTACGTCTATCCATTTACAAAGCCAAAGGAAAGGTGGCCGACTTGGAATCCATCGCCGACAAACAAGATGTTTCAGGCACTTTGGGAATTGCCCATACACGTTGGGCGACACATGGTGTTCCCAGCGAGGAGAATGCCCATCCCCATATTTCCCAAAGCGGAAATTTGACGTTGGTACACAACGGAATCATCGAAAACTACGTGGCTCTCCGTAACCAATTGGAGGCGAAGGGTTTCACCTTTAAGAGCCAAACAGACACAGAGGTATTGGTCCAATTGATCGAATACACCATGAATATGGGTAACGATGATTTGGCGACAAGTGTCCGAACAGCCCTTTCCATGGTAATTGGCGCCTATGCGATATGTGTCATCGACCGTCGCCACCCCGAACAATTGGTGGCTGCCCGTAAGAGTAGTCCGATGGTGGTAGGTGTCGTACCAGGCAATACAGAATTCTTCATCGCCAGCGATGCAAGCCCAATCGCTCAATACACCAAACAAATGGTCTATTTGAACGACGAGGAGATGGTCGTATGTGAGCGTGGGAAAGAATTGGTTGTAAGAAAATTATCCGGTGAAGAGGCCGATATGGAGGTAAAAGAGGTGGATTTGGACCTCTCCATGTTGGACAAGGGTGGCTTCCCTCACTTCATGTTAAAGGAGATTTTCGACCAACCAGCCGTATTACGCGACTGTATGCGCGGTAGAATCATCAACAATCCTTATAGTGAGGATGGTTGCCTATCCGTCGTTTTAAGCGCCGTCACCGAACATCGCCGCGAATTGCTTCGCGCTCGCCGTATCGTAATCGTCAGCTGCGGTACCTCTTGGCATGCGGGCTTGATCGGTAAACAATTGATCGAGCATTTCTGCCGTATTCCTGTTGAAGTGGCTTACGCCAGCGAGTTCCGTTACAGCGAACCAGTCATCGAACCAGATGATGTCATTATCGCCATTAGCCAAAGTGGCGAAACAGCCGATACCTTGGCTGCCATTGAATTGGCCCACGAGCAAGGCGCATTGGTATTCGGTATCGTCAATGCGGTAGGTAGTAGCATCGCTCGTAACACCGATACAGGTGTCTACATCCACGTAGGACCAGAGATCGGTGTGGCAAGTACAAAGGCATTCACTGGTCAAGTAACCGTATTGACAATGCTCTCATTGGCCTTGGGTATGGCCAAAGGAACCGTTTCCCAACAAGAGTACGAAGAGACCTTGCAGGAATTGGTGAGAATACCCGATAAAATCGAACAAATTCTTAAACAAAACGATAAGATTAAAAAGATCGCTTCCCGTTTCACTTTCGCGCACAACTTCCTATACTTAGGACGTGGTTACAATTATCCTGTAGCCTTGGAGGGCGCATTGAAACTGAAAGAGATCTCTTACATCCATGCGGAGGGTTATCCAGCCGCTGAGATGAAACACGGACCAATTGCTTTGGTGGATAGCGAAATGCCTGTGGTATTCATCGCTACGCACCATCAATTGTACGCTAAGATCATCAGTAACATGCAGGAGGTGATCTCCCGTAAGGGACATATCATCGCTGTGGTTACCGAGGGTGATGAGCAAGTAAGCAAGATGGTGGACGATTCCATCGAGATTCCATCCACTTTGGCATGCCTCGCTCCGCTATTGAGTGTGATTCCATTGCAGATCTTAAGTTACCATGTGGCGGTAGCGAAGGGATTGGATGTGGATCAACCAAGAAACTTGGCGAAGTCCGTAACAGTAGAGTAGGACTAAAACATTTAAACAGATAGGTTATGACACGGTACATTTTTGTGACAGGAGGTGTGGTTTCATCCTTAGGAAAAGGTATTATTTCCTCTTCCATCGGAAAGTTGCTACAAGATAGAGGATATAGCATTACGATTCAGAAGTTTGATCCATACATCAATATCGACCCAGGAACATTGAATCCGTATGAGCACGGAGAGTGCTATGTGACTGTCGACGGCATGGAGACCGACTTGGACCTCGGACACTACGAGCGTTTCACCGGCATCCACACCACTCGCGATAACTCCATCACAACAGGCCGCATCTACAAAACCGTTATCGACAGGGAACGTCGCGGCGACTATTTGGGCAAAACCATCCAAGTGGTGCCTCATATCACCGATGAAATCAAGCGTCGTATGTTGCGCAAGAACGAGGAAGAGGCCGGCACATTGCCAGACTTCGTCATCACTGAGGTGGGAGGAACCATCGGAGACATCGAGTCCGCACCCTTCATGGAGGCCATCCGTCAACTACGCTGGGAACTAGGAAAAAGAGCCGCTTGCGTCCATTTGACCTACGTACCTTATTTGAAGGCGGCCGACGAATTGAAGACCAAGCCAACCCAACACTCTGTCAAGGAGATGCAAGGAATGGGTATTCAACCCGATGTATTGATCCTTCGTACAGAAAAACACCTTTCAGATGGTGTGCGTCAAAAGGTGGCTTCATTCTGTAATGTGGATTTGGAATGTGTCGTTCAAAGTGAGGATATGCCAAGTATCTACGAGGTACCTGTCAGCATGCAACAACAGGGATTGGACGCCGCTTTGCTTAGAAAGTTCGGTATTCCAGTTGGTGAGACACCGAAGATGGAAAGTTGGCATAAATTCCTTGAAATGCGTCGAAATGCGACCAAAATTGTTAAAATTGGCCTCGTAGGTAAATATGATTTGCAAGATGCATATAAAAGTATCAGAGAAAGTATTATCTTAGCGGGAATTTATAATGGAGTGAAAGTCGAGCTCAAATTCATCAACAGCGAGCACCCTTTCACCGATGAAACTTGGAAGAATATCGATGGTGTAGTCATTTGTCCAGGATTTGGTAAAAGAGGTATTGAAGGTAAGATTGAGGCGGTAAAATATTGCCGCGAGAACAACATTCCAACCTTCGGTATCTGCTTGGGTATGCAGATGATGGTCATCGAATTCGCAAGGGATGTATTAGGCTACACGGATGCGAACAGTAGCGAGATGGACAGCGAGACTCCACATAATGTGATAGACATTATGGAGGAGCAAAAAACGATTACAGAGATGGGTGGAACCATGCGTTTGGGAGCCTACGACTGTGATTTGCTCCCTGGTTCAAGGGTACGCGCCATCTACAACGAAGCTACTATCCAAGAGCGTCACCGTCACCGTTACGAGTTCAACAACAAATACTTGGATGAATTCGAGAAGAGTGGTATGATGTGCGTAGGTCGCAATCCGAAGAGCAACTTGGTGGAGATCGTGGAGATCCCTGGATTGAAATGGTTCATCGGAACCCAATTCCACCCAGAGTATTCCAGCTCAGTGCTCAAGCCACATCCACTATTCATGAATTTTGTTAAAACGATCATAGATGAGTAAGAAAGCTATTTTACGTCTCAGTGACGGCACTGAGTTCCACGGCGTCAGCTTTGGTGCAGATAAACCAGTAGCGGGTGAGGTTGTTTTCAACACCGCGATGATGGGTTATCCAGAGAGTTTGACCGACCCTTCCTATGCGGGTCAGATTTTGGTGATGACATTCCCTTTGGTGGGTAACTATGGTGTTCCATCAGAAGGCGTCGAGGCAAATGGACTATCCACATTCATGGAGAGTGACCGCATTCATGTGCGCGCATTGGTAGTCAGCGATTATAGCCAACAATTCAGCCACTGGAACGCTAAGGGTTCTCTAGCGGAGTGGTTAAAGAGAGAGAACATCGTAGGTATTTCAGGTATCGACACCCGTGAATTGACCAAGATCCTTCGTGAAAAGGGTAGTATGAGCGGTGTGATCGTCATGGAGGGCGGAGAGGATATTCCTTTCGAGAATCCAAACCTTGTCAACCAAGTGGCGATGGTCAGCACCAAGAAGGTGGAAACCTATGGAAACGGAAAGAAGCGCGTATGTCTAGTCGACATGGGTGTAAAACAAAATATTATCCGTGAGTTATTGAAATACGACGTGACAGTCACCCTAGTTCCTTGGGACTATGACTTCAACCAATTGGAGTTTGACGGACTCTTCATCAGTAACGGTCCTGGTGACCCTAACCTCTGTATGAAGACTGTAAAGCACGTCAGCACCTTTATGGAGAACCAAAAGAAGAGCGGCAAAGAGGTAAAGCCAATCTATGGTATCTGTATGGGTAATCAAATCCTCTCTTTGGCAGCTGGTGCCAAGGTTGAGAAATTGAAATATGGACACCGTGGACACAACCAACCTGTTCGCTTGATGCAGAACGGCAAACCAACCACAAAGTGTTTCATCACCAGTCAAAACCATGGATATGCCGTTGACAACGACACCATTCCAGCAGATTGGGAGCCACAATTCATCAATATGAACGACGGAAGTAACGAGGGTATCCGTCACAAAAAGTACCCTTGGTTCTCCGCACAATTCCACCCAGAAGCATCTTCTGGTCCAACTGATACGGAGTATATCTTCGGTGAATTCGTCCGTTTGATGAGCGATCCTACCGTTAAGAACCTCGCAGAAGAGGTGGAGGTAATGGAGCGCCACGAGGTGAAGAAAGTGCTCTTGTTGGGTTCAGGCGCCTTGAAGATCGGTGAGGCGGGTGAGTTCGACTACTCTGGATCACAAGCTTTGAAGGCTTTGAAGGAGGAGGGTATCGAGACCATCTTGATCAACCCTAACATCGCAACCGTGCAAACTTCCGAAGGAATCGCTGACAAAGTATATTTCTTGCCAGTTACTCCATACTTCGTGGAGCGTGTCATCGAAAAGGAGCACCCAGAGGGAATTCTCCTCAGCTTCGGTGGACAAACCGCCCTCAATTGCGGTGTCGCACTTTACGAACAAGGCATCTTGGCGAAGCACAATGTGAAGGTTTTGGGTACTCCAGTTCAAGCCATCATCGACACAGAAGACCGTGAGCTCTTCGTTAAAAAGTTGGATGAAATCGGAGTAAAGACCATCAAGTCACAAGCTTGTGAAACCATTGAGGAGGCAAGAAAGGCCGCCAAGGATTTGGGTTATCCAGTCATCATCCGTGCTGCATACGCATTGGGTGGACTCGGATCAGGATTCTGCGACAATGAAGAAGAATTGAACACCATCGCCGAGAAGGCATTCTCATTCTCACCACAAGTTTTGGTGGAGAAGTCTTTGAAGGGATGGAAAGAGATAGAGTATGAGGTGGTTCGCGACCGCTTCGACAACTGTATCACCGTCTGCAACATGGAGAACTTCGACCCACTTGGTATCCACACCGGTGAGAGTATCGTCATCGCTCCATCCCAGACATTGACCAACAGCGAGTACCACAAACTTCGCGCATTGGCGATTAAGATCATCCGTCACATCGGTATCGTGGGTGAGTGTAACGTACAATATGCGTTCGACCCATTCAGCGAGGATTACCGTGTCATCGAGGTGAACGCCCGTCTATCCAGAAGTTCGGCCCTTGCTTCTAAAGCAACTGGTTATCCTCTCGCATTCGTGGCAGCCAAGTTAGGTTTGGGCTATGGATTGTTCGATTTGAAGAACTCCGTTACCAAGACAACTTCCGCATTCTTCGAGCCAGCGCTTGACTACGTGGTATGTAAGATTCCTCGTTGGGACTTGGGTAAATTCCACGGTGTAGATAGAGAGTTGGGTAGTTCCATGAAGTCTGTCGGTGAGGTAATGGCCATCGGTCGTACCTTTGAGGAGTCCATCCAAAAGGGTCTACGTATGATTGGTCAAGGTATGCACGGTTTCGTGGGCAATAAGGAGTTGGTGATCGACAACCTCGACCAAGCGCTCCACGCACCAACCGACAAACGTATTTTCATGATCGAGAAGGCTTTCTTCGCTGGATACACAGTTGATCAAATCCACGAATTGACCAAGATCGACAATTGGTTCCTTGATAAGTTGTTGAACATCTACAACATCAACAGCGAATTGCGTGCGGTTAAATCGTTGAATGAATTGGATAAAGAGTTGCTCCAAAGAGCAAAAGTATACGGTTTCACCGATTTCCAAGTGGCTCGCGCCTTGGGCATGGAAAAGAGCATGGATATCGAAGACGCCATCTTGAAGGTTCGCCAATATCGTAAGGATAAGGGTATCGTCCCTCACGTAAAACAAATCGATACCTTGGCAGCTGAATACCCAGCACAAACCAATTATTTGTACTTGACTTATGCGGCTGTAGGCAGTGATATCGAGAAGGATCCTAACCCATCCGTTATCGTTCTAGGTTCAGGTGCTTATCGTATCGGTTCATCCGTAGAGTTCGACTGGTGCGGAGTACAAGCGCTCAACACCATCCGCAAGGAGGGTTACAAGTCCGTCATGATCAACTACAACCCAGAGACTGTATCCACTGACTACGATATGTGTGACAGACTCTACTTCGATGAGTTGACCTTCGAGCGTGTGATGGATGTGATCGAAATTGAAGGCCCTAAGGGTGTTGTTGTCAGCACCGGTGGACAAATCCCGAACAACCTCGCCATGAAGTTGGACGCTCAAAACGTGCCAATTTTAGGAACACAAGCAAAATACATCGATAACGCGGAAGACCGTGATAAATTCTCCGCTATGTTGGACCGTATCGGTGTGGACCAACCGGAGTGGAGCGCATTGACCAATATGGAGGATGTGAACAAGTTTATCGGCAAGGTAGGCTATCCAGTATTGGTTCGTCCTTCTTACGTGCTTTCTGGTGCCGCCATGAACGTTTGCTCTAACCAAGACGAGTTGGAGAGATTCCTCGCTTTGGCAGCTAACGTCAGCAAGAAACACCCAGTCGTAATCAGTAAGTTCATGTTGAACACCAAGGAGGTGGAGATGGATGCCGTGGCAAAAGACGGTGAAATCCTCGCTTATGCGATTTCAGAGCACATTGAGTACGCAGGTGTCCACTCAGGAGACGCCACCATCCAATATCCAGCTCAAAAGCTCTATATCGAGACAGTTAAGCGTATCAAGAAGATCTCCGCTCAAATCGCGAAGGAGTTGCATATCTCCGGACCATTCAATATCCAATATTTGGCAAGAGAGAACGAAATCAAGGTAATCGAGTGTAACCTCCGCGCCAGCCGTTCCTTCCCATTCGTCAGCAAGGTGTTGAAGAACAACTTGATCGAGATCGCCACCAAGGTGATGTTGGGATTGCCAGTTGAGAAGCTTCACAAGTCATGTTTCGACTTCGACTATGTAGGTATCAAGGCCAGCCAATTCAGCTTCAACCGTTTGCAAAAGGCAGACCCAGTCTTGGGTGTGGACATGGTATCCACCGGTGAGGTAGGATGTTTGGGTCCAGACGCTAACAGCGCCTTGTTGCTCGCTATGCTCTCTGTCGGACAACGCGTTCCTAAGAAGACCGTATTGCTCTCTACAGGTGGTGCGAAGGATAAGGCAGCGATGTTGGATGCCGCTCACCTTTTGGTGGAGCATGGTTACGAAATCTACGCTACAAACGGTACCAGCCGTTACCTTTCAGAGAACGGTGTACCAAACACATTGGTTTACTGGCCAAGCGAAGACAAGCAACCACAAGCATTGGATTTGATGCATGAGCATAAGATCGATATGGTGGTGAACATACCAAAGGATTTGACCGTTCACGAGTTGACCAACGGATACAAGATTCGTCGTTCAGCTGTCGATTTGAACATTCCTTTGATCACCAATCCACGTTTGGCAACCGCCTTTATCCGTGCCTTCTGCACGATGAAAGTGGAAGATTTGCCTATCACTCCATGGAATGAATATTAATAGATTCGTTCAAAATAGAGGAATCCCTGCCACGAAAGTGGTGGGGATTTTTGTTGTTTATTATCTCAATAGGGAAAACCTTTCGCAAACTCCCCAATTTTTACTACTTTTGCATTTGCAAAATGATTTAATGTTTTATGGGCTTATCAGAAGAGATTAAAAGAAGAAGAACCTTCGCGATTATCAGTCACCCGGATGCGGGAAAGACTACATTGACAGAGAAGTTATTGTTGTTCGGAGGCGCGATCCACATCGCCGGTGCGGTGAAATCGAACAAAATTAAGAAGACCGCCACTTCCGACTGGATGGAGATCGAGAAGCAACGTGGTATCTCCGTCGCGACATCCGTAATGGCTTTCGATTATAATGGATTCAAGATCAATATCTTGGACACTCCTGGTCACCAGGATTTCCAAGAGGATACCTTCCGTACCTTGACCGCTGTGGACAGCGTAATCATCGTGGTGGACTGCGCCAAAGGTGTAGAGGCACAAACCCGTAAATTGATGAATGTTTGCCGTATGCGTAACACCCCTGTAATCGTGTTCGTCAATAAGATGGACCGTAACGGTAACAACGCATTCGATTTGATGGATGAATTGGAAAAGGAGTTGAACATCCGTGTCCGTCCTCTTTCATGGCCTATCAACCAAGGAGACAAGTTCAAGGGTGTCTACAACATCTACGAGCGCAAATTGAATCTCTATACCCCTAACAAGCAAATCATTACCGAGAACATCGAGTTCAAGGATATCAATAGTCCAGAATTGGAGAAACACATTCCTGAGGAGGATGCGCAACAATTACGCGAAGACCTCGATTTGATCGATGGTGTTTACCCGGAATTGGATATTAAAGAGTATTTGGCCGGCGAGGTGGCACCCGTATTCTTCGGTAGTGCCTTGAATAACTTCGGTGTAAAGGAGTTGTTGGACTGCTTCTGTCAAATCGCACCGACCCCACAACCTACCCAAACCGTAGAGCGTGAGGTTAAACCAGAGGAGGAAAACTTCTCCGGATTCGTATTCAAGATCCACGCTAATATGGACCCTAATCACCGCAGCTGTATCGCCTTCGTGAAGGTGTGCTCCGGTAAATTCGAGCGAAATGTAAATTACAAGCATGTTCGTCACAACAAGATGTTGAAGTTCTCCGCTCCAACCTGCTTTATGGCGCAAAAGAAGGAGACAGTGGACGAGGCATGGCCAGGTGACATCGTTGGTTTGCCAGATTCCGGTGGAACCTTCAAAATCGGAGACACATTGTCTTCTGGCGAAGATATCCACTTCAAAGGATTGCCAAGTTTCTCCCCAGAGATGTTCAAATATATTGAGAACGATGATCCAATGAAGGCAAAGCAATTGGCCAAGGGTATTGAGCAATTGATGGACGAGGGTGTGGCCCAAGTATTCACCAACCAATTCAACGGAAGAAAGATCATCGGTACCGTCGGACAATTGCAGTTCGAGGTCATCCAATACCGTCTGCTCCACGAATACAACGCCAAGTGCCGTTGGGAGCCAATCAACCTCTACAAGGCTTGTTGGATCGAGAGTGACGACGCCGAGGCATTGGAGAACTTCAAGAAACGTAAATACCAATTCATGGCGAAAGACAAAGAGGGTAGAGATGTCTTCTTGGCGGACTCAGGCTATATTCTACAAATGGCCCAAACCGATTTCCCTAAGATCAGGTTCCATTTCTCTTCAGAATTCTAACGATTAAAACGACAAAGAGGCAGCAATGCCTCTTTCTTTTCTATAACATGGAAGTAGGACAAATATTCACACAAACCATCACCGTCAGGGAGCAAGACGCGGCCGCTGTGATGGGTTCAGGATCCTTGATGGTCTTCGCGACACCCGCTATGGTCGCTTACATGGAAAATACAGCCATGAAAATGGTGCAGGCGGATATGCCGGAAGGCAGCGATACCGTAGGCATTGAAATCAATGTGAAACACATCAAGGCATCATTGGTGGGCGCAAAAATCACCTTTTCAGCGGAGATTACAGCCATTGAGGGAAGAAAGATCGTCTATACCATCACCGCAAAAGACGAAAAGGGCGATGAAATCGGCTCGGCTGACCACCAAAGATTTGTCATTGACAAGGAACGCTTCCTATCAAAATTGAAATAGTATGAGAATAGATATTTTATCGGCTGTACCCGAATTGTTGGAGAGTCCGCTAAACCATTCCATCCTCAAAAGAGCTCAAGCGAAGGGTTTGGCGGAGATTGTCATCCATAACATCCGTGACTACACCCTCGACAAGCATAAAAAAATCGACGACTACGCCTTCGGATTCAGTTCTGGTATGGTAATGCAGATCGAACCCATTGATCGCCTTATAACGCATTTAAAAGAGCAAAGAGAGTACGATGAGGTCATCTATACCTCTCCCGACGGAGAGATGTTCGACCAAAAGATGGCTAACTCGATGTCACTACTTAATAATGTCATCGTTTTGTGCGGACACTACAAGGGAATCGACCATAGAATCAGGGAACACCTCATCACCAAAGAGGTTTCAGTCGGTGATTATGTCCTAACTGGCGGTGAATTGGCCGCTTGCATCATGACAGACGCCATAGTTCGCTTGATCCCAGGCGCCATGTCTGACGAGCAATCAGCCCTTTCAGACTGCTTTCAAGACGATTTATTGGCGCCACCGGTATATTCACGTCCAGCGGAGTACAAAGGATGGAAAGTGCCCGATATACTGCTTTCAGGCAACGAAGCGAAAATCAAGGAGTGGGAGTATGAACAAGCGGTGGAAAGGACAAAAAAATTGCGGCCAGACTTATTGAAATAATTAATAATTAATAATTAAGAATTAAGAAACCCGTTGCAAAAGAATATAGCGCAGGGCGCAAGCCCTATGCGGAGATAAGCAAAGCAATTAAGATTTTCACAAAAATATTTGCAATCCAAAAGAAATTTCCTATATTCGCTAAGGATTTGAAATTTATTAACTTTAAAAGATTATAGATATGGGTAAATTTGTTATTACTAAGGATGCGAAGGGCGAGTTTCGTTTCAATTTGAAGGCAGGTAATGGTGAGATCATTCTTAGTTCAGAGGGCTATTCTTCAATGGCTTCTTGCAAAAATGGTATCGCAAGTGTACAAAAGAACTGTGTAGCTGGTATCGAGGACCAAACAGTTGAGGGATACGCAACTGAGAAGAATCCTAAGTTCGAGGTTTACAAGGACAAGAGAGGCGAGTTCCGTTTCCGTTTGAAGGCTTCTAATGGTGAGCCAATCGGAACAGGTGAAGGCTACAAGGCTAAAGCAGGATGTTTGAACGGTATCGACTCTATCAAGAGAAACGCACCTGATGCGGAAATCGTTGATAAGAGCGCAGAATAATTCAACTTAAATTAAACAACTAGAAAGGCGACCCTTATTGGATCGCCTTTTTTTATGGTCTAAAGAGGACCCGTTTCCCAAGGACCGGTTCCTCTTTTGCAAGACCAACTTACTTCAATATCAATCGTTTTGTCATCACTTTATCGGTAGTGATCACACGAACCACATAAATACCTGAAGGGAATTGGGATAGACTAATTTCCGCCGTTTCCCCGCTGTATTTCGCATTGTGGACCATCTCTCCACTCACCGACAACACAGAAACTATCTTATCTCCCTCCATATCCCCGAAACTGATCGTGAAATCACCATCCGTAGGGTTAGGGTAGAGCGCAAAGATAGAACCACCCAATTCCTCGGTCAAATCAGTAGACTCCGAATAACTTGGGTACGGATCGTTATCAAATACATGAGGACCATTAGCGGGATAGCTTCTATCGCAATCATATCCCTTTTCGATTGCAATCGCATGAAAATAAGCCCCTTCGTTCACACGAAACCCATCTCCAAGCACTATTTTTCCATAAGTTTTCAAAACAGTGCTTCCTGATCTGCATACAACATCACCATGATTCTTCTTCGGATTGACATGGTTGCCCACATAAACATTACTTCCTACAATAGTAAATGAATCCGTCTCGAAGATCTTGTCTTGGATATATTGATTAGGCAAAGTATAGAAAGAGGCGTAATTACCCTTCTTCACACTAATATTGTATGGATAGTCCACATTCGCGAATATGGCGGAACCTGTACCGGTAACCGTCTTCAATTTGCTCGCATCCATCGGATCTTCATAACTACTCAAGGTGATCTGGCACTTTGGAATACCCGTCTCCACGATTACTGTATCACCCTTTTGCGTAATGACAGGCATAATACAACCTGGTTTAAAGGCATACATTTTCATGCTCGGGTCGCCGAAATAGTGATTGGACAAACGGGCATGCTTGATAGTCGGGTAGGATGCATACCTTGGATCCTCTCCTACATTTATCAAGGCTGACTCCATCGCATCAGCCACTGAATTTTGACAATCCACATTGAAAAGGTTCTCAAACATGTTAACCATGATTTTATCCTGCGTCTTAGACCATCCATAATGGGTATTAGCCACCATACCAACCGCACCACCATGAGGATTTTTAACCAACGCTTCCGCTAAACCTTCCTTGTTGACAAAATCACCAACCTTACATGCGGAGCTAAGTACAACAGGATATTGGTCATTCTTGATATCCATCGCATCAATCACAGAAAAGAAAGGTTCGCTCCATCCTGTTATGCTGCCATGCGCATTATAGAAAATATAATGAACACCATCCTCGAACGCCTTTCTAAGGTCGTACCTATCGCCTTTCCAAACATCCTCATTCAACAACACATCAGGAAGAGGACGATTTTTCGAATAATATTGCGGCATGACAGTATCATACTGACGGGCGTAGATGCGTGTAATATGCATACCCAAATCCTCGTTTCTTTTCAACAAATTTTCCGATGTTTCCACGAAAATATAACCATCATGCGCAATACCGTCAGGTATGTTGTCTCCCTTATAAGTGTCTTGGAAGTATGCGCAATGAACACCATTCGTGTAATAACCATAATTTTCTGGAGGCATAGCTTCGTAATTCTTTATCTTAGTCAAAGCCGCTCTGATTTCATCCACATCCTCTCCGGCAACTCTTCCGATGGAGAAATCTGTTATCACATTAGCGGAATCATTGATGCACGCATATCTCTTGTCTGACGAGATAGTAATCGTCTCTTTTAAGGTATTATTATAGAAACTGAATTTTTCGACAGGCACATGCTGAGCATCACCGACAATCATCAAATAATCGATTCCATCGTTGTTTTGATAGAAAGAATTTATCGAATCACGCACCTGGTCACTTGTCCAATTACTCTTAGAAACGATAGAACAGTTGAAACCCAAAATGCTTTTCCATTTCGCGAACTCCTTCACCTCTGTCTCAAACTCAGGAATAGTGACAAACACATAGTTTTCTGGAATAGAATAGGAGATCTTGGTTCCAGGTCTATATTGAGGACTTGGTTCCTTGTATCTTGAGATGTTATTTGTCACCATGTTCTTCACTTTTTCAAGAGATTTTTCGGACAAGAACACCACATTTTTCGACTCTTCCAAATGAATACGGTAAGTGATCGAAGCATAACACCTAATCGTCTCGCTGATTGGATTAAACTGTACAGGGAACACATCTACCGACATCAAAGGCGCCCCTCTGAATAGATGGGGATTTTGCGTCTTAGTTATTTCCGTAGGATAGAATAGGTTCTTTTCGTAAGTCGCACTACGTGTAGGGGAGACCGTAGGCGTAGTTCCGACGGCAAACTCACCAATAGAAGAGGCAATATTCATTGATTCATAATCCTGATAATCAGCATCAATCATCTCAACAAAAATGCCTTCCAACGCAGGAACAACAAACATATCCGTGTAATAAGGCAAAGAGGGCTCACCCTCCGTTGTGATATAGTGGGCATTTTCCATCTGAACACGATCCCCCTCTTCGGACTGGAACACTTTCGCGCCTTCAAATTGATAGGTGACATCAATATATTTATCGCTTTCAGTCACCTTTTTAATGGTTTTAAAATCTTGCGCATCTCCTAAACCTTTGGTAAATGAGAGGTATTGAATCTCCGCCAGTGAAGGCAAAAGCGCAGAAAACATAAAACCTATAAGGATTGCTATTTTTCGCATACTTTTAGTATTTATTCATCACACAGGGAAACTGCATGACAATCCGTTAGCCATTCAATTATTTCACCAAAGCTTCTACTTTTGCCTTTAACAACTCATTCTCTTTTTGCAATTGGATCATGTGAAGTGTCAACTCTTCGACCTTCTCCAACAACAAGTTACTCATCTCAGAGACACTCATGCCATTTTCAGCCATTTCAGCGGCGGAAGGGACTCCAGGAAGGTGCTTATTTTCCTTCACGTAAGACTCTACATCCTTCAAAGACTTGAGATCATAATTCTCCTCAAACACATAATCTGCGGCATTGTTCAACTCCACATTGACATCCTTAGCCTTCAACTCATTCACACGGGCGTTAGAAGCGGTCAACTGATAAACCTCGATCTCTTTGTGACAAGAGATTTTTCCCTTCACATCCAAATCAGACGACATGCTACAAGGGGCATCAAAGTTTAGATTGTATCCTTTAAATATCATATTAGACAAAGAGTTACCTCTTTCCTGATAGGCTCTTGCCTCAAAAATGATATTATCACCATCACTGTAGTTCAACAAGTATTTGTTGGTACCACCACTATAATTGATTGTAAAGTTTCCATTCATCACCAAATCTCCGTTGACCAATGTAGAACCTCCCAACTTCACATAATAATTTTTGTCTATGCCACAACCAAGTCCGACACGAAAGTCTTTAGTCAATTGGAACACAACATTGTTTTGGTATCCATAAAAAGTAAGGTCAGTGGCAAACATATCCAACTTAGTATAATCACGATAACCATTGGCGCGAATACCAATCGCACTAGCGTCCTTGCTCGACTTTGAAACCTCCAAGTTGGTTCTGTTGATTACACCATCGGTATACACCTTAACACCAGACAAGTGATCAGATTCACTTTGCGCATTTGCTACACTAACTGACAATGCAACTCCCATAGTTGCAATCACGAATTTTTTCAAATCCATTTTTACTGATAAATTAAATTAATATAAAAAGTAATACAATCTCTAACAATCTGCTACAAAACAAAAACTGAAAGATATTTGTTCATGATTTTCGTAAGACAAAAGTAGATAAAAACATCGTAAATATCTACAATCAACAACTCAAACATCAAATCACATATAAATTTTTGATAAATTTATATACTTTATAACACTATTATAAAATTAGTATCAAAACAAAAAGGATGTTCTCCAAGGGAGAAACATCCTTTTCAAACAATTACTTCAATATCAATCTTTCTGTAAACACTTCATTGTCAGATACAATACGAATCACATAGATTCCCTTCATCCATCCCGAAAAGTTAAAATCGGCCGTTTCACCCGAAAAAACACCAGTTTCCACCAGTTCACCGCTTGCAGTATAAATGGAGAGATGTTTCTCACCGACATTACCACCAAAATCAACTTTGAAATGGCCATCGGTAGGGTTAGGGTAGAGAGAAATCACAGACCGCTCCTCATCCGTCAAATCAGTTGTTACTGGATTATTAGGAATCGTATAGCCCGGAGAATAGAAATCATCCTCATTCACGGCATTACTTTGTGGATAGATCTTGTAGTTACAACTACCATGCTCCATCAGCAATGCCTTAAAAGATGCGCCATCCTCGACACGGAATCCATCACTTAATACGATCGAATGGTTAGACTGTAATTGGGTATGTCCAGCCTTGCAGACAACGTCTCCCCCCTTTGTTGATAAGGAAACCGCCTTTCCAGCATAAATATTGAACCCGGAAACAATAGATGTATCCTCGACAAATACCAAATTTTGGATATATCGGTCGCTTGGCAGAACATATGGAACATATCCCTTTTTAGTAACGCAAATCGTATAAGGGAAGTCCACATGCTCAAATTTAATGGTATCGTTGTAGGCTGTATAGCTCTTAAACTTTGACATATCCAAAGGGTTTTCGGTACTAGTCAATGTAATCTTACATTGAGGAACATCCACTGCGACATAGACTGTATTACCCTCTTGTCGAATGGATGGAGTGAGACAACCAGGTTCGTTCGCATACATACGCATACTTGGATCTCCGAAATAGTGTGTCGTCAGATGCATGTGTTTCGTGTAGGGATAGTCGGCATCCTCGCCATCCGACAAATACAGAAGTGCCCTTTCCATATTGTCAGCGATAGAGGCATCTTTGTTAGACAAAACATTATATCGAATAAGATAATCTAGATAAATGTCATTGTAGGAACACCAACCATAGTGTGTATTTGCGGTCATTGCCACCGCACCTCCATTCGGATTTTTTAGGAAAGCCTCCGCCAAACAATAGTTTCCATCAAACTTTCCAACGAAACAGGCTGCACTAAATACAACTGTGGGTACCTCTCCATTTTGTAACGAATCAGCATCAGTAATGCCAAAAGAAGGACTCTCCCAATAGTAGACTTCACCATGGGCATCGTACATGACATAGACTTGTCCCTCATTTATCTTTTCGCTGATCTGTTCCGTAGTACCACTCCAAATATCAGACCTCATCAACTCTTCAGGCAATGGTTCGTCCTTACTATATTTTTGAGGAAGCAGATCTGGGTATTGACTTGTATAAACTCTAGAGACAATTTTACCCGCTTTTTCGCATTGTGCCTTTATTGATTCACTGGTTTTAACAAAATCATAGCCATCAGCGGCAATTCCATCGATAGAACCGTCATCTTTACTGCTATCTTGGAAATAAGCAAGATGCAAAGCATGGTTGTAATAGTCTGAAGAAACAGGTGGTGTGGCTTCATACTTTTTGATTTTATCAAAGATACCGTCTATCTCAGATGAACTATTTCCGGAAATTCTACCAATGGAGAAACTGGGGATATAACCACCATCAAAACAGCCATATAACTTATCCGTCGCAATAGAAATCAACTCATCTCTTTTGGGATGATAGATATCCACATACTGAACTGGAATATGGTTGAAATCTCCCACTAGTAAAAGGTATTTGATGTTGGAGGCTTGGTGATACTGAAGGACCGCCTTGGATACCATTTCGGGGGTCCACTCTGCCTCAGATAATACGGTACAATCATAACCCATCATCGTCTTCCATGCGGCAAATTTTTTAGTCACATCAAAAAACTCTGGAACTGTGATCATCAAATATTTCTCAGCACCCGAATATGAAGCGGTAGTTCCTCCTGGTTTATATTGTGGAGATGGTGCTTTATATCGAGAGACGGAATTGGGATTAGCAATCATAGACTCCACCATATCGAGGGTTGATTCCTTGATATAGGGGCGTTCCGACTCGTCCAAATGAATTCGATAAGTAATAGAAGTGTAACATCTTACACTCTGCGTAACGGGATTGAAGCGAATAGGGAATATATTGACAGTAACCAAAGGGGCTCCACGAAAGTTTTGGATGTTTGATATGCGCTCTGTTTTAGTAGGGAAAAGCGCATTCTTTTGATAGATATCCCCCTTCGTTACAGACACATTCGACTCCGTCACACCAGAGATATTTAAACCTGGTGAAGGCGCCACATCCACTCCATTAAATTCGTAATATGTGGCATCAATCTCCTCTACGCTCACATTCTCCAAAGAGGGAACCAAAAATAGATCTGAATAATAGGGAAGAGAGGGTTCTCCAGCAACAACTGTCTTGCGGGCATCTGCCATGATGAACAAATCTCCATCAATGGTATGGGACATTTGTGCCCCCTGGAATTGATATGTGACATCGATATATGACATCGTCTCTGTCACTGATCTATTTGCACTGAAAGTTTGAGCGGATGTAACCCCTTCTTTGAAAGAGAAGTACTGAATCTCCGCCGATGCCATATAAGGCATCCCAAACATTGCGCATAAAAGGATAACAATATTTCGCATACAAATGAATTTAAACATAAAAGGAATCATAGGGAAAACCCTATGATTCACTTGTTTATTTAATTATTATCTGTCTAATCGACGATATTTGAGGTGTTGTAATTCTTATATTGTAAATGCCTTTCCCATATGCGGCAAGATTGACATCCGTTGTAGCGTCCATAAAATGGCCGCGATAGATCAGAACACCCTTCACATCATAAATCATAACAGACTTCTTTCCCTCCAAGCGTCCGAAATCAATGGTAAATTCACCATCACATGGAATAGGATAGAGGGTAATCTCCCTATCAGGATCAATCTCACAAAGTTCGGTCGCCTGGCTATTTCCAACATTTCCTAAATTAGGGCTCCATATGTTTTCCGTAGATTTAGGCTCATTACTTGCCAAGAAATGGTCTCCGGAAAAATGGAATCCGTCCTTCAGAACGACATTGTCAGCACGGTATGTCACCTTCGCGTCGCTGGAAATCTTGTTGGAAGCACTAATTTGATTCTCCGCATTGAAATCATACGCACCTCCTTTGATACGGGTTGAAATCGTCAACTCGGAAGGGATGATTTCATTGTTGTAAGGGAAGATGACTTGGGAAGGATCTCCAAAGAGGTTCCAAGTCAAAAAAGTATAGTAGGCCGATGGATCCATATTATACATTGAATCGGTGGCTACCTTGCATAATTTAGAGAAAGTGACCTCCTCACCCGTTAACCAACGATTATTAAAGGATATCTGAGCCGCCATAGGGAAAGAGAGTGGTTGGTTGGCACCAGAAGCCAACATTGCCACCGCACCTGTTGGATAGCCATCTGCATCCCTAGATCTTAAAAATCCTTCAGCCAAACATGTATCGGTAAAATCACCGACTACACAAGCGGTAGAAAAGATAAATGGCCACTTATTAGCGTTATCCAATTTCATGGCATCCTCATAAGAGAATCCAGTCGTCACCCAATATCTAGGTTCGCCATGACCCGTATAATTAATGATGGAACAGCCATCATTAATCGCATTGACGAGAGGTTTACTACTCATCAAATTAATGGTATCAAGATCCACCAACACAGTAGAATTCAAGCCCATTTTTTCGAATTTATCACCGATTTTGCGCGCATGAACATAATCGGGCGCATTTTCGTAATAATCGGTGTCGGCATTGTTACTACCCACTGTCACTGTTTGAAGTGCCCAGTTTTGCTCCTTGCTACTATGTTCATACAAAATGCTACGGGTCACCATCGCGTCTATATCCTCCACACTTTCACCGGAGAAACGGCCCACACGGAAATCACAACCGCTGATCAACTCGTTATAATCCTGATCTGCAGGTCCTTGCATTTGTTTCGCAATTAAATAGTAGTGAGGTAAATAGTCCGTATCACCCACCAAGAGAAGATAGCTAATGTCTGGATGTTCTTTGGTATACGCTTCGATTATACTCTTCAGCGCCAAATGGTCTTCCACATCCTTC
>JAKSKY010000023.1 GCA_024401515.1 Paludibacteraceae bacterium | reverse complement strand
TGGGTCTCCCTTTTTTGTTGGATTGTATTATCTTTGTTGGGGACAAGCAGAATGAGTATTCGTACCACCATCTGTCTTGCAAAAAAAGGAAGAAAGTATGCTAAATCCATTAGAAAACGTTGGGTTTTTTAACGAAATACTTACATAAAATACTGATTATATTTTATTTGTGAGTTATGGGATTTAACATATAAGAAATTATAGGACTTTAAAACAATCGTCTTTGCCTGGAAGGCAATATCTTAGTAACCGGTTGCATCGACGGAGGAGATGCTGCCGGTTAAAACGCTCCTCTTGCTCCGTGTGCCTGGAAGGCACTACCTTGGAGTGATGCATCGTTCTTCGGATCAAGGTACTGCCTTCCAGGCAGACGGTATCTACGTGTGTCTTAATCCGCAGGCGTTGCCCGCGGTTACTCAGATACTGGCTTCCAGCCAGAGACGTATAGTAAAGGCTCTTCCATATTTGACTCATTTCTTACATTTAGTTTTCTTTGCCTCTTCTCCGATTAACGTACAGGGAATTATATAGTTTTAAAACAATATCGTTTTAGGATTCGTTCATGTTCCCGCTAACAGTGCCCTGAAAGGGCAAAAATCACATAGCCCAACGGCAAGCGCGGCGTCGCCTTGGGCGAAAAGACAGCGAAAAACGACAAATCGCCCTGAAGGGGCAAAAGCAATACACGGTGAAACCCAGATCACTGGAGTAATATTTATATGGTGTATCAATGTAATGCTTCTGTATGGTTTTCATATCTTTGTCCTACTGATTTTGCTAAATATAAAGTATGTATATCAAGATGTTGAATAAGTGTTTGGCCTTCATTTCGTTTCTTTGTTTGGTGGCTTGTGGTAATAACGAGGTCTCTCAAACGGAAATATCTTCTAATGACAATAGTGTAGTGCAGGATTCGGTTTGTGAAGATGTAGAGAGTGCCGAAGTAAGTGTATGGCGAAAAGAATGTTCTCTTCGTGACAGTTTGAGAAAAGTCTCGCCATCGCTGTATTTTAAGCATCTTGATAGCTACAATAATGATACTGTCAGTGTTAGACGCTATTTCGGAGACTTTGAACTGGAAAATTTTCGTCATTATGGAGATCTGACAGATCTTAATGAATCCTATAAAATGAAGTTTGCAAATTTTGTTGCACATAAGCAGTTGAATGACAAATATCATTTGGTTCAATATAGTGATAATTTTAGAGAAGAATGTTTAAGTTATGTTCATTTTGTTGTGCTAGACAGCAACTTGGTTGTGATAGATGATCATTCTCATGGCGTTGATTGTCCAGACGAAGAATTTGATTCTGCACCAGAATGTCTATATGACTCACTTGGAAAGTATAAATATCTTTGGTTCAGCATAAAGGACGAGGTTGAGAATCTTGGGGATAGTTATAACTTGACAGCTACTGACGGCTACTTGATAAAAGACACTATATCAGGTCAGATGTATAAATACGAAAAGATAGTCAATTTGACCTTTAAGGTTGATGAAAGTGGATATTTCCATAAAGTTGAAGAGGTTGAGCCATTCAATGCAGATACGATGCTAAAGCTGATGAAGGAAATAGAATAGATACAATTATTCATTATCGTAGGAGCGAATGGAATTCGCCCTTTATGGGCATTCGGATTCGTATTTGCCCTTTCAGGGCGAAACGACGTGGATATGCTCCAACTATCCCAGGGCGAATATAATAACGAACAGATTAACAATCCGCCCCGTAGGGGCAAAAGCACGTGTATATGAATGGATTTATTACCCAAGCGTTTTGCTGCCAAGCCTACCCTCGAACAAGGAGATTTCCCGTTTGGCTATACCTAACCTTATTGCAATACTTTTCCATGTACTAACAGCCTCCACGACTTCGTTGATAATTACCTCCGCATCGTGATGGGGAATCATGTAGTTTTCAGCGGCATCCAAAAGAAGGTTTAGGTCGGCTTTGTTTGATGAGGCCGTAATAAGTATGCTTTGGTACTCATTGGTTGTGGGGTTCATATCATACGCTGGAGATAGCGTCCATCCACGAGAGGTACAGGCAATGCATCCGCAAAACACCCAAAAATGTCACGACCCGCCTTGGTGTATTGTTGACCAGGATAGTTGCTAAGGTCATCAGACAAGGAAATGCTACCATATCTGCGCAACCAGTCGTTATCAAAACTTAAAACCATAGGAGTCATTCCCACGTAAGGACTCGTAACTTAACTCTCCAATAAGTGTGGGGGATGAGAGCCAGTCAAAATCAGCGTAAACATATAGTTTCTTCATACGTCATAATTTTTTTGATGCACGCTGGCGATTGGTTAACGCCAGGTCTTGAAGTTGTCTTCCAAGTACATCCTGCTGTGCAAGTAGCAGAATATCGTCTTCCAATTGAAGAGCATACAGAACCCTTAGATAAATGCCGATGGAAACAGTTGAAGCACCTTTCTCTATGCGAGCAACCGTCAGCGGAGAACAGGTCGCACGTTCCGCTACCTGAGCCACGCTCAAATTACGGCGAAGGCGGGCAAGCTTAATTTGTTCGCCTACAATCTGCATTTTCCCCTCTAACTTTCTGGGCAGTTTTGTACCCATTGTTGATTTTGCCATATATGGTAATATATAATTACATAGGCAAAAATAGTTATTTTTCTTTATTATATGATATGTTATAAAAAAAAAATAAATATGACCTTTCAAACGGATTAATGGTCAAATAAGTTTGCGAAACCAATAGGTTGATGATGTTTTGTATTATATTTGTTAGGTCAAGCAGAATGAGTATTCGTGCCACCATCTGTCTTGCAAAAAAAAGGAAGAAAGTATGCTAACTAATCTATTGGTAACGATGAAAGGAGTAATTGGTTGGCTAATCAACTATTGGTGGGTAGTGCCATTCTTCATGGTCATACAGATGCTTGTTATTCTCTTTGTAATGCTCCAGATTCCTGGAGGATGGGCAGAGGATATGGCTGTCGTAGTGTGGCTTGTAGCCGCAATTGCGGAATTGGTGTTGCTTGTGCTACTTCTATACCACAAAGAGTGGAAACGTTTCTTTTTCTCTATAGTTGTCATAATGGGCATAGTGGTTGTGTTGCCGTTCGTATCTTTGATTGCGATGACTGCCCCCGATGGTTTTGCAAGACACCATCCTATCCCAGAAGGAATGGAACTTAACATTCCACTTGGCGACGGAGAGGCAACCATCGACAGCAATAATGTTGATAGTTTCTTGCAGATATGGAATGGTGATCAAGGTGGCATCTACGAATATGACTTCTATTATCCCCAGTTGTCGGCAGGAACAATTTTTCTGCGTTGTTTTGAAGCAGGTAAGAACGAACCGCTTTCGGAGGATCGGTTGTTGAAGTCTTCAGCAGTGGAAAATACCGCTGTAATGGGGTTTTCTAAGGTGGTAGAAAAGCAACAATTCACTATCTATGAGGGTGATTGGGGAGAGTATTACGCTGTTAGGGTAGAGGTTTGGCATCGCGACAGCATCTCGTGTGAGGAGACCAAACTGATGGAAAAAATCTACCGCATGGAGGGTTGGATGAGATAGTTATTGAAAGCCCAACGGCAAGCGCAGCGTCGCCTTGGGCGAAATGATAGCGAATACCCCCCAAAAAGATTACCAGCGGATTAACGGTAAAATATGTTTGCAAAACCGATAGGGTGAGATGTTTTGTGTTATATTTGTTTGAGAAATGGAAGAAAATATGCTAAATCCATTAGAAAATTTGTTATTAATTATATAATTCATATTTTTTTGCAAAAAATTAAACACATAAAAAGTTTAGCGGACACCAATATTTTTTTTTAAATTTGTATAGTCTCTAAAAGAACATAATTTTTTTTCATTTTAGGTGATGTAAGTATATTGTTGTAGACTGAAAATCTGAGATGAATAGGTTTGTTTCCGTTACAGAGAACTTAACAGACAAAGGGTTGTCTAAAATAAGATATATTGAATAAAAAATTGTAAACTAAAAATTTTACGATCATGAAGAAATTAAGATTTTTTGCAATGATGATTGTGGCTTCATTGCTATCCGTATCATTCACTTCTTGTGGTGATGATGATGATGATGATACCATAAACAATTATGAAGATTATGATTCATGTACATGGGATGATCTTTCTAAGAAAGCTAGTATTCTTTCGGTATTTCCAAAGTTGAATGGCACATTTAAAGATGGTTCGGTTCTTTTGGACCAAAATTATGGAGATGGTAAGAAGGCTGATTTGGTATCATTCAGTTATGATGCCTCAAGCGACGTACTTGATTCTTATGCACAAAAACTTCAGGATAAAAAGTTTTACATCCAAAGATATGGCGTAGTTTTCTCAGCATTCAAAGTTGAAAATGGCTATGAATATGCGTTCCAATGCATAGATGGATTATTCACGATTTCAGCTATAAAATATCTCAACGAAGAGGATTATGAATATGAGTTGGAGCAATATAAGGAAAGACTTGAAAATTCAACACCATCCAATGCGACTTGGTCTGATGTTGTGAAAGAAAATGTATGGTTAAATGATATACCTGCACCATCTTTCCGTTTCGCTCAATATAGACTAGAGTCAGAAAAAGAGGTGGCTATAACAGGACAATTCTCATTGACAAATCTTGAATTATATGCCCAACAACTTGAGGCAGCAGGATTTGTTGAAATGGCTAATTCATCACGTTCATCTTTCAAGAAAGAAGTTTCGAATGGTGGCTATTATTATATCACGATGAATGAAGTAATGATTGACTTTAGAAACTTTACGGAAGACTAAGATCGTTAGTCAGTATATGACAAAAGCCCGGATTGTGTTCGGGCTTTTTTGTTTGGATTTATTGCTGTCCGCTAAATCTGAAAGTCATACTAATATAGTCCGAAATGCCGTATTTACTGGCATTGCGGAGTGTTTTTGTATGTCTTTTTAAGTTTTGAGTTTTTTAGCAAATCGAGGGGGACAGTTTACGGCTTGGTATTTAGAAATACACTTAAAATCAAACGACATTCCACATAAGTATGCAATTGATGATTTCGTCTCCGATCCAATTCTGTTAAAGTGTTTGATTGAAAATTACTTTGAAAGTGTTAAGATTACACGCGGTAATGCACCATTTTTTTTGAATTGGGGAAAATATGAGCGGGCAAATCGGCACATATATAATTAACTTTTTATACAGATGACCGTATTTATGGTCAAACTGACTTTTCCTTTCCCATCCGGAACTTAATGCATCCGCTGTCGCACGTCGTATTGGTATCGGCTTTGTGATTTTGGAAAGCTTGTTACTCTCCAATCAAAAGTTCTTGGCCGATTCTAAGGTTGTTGTTCTTTTGCTTGATCTGAGATTAAACATATAGGAAATGATATAACTTTAAAACACCTCTACCCATCTGACTTCTTCGCTTTTGCCCCTTCAGGGCGAGATGATGGAATGACACAGAGCATATCAATAAGGAAGAAAAATACGCCCTGAAAGGGCAAAATCACATAGCCCAACGGCAAGCGTAGCGTCGCCTTGGGCGAAATGATAGCGAACAAAACAATGATCCGCCCTGAAAGGGCAAAAGCATTACAGCACCACAATAGCGAATGCGCAAGGCATTCTACCTTCGACAATGCGGTACTCCTTCACTGGGATATTGTGCTTCTCAAAAAACGCCTTGTACGACTCCAAACTGAATTGGCGCTTGAAATCCACGCCGAGCAGAGAGAGCAGTTTTGCTGCCACCATAGAATTCTTACTCTCCTTATTGACGTAAGTTGGGATAACCAACTTCCCTCCCGGCTTACAGACTCTCTTCAACTCCGACAGCGCCTTAGCCGGATCATCCACAAGGTGGATCACATTAGCCGCCACCACCACATCGAATCTATCATCCTCGAACGGCAGATCCAAGATACTTGCCTTCTGAATCTTCGTATTGGTATATCCTCCCACCTTCTTCTCCGTCTGCCTCAACATACCATCAGAATAATCAGTAGCTATAAGCTCTTTGCAAATCTGCGCCATAGGGAGCGTAAGCAACCCCGTACCACAAGCGCACTCAAGCACGACATCATCCTTGCAGACGTGTTGTTTGATCTCCTCTGCTATTCCTTTGTAACATTTGCCGTTGTAGGCCGTCTCGAATAGATCGTAAAGTGGTGAAAGAATATCCCAAATCATTGTCTTAAATTTTTATCGTTATCATTTGTAGTACGACGCAAAGGTAGAGAATGAATCTTGCAACTTGGTTGCGAAAAGATGTGACAAAATTTTCTTAATTTAGCGATTGGTTCGAAATATCGACAGCAGATAGTTATGGAGTATAAAAAATTAGGCGACAAATATTATGTCCGATTTGATCTGGACGACGAAATCATCAGCGGATTGATAGACATTTGTAAGAAAAACAACATTAAATCGGCCACGTTCGCTGGTATTGGTGGATGTAAAACGGCGGAGATCCAAACATTCATCCCTGAAAAGAAGGCGTTTGAGACCACCTTTTTAGAGGGTATGCTTGAGCTAATATCCATCAATGGTAACATCATATCAGACGATGAGAACTACTACCATCATACCCATGCACTATATACATACTTAGAGGATGGCGTCCATAAAACCATCGGTGGGCACATGAAATCCACCAAAGTATTGTATACCGCTGAAATTGAGTTGAATCCTGTTATGGGTGGTGCTATCAAAAGAAAATATGATCCAGTGACTAATACAGGATTTTGGGATTTTTAGTAGCGGTTTTCAGAGATTCTATGGCCAACAGTTATCTTAATATCAACAACCTCCACCGCTCCTCCCTCGATGTGGAGTATCACCCTTTGCTACCTTTCCTCCCACAAGGGACGAAGGTCCTTTTCTTGGGTAGTTTTCCGCCTCAACGCAAAAGGTGGAGCATGGATTTCTTCTATCCCAACTTCATCAATGACCACTGGCGCATCATGGGGTTACTCTTCTTCGGCGACAAAAATCATTTTGTGGATGTTGAGGCGAAGGCGTTCAGACTGGAATTGATTGTGAGTTTCCTGCAAGAGAAGGGTATCGGTTATTACGATACGGCCGAAGCGGTGAAACGATTAAAGGAGAATGCCTCCGATAAATTTTTGGAAGTGGTGGCATATACTGATATTAACGCCTTGTTGCGCCGCATTCCAGATTGCCAAGCAGTGGTGACCACCGGAGAGAAAGCTACTGAAAACATCGTGAAACAACTCTCTCTTCCTAAGATGCCTGTCGTGGGCGCTTCTATCCCTTTGAGAGAGGGACTTTCCCTCTACCGTTTGCCCTCCTCCTCCCGTGCCTATCCACTCAGCCTGGAGAAGAAGGCAGCTGCCTATCGAGGGATATTCGAGCAAATGAAGATGTTGTAAATCACCGCTTGACCACCTTCCACCCATTTACCAGATAGATACCCTTGGGCCATCGCTCCATAGAGATTCGGAGTGGTTCGTCGCCTTTCGCCTGAACAGAGACGATCTTCTTGCCAGTGACATCCGTCACCGTAATTTTTTGCCCTGCATAGGCTCCTTCTATGACCAATATTTCATCGTTTGGGTATGCGAATAACCCATCACGCCTCTCATCCACCATGCCATTCGCAGCGCTTCCGCTCAATCTCACAGGGGTGGCGGCACAATAATTGCCCGCGCTCACATGCCAATTGTAGAAGAGCATGTACCAGCCCTTGTTGTTGATCCAATCCAGATTACAGCCCGTTAGGGAGATAAGTCCTTCAATCGTATAGGGGAAATGGATATCACTATCGGTGTGTGAGTGGTAAAGCGGCGCAGTGGTGCCTTGGGCATCCAGATGATATGCGCCGGCAGGCAACGTGACGCCTAACGGCAGACGAGCCTCATCGCCGCCCTTCAACCCCGGATAGGTTTGAGAGAATACCACAGCACCAGTAGCCTCATCAACAATGTTCAACGTAGCCTCTAAGGCTTTGGTCGGATAGATGGAGATGGAGTCGATGGTCAATTCACGCTCCACGGTGAATTGCATAAACTCCTTGTCGAAATTGCTCCTTGTCCAAGCATTCTCCGAGATGCCCTTCTTGCCGACCGTTCCATTGAACCCGTTCTCATCCTTCACAAAGATATAATGCTCTCCTTGCGGCAACGTGGTACGATAGGAAGGGCCGATGCCCAGGTGTTCACCCGTTTCGCTCCACCAACTGTAGATGCCATCCAGCAGTGGTTTGATCTCCATCTCCTCACCAGCCTCACCAGCCACATCCTCCACGGCGAGAAGTCCAGAGGTGAGTGTGAAGGTATCACTACTCTCCCCACAATTTTCAGCGGAGACGACGACACGATAGTGGCCCGCCTCTTTGGTGGTCAACGACGCCTTTGTTTCGCCATTAAGCAACTCCCCATCTTTGAACCATTGGAAAGAGAGTTGATCGCCAGCCAAATTACTCTGTAACGTCACGAAAGAGGAGGCGCAGATATGATCCTCTGCCTTCAAATCCACAAGCAAACGGTCAAAGAGCTGAACGGTATCGTTTTGGGAACATTGCGCACTATCCGCCACCACAATGTAGGTGCCAGGCAAGTCCGCCGACAGGCGATTACCCTCATGAATGAACTCTCCGTCACGGCTCCATTTCACACGGTAGGCGGCTGGCATATCCACAGCCAATTGCGCACTTCCCACCGCACAAAGTGCCTGGTCGTTTCCTGCATCTGGCTTCAGGCAATGCTGGTAGGAGACATCTTCATAGGTGGTACCCACCCGAATACCGTCAAAGAAAGTGTAGCAGGTATCGGTCGGACACCATCCCTCATCATCCCCGCCATGGAAGGTTGAAATGTAGAAATTATCAATCTTCACATCGCAGGTGGTGAATTTCCTTCCTGTGATGAAAAGTACCTCTTCGCCATCCACCCAAGCCTGCACCTCGCCATCCGCCTTGTCAGGAGAGGAATTCATTTTAACACGCTCAGTGATATGGTACCATCTACCCCGCTCGGCGACCACAGGAGATCCGTCTTGGTGTACAAGGGGAATATCCAAACCATAAGTATCGGGCTTCAACATATCGTAGAGATAGAGAATCAATTTACCACCGCCACGCCACATAAATCGAGCCGACCATCCATTCGTGCCATCACAATTTTGTCCTCCGGAGCAATTCTTTCCACCTGCTAATCCAGGTAGTTTACCCCCATAATAGGTGGTTCCCCAAGAGAAGTTTTCGGAAAAACGGAGGTAATAACTGGCATACGCCTCATCACGGGAGGGAAAGAGCAGCGAGATCTGACACCCCGTATAGGCAGGGCCAAACTCCCCTTTGGGATACATCACCCGTAACGCATGGAGACCTTGCGCCGCCACTTGGTCCTCCACCTCGGTACGATCCTTCAGACCTTGGTCCCAACTCGCGGTCTGAAAACCCTCCTCCTGCCAAAGATCACGGGTGAAGGGTGTATGTGCCTCGTGGTTCTCGAACCCTGTCTGCATCAACATCGATGCGGAGGCTAAGGTAGGAAAGAGTAGTAGCAGAATAATATGCCTTATGTAAACTATATTCATAAGCGATCAACCTGTTTATGTACAATAGTACGAAAAAATTGATCTATTGGCAAATAACCTGGTATACTCATTTATATTCGAACCTAAATAACGTGAAGTGTCCTCGCAATATTTTATCTAATTCCGGTAAACTGATTAAATACCAATAATCTGTTGAAGGCATTGGGTGTCCGTTATAGTTTCCATCCCATCCAACCGTATCAGAATAGTCATTGATCTCGTAAAGCAATTTCCCATCCTCTTCCAATTTTCTAAATTTTGGATATTTTGACTGAATTTTCCTACCTGCACATTGCTTAAAACTTTACCTTTGCTTCGATACTTTGAAAAACAAACGATTGTCATTAGATTATTATGAAAAAAAGATTTTTAGCAATTTCTGCCCTTATGATGGTCCTTACCGCCCCACTTGTCGCACAAGATAAGATGGTGGTTTGGAAGGGAAGTGAGTCCATTATCTACAACGTGGCCGATGTGGACAGCGTAACTTTCGTGGTCTCAAATCAACCAGAGGAGAATCCCGGTAATTCATCAGGTGATGACCAGATTCCAGATGCGGATAAAAACGCTATGCCTTCCAGTGCCAAACAATTGGCTGCCAAGATGTACGCCGGTATCAATATCGGCAACACCCTAGAGGCTGTCGGCAGTTGGTGTGAGGATGAAGAGACCTGTTGGGGCGCCGCAAAGGTCACCCAAGGATTGTTGGACGCCTACAAAAAGGCTGGATTCAACGCAGTCAGAATTCCGGTGGCTTGGCACTCACACGAGTCCAATCCACAGACCTACGAGATCGATCCCGTATGGATGGCCCGCATCAAAGAGGTGGTGGATTTCGCGATGAACGATGAACTCTACGTCATCCTCAATATCCACTGGGACAACGGATGGTTGGAAAAGAACTGTACCAAGAATATGCAAGAGAGTGTGAACAGGGAACAGGCCGCCCTATGGAAACAGATTGCCCTCACTTTCAGGGAGTATGATGAGCATTTGCTCTTCGCTTCCGCCAATGAACCGGACGCCAATAACGCGGAGGAGGCATCCGTCCTGAAGAGCTACCATCAAACATTTGTGAACACAGTTCGTGAGACAGGAGGCAACAACGCCCTCCGCAATTTGATCGTACAGGCGCCAAGTACCGCTATCGACAAGGCTATCGAATATGATGTGATGCCTACCGATGTGGTGGAGGGCCGTATGATGATGGAGGTACACTTCTACCCTTACACCTACGCCTTGATGGAGGAGGATGCCGATTGGGGTAACGCGCACTATTTCTGGGGTAAACAATATGATAACATCTACATCAATGGCGTGAACCGCTCCGTGGGCGCAAACGGCTGGTGCAACGAGGCCTATGTGGATGGGGAGTTTGCCAAGATGAAGAACAGATATGTAAACCAGGGAATCCCTGTCATCTTGGGTGAGTATGCCGTGATGAACCGCGACGTGACAGCCGCCGGCAAACAACAGACCTTCGAGGAGTCGCGCGCCTACTACTACGAATATGTGAACCGTACCGCCAAGAACAACGGTATCGTTCCCTTCCTATGGGAGACACCGGGCAATATCTTCAACCGCGACAAAAACTCGAATCAGGACAATTCCGTCATCAATCCAACAGCGCTTGATGGTATTATGAAGGGTGCTCGATCAGGTAAATATCCTTATTGAGTTATAGCGGGGAAATGATATAGGATTCGTATAGAACACAGGGTTCGTAAGTGCCTGGTATTAATCGTAGAATACCAGGCACACGAACTTCTAAATAACAAGCGTGTCCAAAACTTTCTTTATTTGGGTTACAATGCCCCTTTCTACATTATACTTTTCACATAGTGGCTCAAAATGATTTACCGCATCAACAACCTTACCAATCTTTTCTTTGGCGCTGTCAACGAAATCTTCAGCGAAATCCAGAAAATCTTGAGTGGTAAGAGCGGATTTTTTACCCATTAGGCCCATACAATGAATGTTTGCGGTTGGATTCTCCCAAGTATTCGCAGAGAACATCACATCGTATGCGGGCGATAATTGCCAAGATCCATTACGATCCATCATAAATGAAAAATTCTTGTTATGGTCATCTGAAATACCCGTAACAAAATTAAACACCATTCTTAGGAACAGCTGGTCCTTATCGTTTTGAGACAACTTCAGACTATTTGTAAGCCATAATATTTTCATGTAGTCGTCAGCCTTCGGAGCTATAGCCGCTAGCGTTTGGGTAAAGACCTTATCATTGCCCTTTCTGTCGAACCTTTCAGTTACGAAGTGATTACATCCATCAATGGCCTTTAAAAAGCATGGCATCATATTTATACCTGCCAGTTTTGCCATTTCGTGATATACCATTTCTATTTCTGCGGTTGCAGAATCTTTTCCCTCGGCAAACTTAATAATATAATGCTTGAATCCATCTGGAAGAGACACCTGGCCGGAACGAAACTCCCCTGTATCAGAATTATACGCAACCACTGCCTTGGGCCGCATACCTCCAGCGGAAGTACCAAGATAAATGAGTCTTTTCATTGTTAGACTTTCACTTTTTGATATAACAGCGGAAGATCTATCAATATAGATCCTAGAGGCAAGATTAGCCAGGGAACTCATATCAATAGTTTCATCAGGCATTTGATTTTTATATTCAGGCTCAAATTCCAACGCCCCCATTGCCCTTTTGCCGATATAGGAAAGTTTGAGAAGTGGAAGAGATTCTGTGACACCGATATTGTTATCCGTAAGCCATTGGTCAAACAAAGATGTACCCCACCTGTCAGGAAGGGCATCAGCTATAAACTCCGGCAGACCTTGGTACAAATTCTCTGTACTACCAAAAAAGGATGAAGACAAAGGTTTTCTTTTGGAATGCGTAATAGGACAAATGTCATAACCCTGCTTCAAGTATTCATCCGAAAATTGAAATACAGCTCTGTGATTGTCGTAATCCCACTGAAGCTTTCCAATACAGGCGCCCCAAAGATTCACATTTACTATAATCTTTTCTGACTTCATAGCGATTTCCTTTTACTGTTAAACCTTTGAATTTTCTTTCCAGTTCTTGGATTTACAAGATATGGTGATTCGGGAAGATCAGGAATAAGTTCAACTATATTTTCTAATATTCCGCTTATTCTCATTATCTTTAGTAAAGTCCCAAGGGTTATGTCTTCCACTACACCAGACTCAATCCTTTTTATTGTTATTATGGACAATCCGCATTTTTCGGCAAGCTCCTTTTGTGAGAAACAACAGCTAAGACGAACCTGCTTTACTTTTTTACACAGTTCCTTGATTATGTCTTCATCAGAAAAATCATAGATCATATATGAATTAAACGGATTATTCATCATATTTTACCTTAAAGTATCATATTTGATACAAAGTTAAGCATTTTTTATTATTATGCGAAACCTCGACACACCCGATTTTTATATCCTGATCACATCTTTCTGCATCATCTCGTCCTGCATCTCCACTGGGATGATTTGCCGAATGCCCTGCACCATTAGATTCAACAGACTCTCCCGCACATAATCGTTGCGGACAAAAAGCGACACCTGCCTGATCGGTATAGGGTTGACAAATGGTTTAACCAGATGCTTATGCTCCTCGCGAATGAGCGGGATCTGCAATTCGGGAACAGTAGTGAAACCTTCATTCTGTTCCACAATCCACAAAAGTGTGGCGACATCGCCCGACTCATATTTCGAATTACCGATCGGCTCGCAGCAGTTTAGACCAGCTATTTGCTGTTGAAAACAGATCTCATGCTTCAAAGCCCAAAGACGCTCATGAGGCATGTTGGAAAAATCAATGGACTCCGCTTGCGAAAGCGGATCGTTGGGCGAAACAAAGGCCCACAACCTCTCTTTGTACAATGGAATCTCCAACAGGTCGCACTCCTGCTCGGGCAACGACATAATGGCCATATCCAGTTCCGCCCGCTTCAACATCCGCACAATATCGTCACGGTAAAGTTCCTTGGCAGTCAAGGTCACATCCTTCAATCCACTTACATATTTGAAGAGTTTCGGCATAAGGGTCGGGGCGATGGTGGTCGTTACGCCCAAATTGATGTGCCCACACGCCTTCTGTCGCTCGCTCATCGACATCTCCATCAACTGCTTGGAGTGGTACAATACCACTTTCGCCTGCTGGATAATCGCCTCACCCGCCTTGGTCGGACGGATGGGATGGCTATTGCGATCAAAAATCACTATGTCCAGCTCCTCCTCCAACTTACGAAGCATGGAACTGAGCGTTGATTGGGTGATGCCGCAAGACTCCGCGGCGTTGACGAAATGCCTGTGTTGATCCAGTGCGATAACGTACTCTAGTTGTTGTAGTGTCATATTATAAAAGTATTAAGTAATCGCGAATATATTGACATAAACGATATGTTATTGCATAATTTTACATTGATTTTATCAATAACGATGCCTATTGAATAGTTTGAAAGATCGGAAGGAATCGTCCACCTTTGTCCCGTCAATCGATTGAAAAGTGTGATTTGTGTTAGATAACTTAAAAGGATTGAACATGAGAATAAAATTTTATCGTTGCCCGATTTGTGGCAATGTGGTGCAAAAAATGGTAGACTCTGGTGTGACATTGGTTTGTTGCGGCAAACCGATGGAGGAGTTGGCCGTGAATGTGACGGAGGTAGGAAATGAGAAGCATTTGCCTTTCCTCTCATCGGTGAAAGACAATGTGTTGGTGGTGGAGATAGGGGAGAAGCCTCATCCGATGGAGGAGGACCACTATATCCAATGGATATTTCTGGAGACGGAGGAGGGTGGACAGTTTGTCCATCTGAAGCCCAATGTGCCTCCCCGAGCCACTTTTTGTTGCAAGAAGTGCCGTCCCATCGCTTTATATGCCTACTGCAATGTGCATGGACTATGGGGCGTTAACCTGAAGAGATACGATGAGTGTTATTATTAATTTAAAACCATCCGATTATGATAGGAAAAAGAATGAGCGAAGCGCTTAACAATCAAATAAATGCGGAGGTGTGGTCCGCCTTTTTGTACCTCTCCATGTCCTTGGCAGCCACCGAGATGTGTTGGCGCGGGGCGGCCCATTGGTTTAGGAAACAACATGAAGAGGAGATGCGGCATGCCTTTAAGATCATCGATTATATGGAGGATCAATCCGTCCATGTGGCGATGCGTCCGATTGCCGAGTTTCCAACCCATTGGGACTCCTTGCTCGCCATGTTCGAGGAGGCTTTGGCACAGGAGGAGAAGGTGACGGGCATGATACATGCTTTGTGCGACTTAGCCTCAACGGAACACGACCATGCCACGGCTGTCTTTCTCCACTGGTTTGTGACGGAACAGGTTGAGGAGGAGGATAGTGTGAAGGCGATCATCGAGCGGATGCGTCTAGTAAGGGATGATTATACCGCCCTCTTCTTTCAAGATGTGGAATTAGGCGAACGCGTATAGGAGGAGGTTGTTTGATTTTTCAAACGGTTCCTAAACTAGTGCGCCCCAAGAAATATTTGTTGTACAGTAAAATCCTATTTTGTACTTTCCTCGGTAGGGGATGGGCTTCTGTGAAGACGCCTGTCCCCTCTTTTTGTGATGGGTATTATGTGTTTTCCTCGCCAAAAACCGCTACCTTTGTAAGGCAAAGAAAAAAGGAAAGTATTATGGCGATGATCGTAAATCCCACACAGAGTAAAGGCGCATGTTTTGCGGTGGTGGGAAGAGATATATTGGTAAAGGCGGATGGTTCATCCTTGAATTTCAAGGATCTATGTGACTTAAAAGCCATGCAACCCGAGGCTGATTTCTTTGATGAGCCTGGTTTTGGGGTATGTGCCTTGGGCCTCAACGTTGAGTCTGCCCCAGAGGGTTATGTGTTGAAGACCATCCGACAATATTTTGCGGAGAATGACGAGGAGAACAGTTTCCGACTAGCCCGTGCCCGCGCTTTGCTCTCTTGGCGCAGGGACAATAAATTCTGCAGTAAGTGTGGTGGCGCCTTGAAGGACCATGAGGAATTGACCTCCAGGGTCTGTGGGGATTGTGGGAAAACATATTTCCCTCGCATCGAGCCTTGTGTCATCATTTTGGTGAATAAGGGCGATAAAATCCTATTGGCCCGTCACGTGCAGCGTAACCAAGATGTCTATGCCTGCATCGCCGGTTTCATCGAGGTGGGCGAGACGGCCGAACATGCGGTGAGACGTGAGATTTTGGAGGAGGTGGGTATCCATGTGAAGAATATCTGCTATCGTGGAAGTCAGAGTTGGCCCTTCCCGGACCAATTGATGATGGCCTTCACCGCTGAGTATGAGAGCGGGGAGATCAAGGCGCAGGAGGATGAGATCTCTGATGCGCAATGGTTCGACCGTGAGGGCTGTCCAGCCACGCCTCAACCCGGCTCCATCGCCTATCGACTGATCCATAATTTGATTTAGTGGTCATTATGCAACCCGGTTGCAAGTTGAAATCATTAATTTTGTAGCGTTTAAAAGTAGAAGACGTTAAAAAAAGTAGAAGAGATGTATAAAACCAATAAAGTGTCACAAACGAAATCATTCCGAAGGATGGCTTTCAGAGTCATCTGCTTGGCAATGGTGACGGTGCTCTTTTCCTCTCTTCTGCCCCATCATCACCATGGACACGAGGCCTGCATTACCTATGAGGTATGTGAAATGGATGGTTCGTGGAACGATGAGCACACCTCCCATCATTGTGGTCATGATGGTTCGGAGTTGCCTAAAGGGGGAGATACCTGTCCCTTCTCCATACAAGACTTTGTGAAACCTTCGTTGCAGTACACTCTGCAAGGGTTTGTTGGCCATGTCAATTTAACCTTTTTGATTAACGAATATTTCTATCAAACCATACTTCCCGCGGAGGGCACAACAACTCATCGTACCCATAGAAATGAAGCGATTCATGGGGTGGATGACTATGCCTTCCACTCATTCCGCGCACCGCCCTTTTGTTGATTATTTCTAGTCAACTCTATTTCTAATAATCAACAAATCAATTATATGCGAAAAATATTTTTTGTCAGCCTATTGGCATGCGCCTATAGTTTGACCTCTTGCCATAATCGCGCCCACGATCATGAAGGGGCGGAACATAATCACGAAATGCATGATGACCATGATGAGGATCATCACGATGAAGAGGAGGAAGATGAACATGATCACATGGGCCATCATCATGACGATGATGACCACGACCATGCCAAGAAGGGCAATCACCCGGATGGTGAGATAGCCTTTACTTGCGAGCAGGCCAAGGAGGCAGGTTTGAAGACTGAAACGGTCACGATGGGACAATTCGCCCAAGTGATCAAGGCGAGTGGAAAGATCATCTCCGCTTCGGGCGATGAGGTGACTTTGGTGGCGCCAGTTAGTGGCGTGGTCTCCTTTTCGGATGGTTCGTTGGCCGAAGGTAAATCAATCGCCAATGGTCAAACCATTGCTTATGTCTCTTCGCAAAACATGGCGGAGGGTGATGTCTCTGCCAGACTAAAGGCTGAATTATCGGCCGCCACAGCGGAATACGAACGTTTGAAGCCATTGGTAGAGGATAAAATCGTTACACAAAAGGAGTTCGAGGAGGCGCGTCTTCGTTACGAGCAGGCTAAAAATGGTTATAACGCCGTAGCGCAAAAATCCACGGGTCGTGGTATCGCGATTACCTCTTCCATGAAGGGATATTTGAAGAATCTGCTTGTCGGTGCAGGCGAATATGTGGAGGTGGGAAGACCGATTGCGGTCATCTCCAAGAATCAGAAGATGCAATTGCGTGTCGATGTGTCGGAGCGCTATTTCCGTGAGTTGGGCAGTGTTCGAAGCGCTAATTTTAAGTTGACTTACGATGAACGACTCTATAAAGTCGCTGAGATGGGCGGTCGTTTGGTATCGGTTGGAAAGAGCTCCATGGAGAACTCAGGGTCAGTACCTGTGACCTTCGAGTTCAACAATGTGGGTAATATCGTTTCGGGAGCATTTGCGGAGGTATTCCTTTTGCTCAATCCCAATGATAAGGTGATTTCTATTCCAGTTTCAGCTCTTGCCGAATCGCAAGGCATCTTCTTTGTCTATGTGCAGCATGAGTCGGAGTGTTTCGTGCGCCGTGAGGTGAAGTTGGGACAAAACAACGGAGAACGTGTGGAGATTCTCTCCGGATTGTCGGAGGGGGATCGTGTGGTGACCGATGGTTCCACCCAAGTTCGTTTGGCCTCCAATTCCACGGCTATTCCAGCTCACAACCACAATCATTAATCTCCTAAAAGGCAAAAACTATGTTGGATAAAATTATCAGGTTTTCCCTGAACAGCCGAATTTTTGTTTTGGTGGCTTCGGTCTTGCTGCTGATAGCGGGATTGTATACCGCCAAGACGATGGAGGTCGATGTATTCCCGGATTTGAATGCCCCTACTGTTGTGGTGATGACCGAGGCCAATGGTATGGCGGCCGAGGAGGTGGAGCGTCTGGTGACCTTCCCGATTGAGACCGCTGTCAATGGCGCGACCGATGTGAACCGTGTCCGCTCCTCTTCCACCAACGGTTTCTCCGTGGTGTGGGTGGAGTTTGATTGGGGAACGGATATCTATATTGCCCGTCAAATCGTCTCCGAAAAGTTGGCGATGATCGGTGAGGCGCTGCCTGCGGGAGTGGGTCAGCCAACCCTTGGTCCGCAATCTTCTATCCTAGGTGAGCTGATGATTGTGGCCCTCTCTTCCGATTCGCTCTCTCTGGAGGAGTTGCGGACAATGGCAGATTGGAGCGTTCGTCCTCGCCTCTTGGCGACAGGCGGTGTGGCGCAGGTTTCCGTGATGGGAGGTGACATCAAGGAGTATCAGATTCTTCTGAATCCAGCGCGTATGCGTGACAAGGGCATCTCCATGGACGAGGTCTTGACGATGGTGCGTGGCATGAATACCAATGCCTCTGGTGGCGTGATGTATGAGTATGGCAACGAATATATCATCCGTGGCGTAATGGCCACCGCCTCCATCGATGATTTAGGTAAATCGTTGATTAAGTTGCAGGATGGCAATATGATTATGCTCAGCGATATCGCGGAGGTGAAGATAGGCTCGAAGGCACCGAAGATCGGTGTGGCCTCCTATCGCGGTAAGCCTGCTGTATTGTTGACCATCACCAAACAGCCCAATGTCAGTACCATCGATTTGACGGAGAAATTGGATGAGTCCATCGAGGCGATGAAGCGTGATCTGCCCGCTTACGTGACGGTTTCGACAGATGTCTTCCGTCAATCCAGATTCATAGAGAGTTCCATCAGCAACATCAAGAAGGCGCTCTTTGAGGGAGCCATCTTTGTGGTGATCGTGCTCTTCCTCTTCTTGATGAATGTCCGTACCACGGTGATCTCCTTGGTAACCATTCCGCTATCATTGTTGGTCTCCATATTATCTTTAAAATACATGGGCTTTACGATCAATACGATGAGTATTGGTGGTATGGCGATCGCCATCGGATCATTGGTGGACGATGCGATTGTGGATGTGGAGAATGTCTATAAACGCTTGAGGGAGAATCGTCTGCTCCCTGTTGAGGCTCGTAAGCCGATTGTGGAGGTAGTCTTCGAGGCTTCCCGTGAGGTGCGTCTGCCTATCCTCAACTCCACCTTCATCATTGTGGTCAGTTTCTTCCCGCTCTTCTTCCTTACGGGCATGGAGGGACGTATGTTGATACCTCTAGGAGTGGCCTTTATTTTGGCGCTTTTCGCCTCCACGGTGGTGGCTTTGACCTTGACCCCTGTGCTATGTAGTTATTTATTGGGCAATAGTACCAAGGAGACGAAGGAGCCATTTGTCTCCGGTTGGTTGAAACGGATCTATTCCGCAACTCTCTCATGGGTATTGGAACATGGAAAAATTGTTTTGGGTGGCTTGTCCGCCTTGTTGGTGGCGGCCTTGGTGCTCTTCTATTTGCAGGGAAGAAGTTTCTTGCCATCCTTTAACGAAGGATCTTTGACCATCAATGTCAGCACGGTACCAGGTGTCTCTTTGGAGGAGTCGGATCGTCTCGGCCGTATGGCGGAGGAGATTCTCTTGTCTGTACCGGAGATTAAAACCGTGGCCCGCAAGACGGGTCGCGCCGAGTTGGATGAGCACGCATTGGGTGTGAATGTCTCTGAAATCGAGGCGCCATTTGAGTTGAATGGCCGTTCCAAGGCGGCGATGTTGAAGGAGGTGCGTAAAAAGATGAAGCGATTGCCAGGTGTGGCGATTGAGATCGGCCAACCTATTTCCCATAGAATCGACGCGATGCTTTCCGGTACCCAGGCGAATATCGCCATCAAAATCTTTGGCCCCGATTTGAATCGTCTCTTCCTTCTGGGTAATGAGATCAAGAAGAATATCGACCATATCGAGGGCGTCGCCGATTTGAACGTGGAGCAGCAGATTGAGCGTCCACAATTGAAGATCTCCCCTCGTAGGGATTTGCTGACCCGTTATGGCATCTCCTTGCCCGAATTCTCCGAATTCATCAATGTGATGTTGGGTGGCGAGGTGGTTTCTCAAGTATACGAAGGTGACCGCACCTTCGATTTGACGGTGAAGGTTCGGGAAGAGTCCCGAGAGGGTATAGAGGCGATCAAGTCCTTGTTGATTGATACGAAGGAGGGGAAGGTGCCACTCTCTTATGTGGCGGATATTACCTCTTCGTCTGGTCCGAACACCATCAACCGAGAGAATGTCTCCCGCAAGGTGGTGGTTTCCGCCAATGTGGAGGGACGTGACCTTCGCAGCGTGGTGGATGATATCCGCAAGGAGATCCGTCGGAATGTGAAGGTGCCGGATGGTTACCACATCGAGTATGGTGGTCAGTTCGAGAGTGAAGAGGAGGCCTCCCGTATCTTGATGCTCACCTCCATCCTCTCCATTTTGGTCATCTTCTTCCTTCTATACAAACAGTTCAAGAGCGCTCGTCAATCCTTGGTGATCCTATTGAACTTGCCATTGGCTTTGATCGGTGGTGTCTTTGCGGTTTCGTTGACAGGCGGGGTGATCAGTATTCCATCCATCATCGGCTTCATCTCCCTTTTCGGTATCGCGACCCGAAACGGTATGTTGCTGGTGGATCGTTACAATGATCTGAGTGCGAAGGGAATGGATTTGAGATCATCCATCATGACAGGTTCTTTGGACCGTCTGAATCCAATTGTGATGACTGCCCTGACCTCCGCTTTAGCACTGATACCTTTGGCGTTGAATGGTGATTTGCCGGGCAATGAGATCCAAAGTCCGATGGCGAAGGTAATCTTGGGTGGTCTATTGACCTCTACATTCCTAAACGGTTATGTGGTACCGCTCGTTTGGTCTAAAATGATGAAAAAGAAATAATGCATGATATGAAAAAGATAATAACCTTACTCTTCTCCTTTGTATCGTTGACGCTTGGGGCGCAGACGGAAAGTGTTTTGGAATCTGTGGAGAAGAATAACATCTCGCTGCGTACGCTTCGCAACCAGTTGGAGGTGCAGCGTATGGAGAACAAGACGGATCTCACGTTGGATAATCCTGAAGTGGAGTTTGATAATTGTTGGGGCAAGCCTGGCGAGGTGGGTATGAAGCGTAATTTGTCGGTTTCACAGACCTTGGATTTCGCCAAGATTTTAGGCCGTCAAAGGGCTGTGGCCAATACCAAGTCCAATCTATTGGATCTGCAGTACGAGATCAGTCGTCGTGAGGTCTTGAAGCAAGCGGATATAATATGCGTGAAGTTGGTCAATAACAAGCAGATGCAGGCGCACTATGGTGCTTTATTGGCCGATGCGGAGAAGGTGGTTGGCTATTCCAAGCGGATGATGGAGAGTGGATCGGGTTCCTCATTGGAGTACAACAATGTTTTATTGGCCTATATGCAAGCCCTAGGTCAGATCAAAAACTTGGCGTTGGAACGCAAGAACCTATTGGCTGAATTGACACAGTTGAATGGTGGCGAGGCCCTGGTTTTTGAAGATCAACAATATGCGAATGATGTGTTGGAGAACGATTTCGATACACTATTCGCAGTTAAGTCCCAAAATCATCCGCAGTTCCTTTTGGCGGATGAGGAGGTGAAGGTAGGGGAGAAATCCCTCTCGTTGGCCAAGGCGCAGAACATCCCTAATTTGACCGCTGGTTATGCGGGCGAGTGGACATTGGGGGAGCAATTCCATGGCTTTACTTTAAGTATGCCCCTTCCCTTGTGGCAACAAAAGAATAAAGTGAAGCATGCCGCTATGGCGCATCAGGTGGCGAAGGCGAATCGTCAGGATGTTGAGCTCCAAAAGCGCAATGAGTTGAAGGCCCTTTATGAAAGGGCGGAATCGTTACAATCGGTTTGGAAATCCTATCAGGAGATTCTCTCCTCTTACAAGGGTAACGAGTTGTTGGACAAGGCCTTTCAAGCTGGCCATATCAATGTGGTGGATTATATATCTTCCCGTTCCAGCTATTATGATATCGTGAAGATGGTGGCCGACGCGGAGTATGAATACCGCATCTCGTTGTTGGATTTGAAATGGTGGTAAACCATTGTAGAGACGCACGGCCGTGCGTCTCTACGATAATTTTGGTAATATGGACATTGAACAGTTTCGTGAATATTGTCTCTCCTTGCCTTTGGTGACAGAGGATATGCCCTTCGATGATCAGGTATTGGTCTTTCGTGTACACGGAAAGATATTCGCCTGTGTTTCGATGGATCAGCCCGATATGGCCTCTATGAAGTGCGATCCGGAGCGTGCCATTGAGTTGCGTGAGCGTTTTCAGGCCGTGGAGGGAGCCTTCCATTGGAACAAGAAATATTGGAACCAAGTTTGGTTCAATCGGGACGTTTCGGATGATCTGCTACGTGAATTGGTGCGCCACGCTTACGATGAAGTGTGGCGGAAATTGCCGAAGAGGGTGCGGGAAGGAATTTAGGATGATCAAAAATAAAACCATCATAGCCAATGGGTTATGATGGTTTATTTTTAAGATTAGGTCTCTGTTTTATTGTACGATGGACGACACTTGCTCTTCAGACATTTGCAAACGTTCGCTTATCTCTTTGATGGCCATACCGCTTTCGTAGAGTAACTTGATAGTTGTGTCAAGTCCTTGTTTTTTGCCATCCTCTAATCCTCGGTCATAGCCGTAGCATTCAGCAGATCCTGCTTCGCCAATGCGTTTCATCTCTGCTTCGAAGATGGCGTATTCTTGTGGAGTAAGTGCTGAGATTTTCGCTTTCTCGATTAGAGCCAATAGTGCTTCGTCTGCCACTTCATATACTCTTTCGTCTACTTCTATCATATTACCCAAGTTTTTTATGACGTTAATCCAAGCCTCTTTTCTAGTCCATTTCTTATTTCGGTCGTCTTTTAGATGGGGAAGCGAGATGAAGTACTTTCGCATCCGATCCCAAAACTCGATTTGGTCATCTATGTCGAACTCCTCCGTTCGGGTGACCAATTTGTCGATTCCTTTGATGGGTTTACCTAAGATGAAAATGCCTAACAAACGTGGGATATCCTCTTCCCCGTTCCAGTTGAAGCCCTCCTTAAGGTGTTTGTTCATCAGTCTACAAAGATAGTAGTTCGAACGAGTTTTAAAAAGACGTTGTGAATAATTCTGCATTTCGATAATGATGTCCGTACCGTCTTCGGTTGTACAACGAAGATCGAAAGTTACTCCCTTACCGTCGGGACTGTCGGGAGGAGTCTCCACATTCTCGAATTTTACACTTTGGATAGGTTCGTAGTCCTCTCCGAGAATTGCATTGAGGAAGGCTCTCATTGCCCATTCCTCGCCGAAACATTTTTTGAAGGCGAAGTCTGTTTGAAGGTCTAAATAGACTCTTTCAGATGTTGATTTCATTGTAGAATGAATGATTTAGTTAAACATAACAGTAGATCTTCTGTCTGAACAGGAAGAATAATATTGCAAATATAACAATGAATTTTGTGATTGTATTATTTACGCAACATATCATTTGAATAAATGATAGAGGGATTTAAATAATTCTCCGCCAAATTAGAATATTTACATAATTAGTATTACTTTTGACATCAGAATTTTAAAATTGTTAGTATATGAAATTATTGAACGAATTCAAGGACTTCGCCATGAAGGGCAATGTTGTCGATATGGCAGTCGGTGTGATTATTGGTGGAGCTTTCGGTAAGATCGTCTCTTCATTGGTAGCGGATGTATTTATGCCTATCGTAAGTTTGGCAGTGGGTGGTATCGATTTCAAGAACCTCTTCGTAGCTTTGGACGGTAACACTTACAAGACTTTGGCTGAGGCTCAAGAGGCTGGCGCCGCTACATTGAGCTACGGTAACTTCTTGCAAACCGTATTCGATTTCTTGATCGTGGCCATCTGTATCTTCGCGTTCATCAAGTTGATCAACTCATTCAAGAAGAAGGAGGAGGAGGCACCTGCTGCTCCAGCACCTGCTCCAGAGCCAACTAAGGAGGAGATCCTTTTGACTGAGATCCGCGATTTGTTGAAGAACAAATAATCGTTTTTCGGAATTCATAGAACAGGAAGGCTCGGTTAGGGTCTTCCTATTTTATTTTAAAATATTATAGTTTATCTACATGGAGAAATTGACGATAATTAAGGTCGGCGGTAAGATCGTCGAGGAGGAGAACACGCTCAAGCAACTCTTGGAGCGTTTCTCTAAGATTGAGGGAAAGAAGGTGCTCGTTCACGGAGGTGGCCGTTCCGCTACCGCGCTTGCTACCAAATTGGGTATCGAGAGCAAGATGGTGGATGGTCGTCGTATCACCGATGCGGAGACGTTGAAGGTGGTGACGATGGTCTATGCCGGCTTGGTGAATAAGAATATCGTGGCCAATCTCCAATCACTCGGATTGAACGCATTGGGCCTTACCGGTGCTGATATGAACTACATGCGTTCCGACAAGCGTCCAGTCAAGACGGTTGATTACGGTTTCGTAGGTGATGTCAAGGAGGTGAACGCCTCTCTTTTGGCGGATTTGATCAGCAAGGACGTGGTTCCTGTTTTGGCTCCACTTACCCACGACAAGAAGGGTAATTTGTTGAACACCAATGCCGATACCATTGCGGGAGAGGCGGCTAAGGCGCTTGCCCAATATTTCGATGTCACCTTGACCTACTGCTTCGAGAAGAAGGGTGTTTTGCGTGACGAGAACGATGACGACAGTGTGATCGCAGAGATCAATCCGCAGCTCTTCCAGGAGTATGTGGAGAAGGGTATCATCCAAGGCGGTATGATTCCGAAGTTGGAGAACTCTTTCGCAGCCATCAACGCTGGTGTTTCCAAGGTGGTGATCACCAAGGCAGATGAGTTGGGCAATGATTCTGGTACGGTGATTACGAAGTAATCAAACGGTAAGATCGATTAGAAGAAGAGGGGCGGTGGCTCCTCTTTTTTTGTGTTTAATTTCGAGGCGAATACGACTTTTACAGATTTGTAATTTACAAATTTGTAAAAGTCGAGAAGTTGTGATTTTTGTTGGCTCTGTTCCAGTTTATGACTGATCTTATTCAATCCAGTCTGCGGATGAAGAGACACGTAGATTCTGTCTGCCTGGAGGGCAGTACTTTGTGCATCCCTTAGGGTAGTGCCTTCCAGGCACACGGAGTAGGTGGGACGTTTTCACCGGCAGCATTTCCTTCGTCGATGCAACCGGTTACTAAAATATTGAGTGCGGTGTGGAGAGAGGGGAGATTGTTGGCCTCGATACCAAGCTTTTTCAGTTTTGTCTGCGCAAATCTATTGCGGGTAATTCCTTTCATAGCATATAATTTAGATCTTGGGGGATTTAAGAAAAATTGGGGAGAAGTTGCTGTTTCTATTTCTGATCTGTTTTGATCAGTAAATAATTTAGTATTTTTGTAAGTGTTATGGCTCAACTTGCAATCATTAATTACGAAATAGCTTCAATAGATATAATAAATCTATCTGAAGCAACTGAAAGAGAATATGCTGATGATTATGACCAGTTGGTATATGGTAAGATGGGATATAAAACATCGTCTGTTTACTATATGGTTGCGGAAAATATAAGTGTTCGTCAGATTGAAGAATATGCTATAGAAAATGCCCAAGAGCATCCTTAAGGCTATAAACTAAAGGAGCGTCACATATTGAAAAGCGTCATTGACCGCTTGTTTTTGATCGATTGAAACTTCCACATTCAAAGAGTTGTCAGAAACAATGCAGGAAGTGATGCCTATGGGTATGCTAACCACGCATCCTGTGTGTGCAGAAGGTCTTTCGTGAGACTTTCATGCACACTTTTGGGTTGTGTTTGTATACTTCACGTAGGTATTGCTCTGCAAGTTCTCAACTCAAGGCTGTGGAAGGCCCCAATCGAAGAATGCGCAGAAGTGAATACCTACGCTTTTTTTTTGTATAACAATTGATAGTTAAATGTCTGTTCAAGGTATTAACAGACTCTACTAATAGATCGAATAGAAAAAAGTCATATCGTACATCATTGACGTTACTGATAATCCAGAATTAGCACCTCAGAATTAGCATCAGTACAATTTCGGCAACGGTGTTTACGCTTCTTCATAAGGGCGTGAACTGAATTTTTGTTGTCTGATGCTGGCAGTGCTAAGCCGTGGATTAACCTCAAATCTTCTTTCATGCCCTTTTCTAAAATTTGGAGAAGGGCATTTTTACTAGGTCTTGCAATATTTATCATGAGAGCAAAACCTTTTATTAAGTGGGTTGGAGGAAAGTCACAACTTATAGAGCAATTAGATGCTCAATTACCTGCAGAATTTGGTAGTTGGGAGAATGTTACCTACATCGAGCCTTTCGTGGGTGGTGGGGCGATGCTTTTTTATATGCTTCAGCGCTATCCCAATATTCAGCGGGCAGTCATTAATGATATTAATTCTGACCTTGTCTGTTGTTATCAGACGGTTCGTGACCAAGTTGAGGCACTCATCGAATCGCTCCGAGATTACGAACAATTATATCTGGCGTTGCAGACGGAAGATAATCGTAAAGATTTTTATATGGCTGCTCGCAGTCGTTATAATGAGAAGAACCTGGATTCGATAGAAAACACCACTTTGTTTTTCTTTCTTAACCGCACCTGTTTCAATGGTTTGTATAGAGTTAATAAGAGTGGACTTTTTAATGTGCCATTTGGAAAGTATGCTAATCCGACCATATGCGATCCTGATACACTTCGCATGGATAGTGAGTTGTTGCAAAGAGTAGAGATTATGAATGGTGATTTTGAAGAAACTTTTCAACATGCGCAAGGCAATACGTTTTTTTATTTTGATCCTCCGTATCGTCCACTAAGCGATACTTCAAATTTTAATGACTATACCAAGGAGGCTTTTAATGATGATGCACAGATACGACTGAAGGAGTATTGTGATCGTATTCATGCTGCTGGTTATCAATTTATGCTTAGCAACTCGGATTGTAAAGGGAAAAATGAGGCAGATAATTTTTTTGATGTGTTGTATGAAGCGTATCAAATTGAGCGTGTATGGGCTTCGCGTAATATAAATGCTATTGCATCGAAAAGGGGTAAACTCACAGAAATACTTGTTCGTAATTATTAAAAATATGGTAAAAGACTTCAACAAATTCATGTCTCAACTTCAAGAGACAAACCAAACGCTCGACTTCTTTTGTGACTTTGAAAAAATTGCAAAGAATGTGGAGGATATAAAACTAAGTTTATGCATACTTAATAGTCTTTTAGGTGCGACGGATATGCGTAAAGCTGTTGAAACAATATGGAAGCGAGATAAAAGTGCATTTAATGTTATGGATATTCTTATTGCTGTTCGCAGTGAAGGGCACAAGAAAGTGTTAAACTCATTGGGAGAATGTGTAGTAATAGACTCGTTATTCAAGTCTGTGGATGGTGTAATGGAGTATCTTGACAATACAGGTCTTACTGAAGTTTTCCAACAAAATAAGATAAAAGATTTGGTGGATTATGTATTCGGCATAGAAACTGGATTAGATTCAAATGCTAGGAAGAATCGAAGCGGTCATGTAATGGAGGGTGTAGTGGCTCGTATATTTGATGAAGCTGGGGTTGGGTATCGACAAGAAGTTTATTCAAGAGAATGGCCTTCCGTCTCAAAGGCGTTGGGCAGTGATGAGAAGCGTTTTGACTTTGTCGTAGAATCAAATGCTAAGATTTATCTTATTGAGGTGAATTTCTATAGCGGAGGTGGTACAAAGTTGAATGAAGTGGCACGTTCCTTCTCTGGTATTGCGCCTAAGATTAATAGTATCAACGGATTTGAGTTCGTATGGATTACTGATGGTATTGGTTGGAAGAGTGCACGGAATAAACTACAAGAGGCATACAGCATAATACCAAGTGTTTATAATCTAACTAGCATTGAAGATTTTATCAAAACAATAAAAACGAATGGTTTGCAAAGAAAATAATTATGATTAAGACCTACTTTAAATCCAACAATAACGATTTCTTTCTTGCTCACGGAGATACGTTTCAATTAATGAAAGAATTTTCCTTTAAGTTTGATATGATATTTGCGGACCCTCCATATTTCCTTTCCAATGGAGGTATAAGTCTTCAGAGTGGAAAAGTCGTGTGTGTGAATAAAGGAGATTGGGACAAAGGGAAATCTCCCGAAGAGATGAAGGTGTTTAATATGGAGTGGCTTCGTTTGTGTCGAGAAAAATTGAAGGACAACGGAACTATATGGATTTCAGGTACTTATCATAATATATTTTCAGTAGCAAATTGTCTTACAGAACTCGGGTATAAGATTCTTAATGTAATAACATGGCAGAAGACTAATCCTCCAATCAATATATCGTGCCGTTTTTTCACTTACTCAACAGAGTTTATCATCTGGGCAAGAAAGTGTGAGAAAGTACCGCATAAGTACAACTATGAATTAATGAAACGGTTAAATGATAATAAGCAAATGACGGATGTTTGGCGACTTCCCTCTATTGGCCGTTGGGAAAAAACATGTGGTAAACATCCCACACAAAAGCCTCTTTCGTTATTAACACGAATCATCTTGTCATGCACAGATAAGGGGGATTGGGTTCTTGATCCTTTTAGCGGTAGTTCAACAACAGGAATTGCTGCAAATCTTTGCGATAGAAGGTTTGCTGGAATTGAGCAATCAGAAGAGTTTTGTAATATGAGCAAAGCGCGAAGAGAGGAGTTGGATGATATTGGACAGAGAGTAAATTTGAAGCGACACATTGTTGATCTAAAAATATTAGAGTCAAGCAAACAGTTAAGTTTATTTGAAGAAGAGAGAAGTATGATTTGTGAAGAGAGCAGTCATATCTATGCAACCCTTCCTTTTAATACTGAGCCAATGTAGTTCTCCTAATGCTTGCTTCAAGGTAGTGGCCTCCAGCCACCACTCCTCCTCTCGCTCCACAACCGAGGGCTATGCCCCCGGTTACTCAAATACTGGCTTCCAGCCAGAACGCTTGCGAACCTTGAATAATTTCCAACCTCTCCTCCCACTGTCTGGAGGACAGTGCCTAATCGCAGCACCAAGCACTGCCCCCAGCCATTCGTTGCTCGTGGTTTCAAAATTGTATCATCCGTTGGTCTTTAGTTCCCTAGCCTGGAGGGCAGTACCAATGTTAGCTACAAGGTAGTGGCTTCCAGCCATTTCTCCTTCCCCAAGATTATGACCTTTCCCACAAAAAAAGGGAGACTCGCGCCTCCCTTTCCCTTATAGATTCAATACAAATCATTTTGCTTTGTATTTGCCCAACATCCAAGCGATATCCTCCCCGAAGAAGATGAACTCTTCCTCAATGCACTTTTCGTATGACTTAGAGTTGGTGGAAACTCTCTTGTGTTTGAACCAAGTGAATTCCTTGCTATTTCCATCTTGCACG
>JAKSKY010000022.1 GCA_024401515.1 Paludibacteraceae bacterium | reverse complement strand
TTCCAATCACCGATCACATCCTCGATTACACGACCTTGGGTAAACGTACCACCCTCAACGAAAGTCATTCCCGGAGGTGTCTCTTGTACGTAACCATTAACAACTTGGAATCCGCCATTCTCCTTGTCGTTGTATTTCCAACCTGTAGCGTTTGATTCCTTAGAGTCTTTCAACTTTTTTTCTCCGCACGAAGCCAATGTAAAACCAGCTAACATCAACAACGCCGCAGTCTTCAAAAAATTTACGCGTCTCATAGCACTATAAATAAGATAATGTTTCATTTAATTTCTATAACTCTTCTTTTGCAGTTTTATTGCCCCACTCAACCTCAAAATTCAATCTCAATATTCATCAGCACATTCAATTTCGCGACTGAAGTAGTGGACAAAGATATATATTTTCTATTTTTGCAAAAAAGTTTTTAGTAACATTTTTTCATACTTTTTTAGTAACAAATTGATTTACAACGGAGAAAAGGAACAAATACAAAACATATGACAGCTATGAACACAAGCAAGAAACCCGTTATAATGGGCATTGTAAACATCACACCCGACTCATTTTTCGAAGCAAGCAGATGTCAAGATGACGAAAAGATCATCGCCCAAACCACGAAGATGTTGGCGCAAGGCGCATCCATTATAGATGTAGGCGCATGTTCCACCCGACCTGGCAGCGCACCAGTCAGTGAGGAGGAGGAGATGCGAAGGATGAGACATGCCTTACATATAATAAGGAGTCAATTCCCTGACGTCACATTATCCATTGACACCTTTAGGGCCAGCGTGGCACAAATGTCCGTGAAAGAGTTCGGAGCGCAAATCATCAACGACGTGTATGGTTGTGACGAGAAAATGTATGACACAGTAGCGAAGTTGGGTTGCTCCTATGTATTAATGCACTGCAAGGAAGTCAATTCAACCTCCCACGAAGAGCTATTAAAGAAAATTTTCACTTTCTTTGCAACTGAAATTGAGAAGTTGACCAGCAAAGGTCTCAAAGACATCATCGTGGACCCCGGATTTGGTTTCGGCAAAACCATGGAAGAGAATTTCGCCCTTTTAAATATGACGAGTCAACTGAAATCCTTGGGCTACCCAATCCTAGTGGGCATTTCCAGGAAACGAATGATTTGGCAGACATTGGACATCACTCCTGCCGAGGCATTAAACGGAACAACCGTATTGAACACATTGGCTTTAACGCAAGGTGCGGATATTCTCCGTGTACACGATGTATTGGAAGCGAGTCAATGCGTGGAATTATACGGGAAATACAACATATAATATAAAGTAACATTCAAGGTAACAGAATGAGCCCTATCAGATTTATAGACTACATCGACATTCTCCTTGTCAGCTACATTCTCTTTAAGACTTATAAAGTCTTGCGGGGAACAGTGGCCATCAGGGTATTTATCGGCATTCTTTTTTTCATTGTCGCTTGGTTGGTGGTGAACTTCGTCTTCCAGATGCAACTACTGGGAAGCATTATGAACCAAATCGTCAATGTAGGTGCGATCGCCTTAATAGTGCTTTTTCAAGACGAAATACGACAATCGCTCTCTCGAATCGGAACAGGAGATGGCAGGATATCAAAATTTCTCAACAGAATGTTCTCCGTAGACCCATCCCAATTGGTGGATGCGGAGGTGATGCAGATTGTCATCGCCTGCAAGAATCTCGCGAAACGCAAGATCGGAGCGCTTATCGTTTTCGAGCGCACCAAAGACTTGAAGAACATCGAAGTGACAGGAGACATCATCAACTCCGACATCAACGCCCGTCTAATCGAGAATATCTTCTTCAAAAATTCTCCATTGCATGACGGCGCCATGGTCATCTCCAAAAACAGGATCTCCGCGGCAGGCTGCATCCTACCGGTGTCACACAACTTCGATCTTCCTAAAGAGGTAGGTCTTCGTCACCGCGCGGCCGTAGGACTTTCCGAGAAGACGGATGCCATCATCATCATCATCTCCGAAGAGACAGGCAAAATCTCCTGCGCTCAAAACGGGAAATTAAGAATCAACATCACTTCAGAAGAATTGGAGTCGATTGTTTCCAACAAATCAGAGGCTAAAAATGATACAAGCAAATAACATCAGTAAGAGTTTCGGCAACTTCACCGCCCTACGCAATGTGGACCTCTCCATTAAGAAAGGAGAGTTCGTCTCCATTATCGGAGCGAGCGGCGCAGGCAAAACGACCTTGTTGCAGATCATCGGCACATTGGACAAACCGGACGAGGGGAAGGTCATCATCAACGGAACGGACGTATTCGCCCTATCCAATGACGAATTAGCCCACTTCCGAAACAAACAAATCGGTTTTGTTTTCCAATTCCACCAACTGCTTCCTGAATTCACCGCATTGGAAAACGTGATGATTCCCGCGCTTATCGCCCATCGGAGTAAAGAGGAGGCCGAAGAGGAAGCGAAAAGACTGCTCTCATTTATGAACATCAGCAACCGGGCAGACCACAAACCTAGCGAGATGTCAGGAGGAGAGAAACAGAGAGTCGCAGTAGCCAGGGCCTTGATCAACAAACCTAGCGTCCTTTTAGCGGACGAACCGACAGGAAGTTTGGATTCTAAGAACAAAAAAGATCTTCATAACCTATTTTGTCAATTACAAAAAGAATTCGGGCAAACCATCATAACCGTCACACATGACATGGAAATGGCGGCGGGTTCTGACCGCATCATCAACATGCAGGACGGAAGAATAATTGAGAATTAAGAAACGTTAGTTCGACGAACCACCCATTACCCCGTAGGGGTATAATATCGATAGCTTTGGTTGGCGGAATCATTAAAAAAAAGTATATTCGCGGAAAATTAGATTTTCGAAGGAAAATATAGAAACATAATATAAGTAAAACAATGGGAAGAGCTTTTGAATACCGTAAAGCAAGAATCTTTGCGAGAAACGCACGTCTTTCAAAGACTTTCACTCGCATCTCTAAGGAAATCACAATCAGTGTAAAGGCAAGCGGACCAGATCCTTCAGTGAACTCTCGTCTCCGTATGCTTCTTCAAAAGGCAAAGGCAGAGTGTATGCCAAAGGATAGCGTTGACCGCGCCATCAAGAAGGCAACCGATAAGGATGCCGCTGATATCAAGGAGATCATCTACGAGGGATATGGACCTGGCGGTGTCGCTATTTTGGTAGTTGCAGCAACCGACAACAATACAAGAACCGTATCTAACGTACGTTCATATTTGACCAAGCACGGTGGAACATTGGGCACTTCCGGCAGTCTTTCATTCCTTTTCGAGCACAAATGCGTCTTCAAGGTAGCCGCTAACGACAGCGTGAACATGGAGGACTTGGAGCTTGAATTGATCGACTTCGGCGTAGACGAGGTTTACCAGGACGAAGAGAACGGCGACATCATCATCGAGGGCGCATTCGAGAGCAACTCAAAAATCCAATCTTACTTGGAGGAGAACAAACTCGAAATCAAGGATGTTGAGTTCATCTATCAACCTAACGATTACAAGGAGATTACCCCAGAGCAAAGAGAAACACTCAACAAATTGCTCGACAAGATGGATGAGGACGATGACGTGTCTATCGTATTCACCAACGTAAAGGAAGAAGAGGAATAAATCCTCAATCTCACATAAATCGGGAAGGCTTTGGGAGGAACCAAGGCCTTTCTTTTTCGTCGACATAACCATATTCACTAAACAAATCAGAAAAAAAGAATTGTCTATTCATTTGCAATTTCATTTTTTTTATTATATTTGCAATATCAAATCAGAACAAACTAACAGATAAGACCTGATTTGTTATATGGTTGATTTTTTTGTTTAACTTTTAATTTATTATTTCAAAATGAAAAAGATTTTCAATTTAGCAGTGATTTTCGCAGCTTTGACTGCAGCGTTTGCTTTCGCATCTTGTGATGACAACGAGGACGATGTAATCGACGATTTCGAGAACGGAAAGGTAGATCCAGTTTCTGAGCTTCAAGTTGTAGCTGGAAAGAAGTACCAAGCATACCAAGAGGGAAATGCAGCATTCACTTTCGTAGTTGAGTCAACTGCAGGACACTATGCTGACAAGTCTCAAGTTGTTGTTTTCCAAATCGAGAACGCAGAGGGTAAGAAGGACGTTGAGTTCACTCTTTCTGACGCTGGTTCATCTTACTTGATGAGAAACGCTGACGGTTCTTACGAGGCAGTAGGTAAGACTATCGCTGACGCTAACGCTGACAAGGTCGTTATGGTTTTGGCTTGCGCTAACTCAAAGGCTGACTACACTATCACTTCTGGTACTATCAACACCACTTTGGCTGCTAACGGTGCTAAGGAGACTAAGTTCGCTGAGAAGAAGTAATCACAGCTGAATGAAGCAAATAAAAAAGCGGGCTACGGTCCGCTTTTTTTTATTTCCACACATATACACCCACAATCTACCAAGAGAGAACCTACCCCTCATGATTCCGAACAGCGAAAAATCGCCCAGGAAAATCGTCTTGTAATATTTGAAAAATTTCATTATTTTTGCAAGCTAATTATATAGTTTGGAAATAATGTACGAATACATCAAAGGAAAAATCGACGAACTAAGTCCCGCAATGGCAGTCATAGAGGCTTCCCAAATCGGCTATGCCATCAACATATCGTTGAACACCTATGCGGCCTTGGAGGGAAAAGCAGAAGCTAAACTCTATATCTATGAAGCGATTAGGGAAGACGCGTTCGTCCTTTATGGTTTCTCGGAGAAATCCGAGAGAGAATTATTCCTATTGCTGATATCCGTATCAGGCGTAGGCGCCAACACGGCCAGAATGATCCTTTCTTCATTCTCCGTGGATGAGCTACAAGCTATCATCAGCGGCGAAAACGTCAACCAACTCAAGGCGGTGAAAGGCATCGGCTTGAAAACTGCACAAAGAATCATAGTAGATTTAAAGGACAAAGTAGGAAAAGAAACAAATCCGTTGGGTGCCCAAATCCAAGTGAACAACAACAGGGAAGAGGCGCTTACCGCATTGGTATTGTTGGGATTCAACAGAAGCGCATCGGCAAAGGTGGTAGACAAGATTATAGCGTCAGATCCAGCCATTACCCTAGAAAAAATCATCAAAGAGGCACTAAAACAGCTTTAGTTCCGTTTCCTATTCAGAAAGAATACAAAGTTGAAGAAAAAATTTAAACACATATTATTATCGTTAGCGTTGCTTTGCGGCATCATCGCCTTATCAGCCTATGCACAAACAGAAAGCGAAGCGACCGACACCCGTCCGGCTGACAGAAAGCCGATGATGACGAGTGAAAATGACACGCTACCTCTTCGTTATCCGATCAAGAGCTATGAGAATGTAACCTATGACGACCTCAACAAAAAGTCGCCGATGGACCTCAAGGACCCAGACAACATGACTACCGAAGTGGAGTACGACCCTAACAGCGGATTGTACGTCTATCGCACTAAAATTGGCGAGATGGAAATCGCCACCCCATTCGTTCTAAGTGAGGATGAATATAAAAAGCATGCCTTGCAGCAATCCATGAACGATTACTGGGCGGAAAAAGCCAAGACCAACACCGAAGGAGGTAACAAATTCAGTGCCAGCGAGATACAAATCGGTCTAGGTCAAGGTGGCGACAAAATCTTCGGTCCTGGTGGTGTTCAACTCAAGACCCAAGGTTCTGTCGACTTGGATTTCGGTGGATCCATCACCAAGCGTAATAACCCAGCCATTTCAGAAAGGAATAGAAAAAACGGAAGTTTCGACTTCGACAGCAAAATCCAACTTTCCGCAAATGGTTCTGTAGGTACCAAAATTAACTTCAGCCTCAATTACAACACTGAGGCGACATTCAATGCGGACCAAAAGCTCATCAACCTCAATTACAAAGGCGAGGAGGACGATATCATTCAACGTATCGAGGCAGGTAACGTAAGACTACCGCTTTCATCTTCGCTCATCACAGGAAGTACCGATTTGTTCGGTTTCAGAACCGATTTACAATTCGGAAAGTTGAAAGTGGCCGCCATCATTTCACAACAGGAATCGGAAAGGAAAACCATCTCCACGCAAGGCGCTCAAACCACAGACTTTGAGTTGAGAGCCTCTGAGTATGAGGAGAATAGGCACTTCTTCCTCTCCACCTATTTCTACGACCATTACGATGAGTGGGCGAAGAACGCACCGAACCCACAATCAGGCATCGTCATCAACAAAGTGGAGGTTTGGACAACCAATTCCACCTCGTCCTCCCACAACTCCACATTCCGTAACATCATAGCATTCAGAGACCTAGCCGAAAGTTATGATGCCGACGGAAAATCAGAGGCATGGCCAAACAACGCGAACGGAAACGTCTACGACACCATGAACGTCAAAAAAACGTTGCGCGATATTCAAACCGCCTCCACGAAATTGTCGGGTATGACATTGAACGGAGAGGAGATGGTCTCTTCAAAAAATTACGAAATTCTGAATAACGCGAAGTTATTGCGCGAATCCGACTATACATTGAACTCTGAATTGGGTTATATCTCCTTGAAAAGCAGCGTATCATCAGATAATATCATCGCTGTCGCATACGAGTACACCCAAGGCGGAAAAGTATACAGAGTCGGTGAGTTGACGACAAACACCAACGACACATCAAGCACCTCCACCAAAAACCTTTACGTGAAGTTGGTGAAGGGTTCATTGCCTTCTCCACAAAACAAAAGATTGTGGAACTTGGCCATGAAGAATGTCTATTCACTCGGTGCGTACAACATTCAAGAAGACAACTTCAAGGTTGAGATCAAATATTATTACCAAAGCGACTCAACCACACAATATCTCAACTACATTCCTTCACTCAGCAATAAAAACTTGCTACGTGTATTGAACATGGACCGTTTGAACAAACGTTTGAACGCCATGCCTGACGGATATTTCGACTTTATCAGGGGCTACACTGTGGATCCTACCACTGGTAGAATCATCTTCCTATCCACCCGACCATTCGACAAGGGTATCAAAGATGGATACGGCAACATTCCTGGTGTAGACAAATACACCTATCCGGAACTTTATGACTCAACGCTCACCAAGGCAAAAGAGTTTACGGAGAAGAACAAATATGTCATCAAAGGTAAATATAGTTCATCATCAGGATCTGAAATCCGCTTAGGTGCGACCAATATCGCCAGAGGATCCGTCAGAGTCACAGCCGGTGGACGTACCTTGGTGGAAGGAACAGGCTATACCGTGGACTACAACCTCGGTATCGTTAAGATTCTTGACGAGATCGCCCTATCCTCCAATTCACCTATCAATGTGTCATTGGAGAGCGAATCATTCTTTAACACGCAAAGGAAATCTTTGTTGGGTACGAATTTGGAGTACGACTTCTCCGATAAGTTCTCTCTAGGAGGTACCCTACTCCATCTATCGGAAAAACCACTCACCTCAAAGGTTGGAATTGGTAACGAGCCTATCTCCAATACTATTTGGGGTATGAACGGTACATTCAAAAGCGATTGGCAATGGTTGACCAAGATCATCGACAAGATTCCGTTGATTAATGCGAAAGCGCCATCATCTGTCGCTCTTTCCGGAGAGTTCGCCCAATTGATTCCAGGACACAACAAAGCAGTGAACCAGGATGAGTCAGGAGTCTCATACATCGACGATTTCGAGGGAACAGAATCCTCCATCAACATTAAGAATCCAACCTCTTGGGCATTGGCAAGTACGCCAAAAGTAACCAGTGGACCATTGGCGGCGAAAAATTTCATCCGAGAAAACGACCCATACTGGAAAGACCAAGTATCCGCCGCCGATGCCATCAACATTGGTTATGGATTGAACAGAGCGCACTTGGCATGGTACTATATCGATCAGATATTCACCTCCAACAGCAACAGTACACCTAGCCACATCAGGAACGACAACAAACAAGTAGACCACCACTTTGTGAGACAAGTGGAGGAAATAGAATTGTATCCAGACAAGGAGCAAAGAGTCGGAGAAATCTCCACGCTTCAAACCCTACACCTACACTACTATCCGAAAGAGAGAGGTCAATACAATTTGGATATTTCCGGAATGGGCAATGATGGTTATCTAGTTAATCCAGAGGACCGTTGGGGTGGAATCATGCGCAAATTGGATAATACCAATTTCGAGAATTCCAATGTGGAATACATCGAATTCTGGGTGATGGACCCATTCGCATACGACACGCTCAACACAACCTCCGGACAATTGGTATTCAACCTAGGTAATGTTTCCGAGGATGTGCTGAAAGATGGTAGAAAATCATTCGAGAATGGTTTGCCAACCAGCAACAACAATGCCGCCGTAGACTCTACAGTATGGGGTATCGTTCCAAGGCTCACAGCTTTGACCAACTCATTCGACAACGCGAACCTAGCGCAACAAGACTTAGGTCTTAACGGTCTATCCTCACAAGATGAGATGGTCTATGCGCCATCCTACAGCAAATATTACAGAGAAATCCAATCCAAAGTTAGCGGAGAGGCCAAACACAGATGGGACGCATCCACCTTCTCACCTCTGAATGACCCTGCAGGCGATAACTATCACTATTATCGTGGAGAGGATTACGACGAGCGCAAGGCAAGCATCTTCGACCGTTACAAATACTACAACGGTTTGGAGGGTAACTCTACCGCTTCATCCGACAGATTCACATCATCCGCCACTACCTCACCGGACGTGGAGGACTTGAACGGTGACAACACCTTGAATGAGTCTGAGCAATACTTCGAGTACATCGTCAACATCGATAAGGACATCTTTGAGAACAAAGATTTATGGGAAGATAACTTCATCACCAACATGGTGGAAAGCGATGTGACCGTAAGAAAAAACAGCACACCGGAACACATCAAATGGTACCAATTGAGAATTCCGATCAAGACAGCCAAGAAACGTGCGGAGGGTGGTATCACCGACTTCCGTTCCATCCGATACATCCGTATGTATATGACTGGATTTACAGAGGAGGAGCACTTGAGATTCGGAGAATTGAAATTGGTAAGAACCGATTGGCGTATCTACGAAAAGAATGACAGACTCGTAGACCCAAGCGTTTACGCCAAGTTGCAAGGTACTGGTAAGATCGACATCTCATCCGTATGTTCTGAGAACGATAAAAGAAAGAGCCCTATCGGTTACACATTGCCTCCTGGCATCGAGCACACGCTCGACCCTAGCCAACCACAAGCGACGGAAGAGAATGAGCAATCCATGGTTTTGCGCATCGATAGCCTTGAACCAAACGACGTACGCGCCGTATACAAGAACATTAAGCTAGACACACGTCAATATAAGCGATTCAAGATGTTCGTCCATGCGGAGGATGTGATGGGCTCTGAGCCCATCAACCGCAACCGCTTGTATATCTTTGTGCGTTTTGGTTCCGACTTCACAGAGAACTATTACGAATACAAGATTCCATTGGTTATCACCAGACCAGAAGACATCAATGGTCCGAATGACCGTGAAGCTGTATGGCCTGTACAAAACAACTTCGACTTTGAATTCTCCAAACTCACCGATTTGAAATTGGAGAGAGACAAACGCAAAGCGGCAGGACAGGCAAAATACAACGAAGTCTATACCAAGATGGATGGACACAACGTCATGTCCGTATTAGGTTCGCCATCATTTGGAGACATATCCACCATGATGATCGGTATCGTCAACGAGGACAACAAACCTCACAACGCTGAGATTTGGGTCAACGAGATGCGTATGTCAGGCTTCGAAGAAGAGGGCGGTTGGGCAGCTGTTGCCAACTTGGGCATCGTCTTCTCAGATTTGGGTTCATTCACATTGGGCGGACAAATCGAGACCGTAGGATTCGGTAATATCGAAGACAATGTGATGGATAGAAACCAAGAGAACTTCTACGAGTACAACCTTTCGGCCGCTGTTCAATTAGGAAAATTCTTCCCTGAGAAAGCGAAGGTGAACTTGCCGTTCTCATATACCAGAACGCATCAGCGCACCTCTCCTAAGTACGATCCGATGAACACGGATGTGGAGTTGTCCAAGACCTTGGCCAACTATGATTCCGACGCTATCAAGGATTCCATCAAGGAGATGTCCCAAACCAATAAGATTTACAAGAGCTACGCGCTCAACAACGTTAGGGTTGGTATCACCAGCAAAAAGCCGATGCCATACGACCCAGCCAACTTCTCATTCAGTTTGGGCTACAACAAATCCGAGGAGGTAAATCCGGAGGTTGAATACGAACGCATCCAAAACTATAAGGGTACATTCAACTACGTATACTCCATCAACCCTAAGCCAGTAGAACCATTTAAGAAGGCGAAAGCGTTCAAGTCACCACATTTGAAACTATTCCGCGACTTTAATTTCTACTACGTTCCAAGGAACATTTCATTCGGAACCTCCATGATGCGTTACTACGAAGAGGTCCAAATGAGAAACTATATGGAGCCAATCGTCAAGGACACAACCTTCCAATACATGTCATACGACAAAAATTGGCAATGGGACAGAACTTCCGATATCAAGTGGGACTTGACAAGAAGCCTAAAGGTGAGCTTCTCAACCGCAACCAACTCCGAGATCGCCGAAATCATCAAGACAGACGAGGAGGATGGAGACCGTCTTCTAAACATTCCAATCAACAAGCAATATTTGGAAGATATAGGATATTTCGACTGGTATGACAAGTGGAAGGATACTGTATGGAGAAGCATCAAACATTTCGGAGAGCCAGTCTCTTACGAACAAAAGTTGAACATCACCTACAATCTTCCTATCAACAAGTTGCCACACTTGGATTGGATCACCTCCAATGCGCAATACACCGCATTCTATCAATGGGATAAGGGTACTGTATTGGCTCTTGGAACCGCTCCTATCACAGGAAACATCATCGAGAACCAAAGAAACTGGAGTGGAGATGTGCGTTTCAACTTCGAGACCTTGTACAATAAATTCCCTCGTTTGAAGGAAATCAACAAGAAGTTCTCCAAGATGCCTACGTCAACGTCCAAGAATACAACCAAGGACACGGCGAAGGATGACAAAGGCAAGAAAGACAAGAAGGACAAAAAAGACGAAAAGCCTAAGACTTACGAGCGTAAGAACATGAAGCTTAAGGCAGGTAGCAAGACTCGTATCAGCCACCGCCTCAACTCCATGAAGGTGGATGTGGCCGTCAAGGATACCGCAGGCAAAACCATTCCTGTCAAAGTATCTGTGGTGGATGCCAACACCATCACCATCTTGAGCAAGAATGATATCGATAAGGTTACTATGACCATCACCTCAAAGCCAGACAAGGGCATGGGTAAAGTGATGGAATACTCCGCAAGATTCTTGATGATGGTAAGAAATCTCAGCTTCAACTACCGTCATGGAGATGTGCTTGAGATGAACGGTTACAAGCCTACCAGCGGATTCCTTGGTCAAGATTGCGACGATCCGGGATATGACTTCACTTTCGGATTCTTCAACACAGACAAATTCATTCACCGCAGCTATGCGGAGGATTCATTGTTGTTGACCAACGAAGGCATCACCACACCGATTGTCCGCTCTATCACACAGAACTTGACAGCCAAAGCATTAATCGAGCCTATTCCAAACTTGAAGATCGATTTGAACGCCTCTTGGATGAGAAACAACAGGGATGATATCTACTACATGTATGGATACTCCGACGATTGGAACATGAAGGAGTTTGCGGGAACATTCTCCAGAACTTGCCTACCAATCAGAACCTCATTCATCAAGAACCGTCCGAACTCAGAATTGTTCAACAACTTCTTGAGCTACAGAAGAGAGATTCAAAGCAGAATCTACAACGAGGTAGGAACGATTAACAACAACGGAAAGCCTAATTACGTCAACCCTAGCGCTTCCGACGTACTCGTTCCAGCATTCTATGCGGCTTACATGAAGAAGGATCCAAAATCGGTGGATTTGAACTATGTGCCATCCGGAAGCTTCAAGAGCATGATCTCCTCACTCATTCCAAACTGGAAAATCACATGCGACGCCTTGATGCGCATCGAGAAGGTCAGAAAGACATTCAAGTCATTCAACTTGAACCACGCTTACAAGAGCACCTACAACGTAGGTCCATACCGTTCATTGTTGGATTGGACAAACAACATCTACGGAAGCGCCCAATACGGCACCTGTGGAGAGAACGAGGGGTTCAACAACGTCGCATCCCAGTTCGATGTGACCTCCGCTAGCATTACAGAGCAATTCTCACCACTCATCGGTGTGGACGCAAGCTTGAAGAACAGCTTGACCATGAAGGCGGAGGTAAAGAAATCCCGCAATGTCCAATTGGATATTCCAGGCAACCAAATCCTTGAATCATCCAGCATGGAATATGTGGTCGGTGCAGGTTACCGTTTTGATGACATCGGTATGATCATCAACCTAGGCAAGCAACAAAAGAAGATCAAGAATGACTTGAACGTCAGAGGAGATCTCTCTTTCAAGAACACGGATGCCTTTATCCGTATCATCGACGAGGCATACTCTCAATTGAGCAGTGGTCTTCGCTCCTTGTCATTGAAACTTTCCGCAGATTATGTATTCAGCGAGAGATTGAACATCAAACTCTACTATGACTGCAAGTCCAGCACACCGAAGGTTTCCGAGGGCTTCCCTATCATCACATCAGACTTTGGTATCGCATTTAAAATCAATTTAACGAGATAATAATATGGAGGCCTCAAAACAAGCGATAAAAGGTTTATGCACCAGTATTTTCGCTTTTAGTATATTGTACATCATCGTCGAGATAATAAGTATAGGCATTCTCGCTAAGCAACTAGCGTATGTTGACTTAGAGGATAAAAGAATGGCATTATACATAATGAGTAACTTTTTCATTAGCATTGCATGTTTTGCGCTTATAGCATTCGCTCTTTACCGGTTATACCAAAAAACCAAGGAGCTTATGGAGCAAGAGGAACCGCTAAAAATAGAGGATTTCATTATAGCGAACAGAAACTATTTCATGATCAATATTCTCACCATTGGAATAACAATCGTTGGGAATATGATACGGAATTTAATATTCTAAATAAATAAGCATAAAAAACAAGCGTCTCCCATATGGATAGGAGACGCTTGTTTTTTATAGTTCCACTACACTTAGGGAACCGAAAAATCTTCTACACGGCCTTACTCTTTGTACCAGCTTGCGTACATTCGGTAATTATTAGAGATCTTATTGATCATCTCCTTGGTCTGTTCAGGAGAGACATCCTTTAATTTTTTTGCAGGCACACCCGCATAGAGGCTACCTGGTTCCACTACCGTATTGGGCGTTATCAAGGCGTTAGCCGCAATGATGGAGTTCTCGCCTATCACCGCACCATCCAATATGGTGGAACCCATTCCTACCAATACATTGTCACAAACCTTCGCGCCATGAATGGTGGCATTGTGTCCTACAGAAACATTATCACCAATCTCAATAGTGGATTTCTGGTACAAAGTGTGCAGCACGCTTCCATCTTGGATGTTCACATTCTTACCGATACGAATGGAATTGACATCACCTCGAAGCACCGTATTGAACCAAATGCTACTACCCTCACCTATCTCCACATCGCCAATCACCGTGGCGTTATCAGCCAAGAAAACATCCTCGGCAATTTTGGGAGTAAATCCCCTCACTGATTTTATTAAAGCCATAATTGAATTAAGAAACGTTAGTTAGACGAAATCAATTAAGAAATGTCTTGGAGTCAAATCCCAATTAAGATTCAAGACAAAACTCATTCATAAAAAAGGGCACCTCAAAGGGTGCCCCTAAATTATTTTTTAGGTTGTTTACGCTTTACCAACTCCTCATTTAGAATCATATCGAGCGTATTCATATCAATCTTCTTGGCAATGATTTTTCTATCCTTATTCAAAAGATAGACACCTGGCGTAGCGGAAGTATCATAATACTCCCAGAAGAAGGATTCACGGTATGGATCCCATACATTCAACCAATCTTGCATATGGTTCTTATTCACAAAATCCATCCACTCCTTACGATCGGTTTGGGTATAACAAGCGAAAACCTCGAAACCTTTGTCCTTCCACTTCACATAGACCGAATCATGAAGTATTGGAGTTGTCTTCTTACAATGACCACAAGATGGTTCGAAGAAGTAGACCAAAACACACTCTGCCTTCACATCGGACAACTTCACAATTCGGCTTGTGGAATCTCGCATGGTAATCATCTGACCATCATCGCCCACCAAGTTGTAACGGATTTTCTTCGCCTCCTTGCGAAGTGACTCCACCCATGCGGAATCCGCCCATTTGGCTTGACCTGAGAAATAATACTTATCCGCCAACTTCAACCACAATTTGTCCATACCCATCATCTTGCTGGAGATACCGTAGTTGATCATCTTGCTGGTCATCACCTGGAAAGTCAAGGTGTCACCCTTACTTCTCTCGATCAAATCAATCGCGGCAGCCGCTAAGGTATCAGGATCCTGCAACACATGTCTGGAGATAAATCCATCCACCATAGATGGGAAGAACGGTGTACGCAAGAAACGTTGGTCACTCAAGTTCACATTGTCGAAATAGTGTTGCTTGAAATATTGATAACGGACACGGTTACGGATAGAATCGGGCAATTCAGTGAATTCAGGAGTCTCCACTGGAATGGTTCCCTTCACATAAGCGCCTAAGAAGTTACCCTTGTTACGGTCGATCAAGTCATTTTGGAACTTCATCACCTTATCGGTCATCTTATCAAAAGTATCATAGAAAGCGGTTGAATCGATTTTCTTCTCCTTGTATTTCTTCTGAAGATCGATTCGTTCGGTATTCATCTTGATCAAGAACTTTCTCAAATCCTGGAACTGGGCGCTCTCAGCCGCTCCAGTGACTACCGCACCGTCCAAATCGGTAGTATCCACCGAAATTTTGATATTCTGATCGGCACCTACCATCAAATCAAAGTACTTTTCCGCATTGAAATAGATGATATAAATACCCTCCTCCAAATTCTTCTTGCCAGTGAAAGCGCCATTACCCTTCGCATCCAACGACAAAGTATCGCGTGAATAGGTCTTTCCATTCATGTGATAAGCCAAATAAGCCTTATCGTTCTTCATGTTTTTCACACTCAACTGAATCTTGTAGCCGGAACTTGCCGCGCTTACAAGTGCAGATAGCGACAATGCCGCCAAAATCAAAAACAATCTTTTCATGATGTTATGTCGATTAATTTTTTCGATTTAATGATGCTAAATTAACTATTTTATCGTCACCTCGTAATGACTGCAGTCATTTTAGAGAGCCAATTTAAAGTTTTTTCACTAATGATCAATGGAGACAAGCTCTTACGGACACGCTCATGGTATTCATTCAACCATCTCAACTCCTCATCCGTCAGTATATCCACTTTTATCAAATTACGGTCATAAGGGAATAGTGTCAACGTCTCAAATCCATAAAAGGAGCCATACTCACTCTCCATACAAAAGCGGACGGCCACCATATTCTCAATACGGATACCATATCGGCCCTCTCTATAAACGCCAGGTTCATCGGAAAGGACCATACCTGGACGTAAAGCCACACCATTACCCACCTTACGGATATTTTGCGGCCCCTCATGCACGCAAAGGAAATGGCCCACGCCATGACCCGTTCCATGTCCGAAATCCGCACCGATACGCCACAAAGACTGTTTGGCCAAGGCATCCAACTGGGCACCTTGCGTGCCTGCAGGGAATTGAGCCATCGCAATAGCGATATGTCCCTTCAAAACGGCTGTATAATCTGTACGTTGCGCATCGGAAGGAACGCCGAAACAGAAAGTACGGGTAATGTCGGTCGTGCCATGGAGATAATTTCCTCCCGAATCCACCAAAAGAAGAGTATCCTTTCCGATGGAACGATTAGAAGCTTCCGAGGCGCTATAATGCACCACAGCACCATGGTCTCCATAACCCGCTATGGTAGAGAAACTTTCACATTTAAAATCCTCTTGTTGGGATCGGCATCGCAACAGAATACCCGCCACCGCCAACTCCGTTACCATATCGTCAGCCTCAACCCTTTCGTATATCTCCGAGAAGGCATTTGCCAAGGCCACACCATCCTTCACCATCGCGTTACGGAAACCGGCCAGCTCCGTCTCATTTTTGCAAGCCTTCAAAAGCGTGACAGGTGAATCCTCCCTAAGAATCTCACAGGCGACAGCATGGAAGATTCGATTATTGGTCTTCGACGGATCCACGGACAACACAGCGCCCCCTGGAAGTTGTCGCAAAGATTTCTCTATGGTTTCATAAGAATAAACTTCGATCTTCTCCTTCCTCAATCTCCTCCGTAATTCCGGAGAGATGGCCTTCTCATCCACAAAAAGGGATGTTTTCTCCCTTCCCACTAGCGCATAGGCGACAAATACAGGATTGTAGGGTGTATCGGAGCCACGCAAATTCAGTGTCCATGCCACCTCATCCAATGCGCAGAGCAAAAGGGAATCGGCTTGGGTATGTTTGAAAATCATTTCACGTTTTTGCGCATGCGACATACCCGTTATCGACTCAGGCAAACCATACAAGGGAGTACGAACGGGGCTAATCCCCTCGTTCCACAAAGGTTTCACATCGTTTTTCAAGGCTATCCCCTTTGCAGACAAGACTTTAGACAATGACTCCACAGACAAAACCGAAAAACAGGATCCATCAATACCCACCACCTGACCAGCGGAGAGTTTAGATGATATCCAATCGATATAAGAAGGGGTTTCAGGCAAACCATCCTTGAAGAGATCAATGCCACTACCTCTCAACTCATCGGCAGCTTGTAAAAAATAACGGGAATCCGTCCACAAACCCGCCTCATCCGCTAATACCACTAGGGTACCAGCGGAACCGGTAAAGCCTGATATATGTTTTCTGAGTTTAAACTCCTCAGGGGGATATTCACTTAGATGAGGGTCCTCGGAAGGGACAATGTAGCCATCCAGTCCGAGTTCAGCCATGCGGCTCCTCACAACAGCTAGTTTATCCATGCTAACTTATTCTTTATTGACGAAACGGCTCATTTTCTCCGGCAATTCAGCCGTAAATGTCATCACCTTAGTAGTCATAGGGTGTCGCAACGTAATAGACTCAGCGTGAAGTCCGATGCGACCGATCGGAGAGGTGGAACCACCATATTTCTTATCACCTATAATCGGATGTCCGATGCTTTGCATATGAACACGGATTTGATTCTTTCTTCCAGTAACCAAAGAGACCTTCAGAAGCGTATGGCCTTTCATTCGCTTCACCACCTCGTAGCGGGTAATCGCCTCCTGACCACCATTATCGAAATCAGCGGAATAAACCTTCTTGGACTTCGGATCCTCGTTCAACCAAGTATGGATTTCATCACGATCCTTCTCCACAACACCCTCCACTATCGCATAGTAGATTTTGCTATGGACATCACGTTGCCAATTACGTTGCATCAAGAATTGCACATCCTTGTTTTTCGCGAAGATCAAAACGCCGGAAGTCTCTCTATCCAATCGATGAACGACATAGACACGGTTGCTCTTCTTTTGCTTCTTCAAGTGATTCATCACCACACGGAAAGCGGTATAATCCTCTTGCTTATCCGTCGCGACAGAAAGGACGCCAGCCGCTTTATTCACCACGATAATATGTTCATCCTCATACAAAACGGAGACCTTACTACTCTTCAAACCACTACCCGATTTGGAGAAATCCACCCTCACAGTATCACCAGGTTGGAGCTTAAGATCGAACTGCGTGCTCACCTGATCATTCACGAATACCTGACCACGCGCCAAGACGCCCTTCACTGCAGTTTTACTCATACTGCCAATCTTCGCCATCACGAAGTCGAAAAGGGTCGCCTCCGCCTTCACATGAAAATTGACAGACTTATTATTTCCCGGATTGTAAGATGATTCTTTTGTTAACATAACTAATTGTTTAAAATGAAATGGTCGAACTAAAAAGTTCTCCATTAAGGGTCACAAAATTAACGAAAAAGCACAATATACCATCAAAATATTGCATGATTCGATAACCAATAAACATTTCGGCAAAAAAAAGCGCCATTTCACACCGATTTTTGGAGAAAAATGCCTAAATTTATGCGATTTTTCATACGAATTGTTTGACAAGTAAATTTGATGTGGCATGAGTTATCTGAGATTCGATAAAACACTTTTAACCAACTTGGAGCAATCCCAACAAAGGGAAATGTTGCGTACCAACAAGTCGGGTGCCTATCATTGTACCACAGTGATAGGATGCAATACCAGGAAATACCATGGATTGTTGATCACACCCGTTAAGAATCTAGACAACGACAACCACGTATTACTTTCATCCTTGGACGAGACAGTCATCCAACATGGAGCAGCCTTCAACTTAGGCATCCACAAATACAACGGAGACTATTACGCACCACAAGGCCACAAATACCAAAGGGAATTTAATTTCGACATCGTACCATCCGAGGTTTATCGTGTGGGAGGTGTGGTCATCTCAAAGGAGAAGGTATTTGTCTCTTACGAAAACAGAATATTGATCAAGTATACTTTGCTTGACGCGCACTCGGAGACGATTCTCCAATTCAAGCCCTTCCTCGCATTTAGAAATGTGAATTCATTGTGCGTGGAAAACGATAGGATCAACACCGCGTTCAACGAGGTTGAAAACGGAATCGCCATGTGTCTATATCCAGGCTATCCGCAACTATACATGCAATTCAGCAAACCCGTGAAATTCGTTTCCGACCCTAATTGGAACAAAGGAATCGAATATCCGAAAGAGTTGGAGCGCGGCTACTACCACAAAGAGGATTTGTTCGTTCCCGGCTATTTTGAATTACCGATAAAGAAAGGAGAATCAGTTATATTCTCAGCAGGAGTCAGCGAAGCGGATTGCCCCAAACTTATGGAGGTATGCTTCAACGAAATTTCCAGCAGAACCACCCGAACCAGTTTCTTCAACTGTTTGAAGAACTCAGCGGAACAACTATTCTGCAGAAAGAGTCCCGAGGAATTGACCATCCTAGCCGGATACCCTTGGTTCAAATGCCAAGCCAGAGAGATGTTCATCTCCCTACCGGGCGTCTCATTGGCCAGAGAAGACAAGTCAGGATTCAACAAAGTCATGGCAAGCATGATTCCTGCCATCCGCAACTTCATGAACGGCAAACCGATCGAGAGAGAGGTGGAGGGCATGGAAAAGCCTGATGTGCTACTTTGGGTCATTTGGGACATCCAAGAATATGCGAAGGCAACCTCTGACGAAGAGGCTTGGGAACTTTACGGGGACATCCTGAAAGAGATCATCGAATTTATTTTGAAGCAACATCACCATAATCTATTCATCCACGACAACGCCCTACTCTATAGCTACGGTTGGGACAACGCCAACACTTGGATGGATGCCGTATTCAACGGTATGCCTATTACCCCAAGAAGTGGTTACATTGTGGAAATCAACGCATTATGGTACAATGCGCTTCGTTTTGTCGCAGAGCTCTCCATGAAGTTCGGAGAGGAGCATTTCAGCGACACATTGACCGGCTATGCCAACAAGTTGCAAGAGAATTTCTCGCCAACCTTCTGGAACGGTTACTACTTGTATGACTTCGTCAGCGAGCATCACAAAGAATTATCGGTTCGTCCAAATATGATATTCGCCGCCTCCTTGAAATACTCTCCGTTGGAGAACAAGCAAAAGAAGGCTATCGTGGACATCGCCACCAAGGAGTTGTTCACCCCTAAGGGATTACGTTCCTTAAGTCCGAAGAGTCCGAATTACCGAGGATCTTGCGAGGGCAACGAGGACACACGACTCTTCTCCAAGCACCAAGGAGCCGCATGGCCTTGGCTATTGGGACCATACATCGAGGCCTACCTCAGTGTCTACAAGAACAGTGGTTTCTTCTTTGCGGAGAGAGCGCTTTCAGGCATCGAGGAGGAGATGTTCATCGGCTGCGTCGGCACACTCAATGAGATGTTCGACGGAAACCCTCCTTACAAGGGACGAGGTGGAATCTCTTACGCCATGAACATCGCGGAGATATTGAGAACCATTAAAATTCTAAAGAATCATAAGAACGATTAGTAAGCATACACTATGAAGGCATTAATGTTTGGCTGGGAGTTTCCTCCACATATCCTAGGAGGTTTGGGAACGGCAAGTTACGGTCTAACCCGTGGCATGTCCGTCCAAAAAGACATGGAGATTTCCTTTGTCTTGCCTAAGCCATGGGGTGACGAAGACCAAAGTTTCATGAAAATTATCGCTGCCGACAAGGTTCCTGTAGTTTGGCGTGAACCAAGCTGGGAATACCTCTGCCAAGAATTAAACGGCAAGATGACGACAGACGAGTATTACCACTACAGAAATTGCATTCAAGAGAATAACAACCACATCGGCACTAACGGAATCGGTTCCATCGAGTTCTCCGGTCGTTATCCGGACAACCTTCAAGAGGAGATCCGTAATTATGACGCAGTGGCAGGTGTTGTCTGCAGGGCTTTGGATTTCGACATCATCCACTCCCACGACTGGTTGACCTACCCTGCCGGTGTGCATGCAAAGTACGTTTCAGGCAAACCGCTCGTCATCCACGTCCATGCGACCGATTTCGACCGTAGCCGCGGCAATGTGAATCCAATCGTCTACAACATCGAGAAGGCTGGTATGGACCATGCCGACCATATCATCACCGTTAGCGACAAGACAAGAGACACCGTCATCGACCGCTACAACATCGACCCTAATAAAGTGAGCACCGTACACAATGCGGTGGAGCCGTTGAGTCCAGCCATCCAGGCCATCGAAGGCAAGCACAACACCAAAGACAAGGTGGTGACCTTCCTCGGACGTATTACCATGCAAAAGGGACCTGAATACTTCGTTGAGGCGGCTTATAAGGTTCTTCAGAAGACCAACAACGTCCGTTTCGTCATGGCGGGAAGCGGTGACATGATGGAGAAGATGATCAGTCTCGTCGCCAGCAGGAACATCAGCGACAGATTCCACTTCACCGGTTTCTTGAAAGGAAACCAAGTGTATGAAATGCTAAAATCGAGCGACGTTTACATCATGCCATCCGTATCGGAGCCATTTGGTATCTCTCCATTGGAGGCCATGCAAGTAGGCGTCCCTACCATCGTCTCCAAGCAATCAGGCTGCGCTGAGATTCTCAACAACGCCATCAAAGTGGATTATTGGGACATTGACGCCATGGCCAACGCCATCTACTCCATCATCACCTACCCATCCATGTATGACTATCTCCGCGTGGAAGGCAAGAAAGAGGTGGACGGCATCATTTGGGAGAATGCGGCGCTGAAAGTTCGAGACATCTACAACAGAGTGTTGGGTTGGAAATAAAATTGTAATTAAAAAGAAAAAGCGATATATCATGAGGTCAATTTGTTTTTACTTTCAAATACACCAGCCATTTAGGTTGAAACGTTACAAGTTCTTCGACATCGGTTACGATCATTACTATTACGATGATTATACCAACGAAGAGACGGTCCGTCGTCTAGCGGAGCGTTGTTACTTGCCCGCAAACCAAACTATTCTCCAAATGATCAAGGAGACGGAGGGCAAATTCAAGGTGGCGTTTTCCATCTCTGGTGTGGCCTTGGAGCAATTCGAGTTATACGCTCCAGAGGTAATTGACTCATTCAAGGAGTTGGCACAAACCGGTTGCGTGGAATTCCTTGCGGAGACATTCGCCCACTCCCTCGCCAGCTTGGAGGAGGAGAACGACGAATTTGAGGTGCAAGTGAAACAACATGCCAGCAAGATCCAAAGTCTATTCGGCTACAAGCCAACCACTTTCAGAAACACCGAATTGCTCTACTCCGATGAAATCGGCAGAAGAGTGGCTAATATGGGTTTCAAAGGCATGATCACAGAGGGTGCGAAACACGTCCTCGGATGGAAGAGTCCGAACTACGTATATTGCTGCGCCAGCAACCCAAGACTCAAATTACTTTTGAAGAACTCGAAGCTTAGCGACGATATCACTTTCCGCTTCTCAGATTGGAGTTGGGATCAATTCCCTTTGACCGCGGACAAATTGATGGATTGGATCTCCGCCTGTCCTAAGGACGAGGATGTCATCAACCTCTTCATGGGTTACGAGACATTCGGTGAAATCCAATGCAAGGAGACTGGTATCTTCGAATTCTTGAAGGCATTGCCACGCATGGCGGAGAAGGCAGGCATCAATTTCGAGACTCCTTCCAACCTCTTCAGCAAGAAGAAACCAATCGACCAAATCCACGTTCCTTACACCATCTCATGGGCGGACGAGGAGCGCAACACATCCGCTTGGCTAGGTAACGAATTGCAACGTTCCGCATACGACAAACTATACAGCATCCGCGACAAAGTTCGTCTATGTTCAGAGCGTAAGATTCTACAAGACTGGAACTATCTTCAATCTTGCGACCACTTCTACTACATGAGTACGAAGCACTTCTCAGGTGGCTCCAACCACTTCAGTCCATACGAGACGCCGTTCGAGGCCTTCACCAACTACATGAACGTCTTGAGCGACTTTATGATCCGCGTCCGCGAGAAATTCCCGGAGGGTGTGGATGTCGAGGAGTTGAACTCACTCATGAAGACCATCGACGCACAAGGCAAAATCATCGCTCAATTGGAGGAGGAGAAGAGCAAAGGATTCGCCGCGGAGAGCAAAGCCTGCAAAGCAGCCTCTAAGAGCACAACTGCCGTAGCGAAGAAAACAACAACAAAGAAGAGTACCTCTACCAAGACCGCCAAGAAAGCGTAAGTGAGGTTCACTATAATAGAGAGCCCTGGGAGATTTCTCTTCCAGGGCTGTTTGTTTTACAAAATTCGCATTTGTCCTTCCGAGGAATTTCACCCATGTTACCAAATTATCTTCTCAATAACACGACCAGCTCGACATCGGCACCCTCCTTACCATACTCGCTCACAAGAATGTACTTCTCATCACAAGCGATACCGTAGCAACGGCCATCGTCCTTCACCACCTGAGTACAGAAAAACAGGCATATCCATCCACATTTGTACTATTCCTCCACATTTCATACCTTTGCGGAAAATAAGACACGACAGACATGAGAAAGATCAGATGCCCCAAATGCGAACAATTCATCCGTTTCGAGGAGAGCCGTATTGAACCAGGATCATCCCTGATCATCCACTGCGACAACTGCGGAAAGAATTTCAGCGTCCGCTTCAAATCCAAGGAGGAGAAGAAGGAGGAGAATGACTACACATACGGTTGCGTCATCGTTGTGGAGAATGTGTTCTGCGAAAAGCAGATCATTCCGCTTCAATTGGGAGAGAACATGTTCGGCCGCCGTTGTCCCGGCACCGTGGTCACCTCCCCGATCGACACAGGCGATATGAGCATGGACCGCAAACACTGCATCATCCATGTGGAGGAGAAGGATGGGAAAATCATCCACAAGGTAGAGGATTACGATAGTCTCGTAGGCACCTTCGTCATGAATGAAATCCTACAAAAGAAAGAGAAGAGAGTCGTGAGCGACAGTGAAATCATCACACTAGGGGCTACCACCTTGATTTTAAAAACCGGGGCTCCAGACTAAACGACCCAAGCGATATCAGAGAGGCGGATGAACAATCCGCCTCTTTTTTTGTTAAGAAGCGGAAAAATCACCAATAAGTCATAGATTTTCACTATTTTTGCCTTTTGGCGGAGTGTGTCCATACAATTTTTCACACGAACGTCAGTTATATATAGAGAAATGATCAGCATGTTAAGGACAAAACGTACATATCTATTGCTTGGACTAATGGCACTTTTGACATTAGTGGGTTGTGACACCAAGAAAAACACATGGGTCAACCGTAAGCACCAAGCGTTGAACACGAAATACAACGTCTACTACAACGCCAACGAATCCTACAAGAAAGGATACAAAAGGATCGAAGAGGCGTTTGCGCCCGACTACTCCCACGTCATTCCAGTCTTTGCGGTCAGCGACCCATCCACACTGGGTTCCGCGGTAGGAGACATGAACCGTGCCGTCAGCAAGTGCGAATTAGCGGTTCAAGAGCGTTCCATCCAAAAAAAACCCAAGAAAAAATACGACAAGATGAGGGATCCGGCCTATGCCGAATTCTACAACCAAGAGGAGTTCAACTCCTATATGGATGAGGTTTGGATGCTAATGGGTAGATGCAAATTTTACGCCAATGACTACCTTGCCGCATCAGCCACCTTCACCTATGTGACCAAACACTTCTCCCAAGATACGAAGTTGGTGACCGAAGCAAACATCTGGAAGGCACGCGCCATGAAGGAGATGGATTGGATCTATGAGGCGGACGAAATCCTGAAACGAATCGATCCGGAAGAGTTGGATCCTAAAACACAGCACTTGTACAACGGTACGATGGCGGATCTACTCGTTTCCCAACGTGAATACAAGGAGGCATTGCCATATTTGTTGAAAGCGGCAGAGAACGAGAAGGATAGAATTCAACGCACACGATACTATTTCGTGGCGGCCCAAATCAAACAGCTCCAAGGAGAGAAGGAAGAGGCATTCAACCTCTATGACAAGGTGCTTAAATCCAACCCTCCTTACCAAATGTCCTTCAACGCGCAAATCAGACAAACTGAGGTGGTGGGTGGCAACCAATCCAGCGAGGCGATGGTGGCCCGTTTAAAGAAGATGGCCAAGAACAAAAACAACGAAGAGTATCTAGACCAAATCTATTATGCGATCGGTAACATCTATTTAGCGAAAAAAGATACCGCCCAAGCGATCGAAAACTACCAGACCTCTATTGAGAAGAGCGTTCGTAACGGCAGGGAGAAAGCGCAATCCCTCATCACGTTAGGTGATCTATATTACCAACACCCCGACTATGTGGAAGCTCAACCATGCTTCTCCGAGGCCTCCTCTTTGATCGACCACAAACACGACGACTACCTTCGCGTGTCACGTCTCGCATCCGTTCTAGACGAGTTGGTGCAAAACTACAACACATACAAATTACAAGATAGTTTGTTGATCCTATCCACCGCATCCAAAGCGGATTTGACAGCTGCCATCAGTCGTGAAATCGCCAAAGTGAACGAGGCGGAGAAGCGAGAAAGAGAGCGTCGTCAAAAGGAATACGAGGAGCAAAAGAAACTCGAATTGGAGATCGACAACATGGCTGTTATGGACAAACGTGCGCTAGGAGGCAACGGAGCTACCTGGTACTTCTACGTCAAGAGCACGGTCGACAAAGGTAAATTGGAGTTCCGCAAAAAATTCGGTCAAAGAAGATTGGAGGATAACTGGAACCGCCGAAACAAAGCCATCACAGTCTTCTCCGAAGAGTCGTTGTCCAATATGGTGGACATGGACGCCATGGATTTAGGACAAGTTTCCGAGGAGGAGGGCGAAGGAGCGAACCAAGCGCTCAGCAACGAGGCTAATCCGAAGCGACCTGAATACTATCTTAGACAGATTCCATTCAACGACGACCAAAAGACATCCGCCCATACCCAACTTGCGGACGCGCTCTTCAATCTAGGCGTCATCTACGATGAAAAATTGAACGATTACGAGAAGGCTTACGAGGCATTCGAGGAGTTCGCGAGACGCTATCCGCAAGATCCCCGTGCGGCGGACGGATACTATTGTTGCTACCGCATAGCGGAGAAGCAAGGCGATAAGGCGCGCGCCGATCAATACAGAGATAAACTAACCGCGCAATATGCTGACAGCAAATACGCGAAGATTCTAGCCCAACCTGACTTCAGGGCTAGTCTGGAAAAGATGCAAAGCGTTCAGGATTCCCTCTACGAGCAAACCTATGCTGCCTTCCTAAAGGGAAGTTTCGACACTGTAAAAGCGAACACCGCCTTTATGGAGAAGAATTATCCAGTCTCTTCCCTCATGCCTAAATTCCTTCTTTTGAACTCTTTAAGCATAGGAAAGACCGCCAGCAAAGATACATTCGCCGCAGCTTTGAATAATTTGTTGGAGCGCTATCCAAGCAGCGACGTCTCCTCTATGGCGAAAGATATCTTGGCCCTTATCAACCAAGGCAACACACCTGAACAAGGTTCATCAACCGGTAGTTTGATGGCTCTTCGAGAGGAGATTCAAAAAACTGAGGCGGAAGAAAACGGTATCGTCTTGCAAGACGGATTTGTCGTAAGCTACGACTCCCCATACATCTTCATGCTCCTTACCGATACCACAAAGGTGAACAAGAACAAACTACTCTTCTACACCGCCAGCTACAACTTCACAAAATTCTTGGTTAAGGATTTCGATTTGGATGTCAAAAAGGGAATACTCTACGTTTCCGGATTGGACAACTACGACGAGGCGATGTGGTATATCAACGGATTCATCGAGGATAAGGAAATCCAATCCTTGCTAAAGGGAAGCGACTACAAATACCTATTGATTACGCCGGAGAACCTTCAACTCATCGGAACAAAATTCACCGTTGAAGATTACGAAGATTTCTTCAAAAAGGAGATCGTAGGCAAACGTAAGCGCGCTAACAGCGCCACCGTGGAGTTGGTGGATGAGCAGAAGAAAATAGACGAGATGACCGCCACCCAAAAATTGGATGTGAAGGAGGGCGACGACCTCAATGGTGCGAAGACAACCGTTCCTGCCGCAGAGCCACAAGCGCAAGAGGCGAAACCAGAGACCACCCCAACACAAGAGGCCGTGAAGGAGGAGCCAAAGAAGGAAGAGACCGCACCTGCCCAAGAGGAGGAAAAAGCAGAGGCACAAGCCACTCCTGCTCCAGCGGAAACTGCACCAGCAGAGCAGCCTACACAAAAGGCAGAGGAACCTAAAAAGGAGTTGAAGAAATACAAAGGTCTTTACACCTACGATCCTACCGCTCCTCACTATTTTGTCGTGTTGATGCAAGGCAAAGTGGACGAGGCGAAGGTCATTGGTGCGCTCAACGAGTACAACCAAAGCGCACACGCTTTGCTCAACTTGAAGAGCAACGCCACCTCAGCCAAGAAGTTCCCACAAATTTTTGAGGTCGGTGAGATCCCTTCCGCTGAATTAGGAGTTTCCTATCTCACCCAAGTGGTGAAGAGCGCCAGTGTCAAGCAATCTTTCGGCAACACGCCATACCGTAACATCATCATCTCCAAAGATAACCTCCAAGTATTGAAGGAGAGCGGCAATATCGACGTGTACATGGAACTATACAAGCGTTTATATCTAAAACGATAGTGATATGAAAAAAGACAAGATCCTCTGGGCGGATGACGAAATCGATTTGCTGAAGGCACACGTGCTCTTCCTTGAATCGAAAGGCTACGAAGTGACATGCGTCAACAACGGAAAGGACGCCGTGCAATGTTGCGAGGAACAACACTTCGACATCATCTTTCTGGACGAAAATATGCCAGGACTCAGTGGATTGGAAGCTCTATCACTCATCAAAGAGAAGGACACCAGCGTACCCGTGGTGATGATCACCAAAAGCGAGGAGGAGAATTTGATGGAACAGGCCATCGGCAAAAAGATCGCCGACTACCTGATCAAGCCTGTCAATCCTAACCAAATTCTTCTTTCCATCAAGAAGAACATCAACAAGAGCGAGATCATCTCCTCCACCACCACTGACGACTACCGTTCCGAGTTCGCTAAAATTGGTGCGCTCATCAATGACTCTTCCCGATTCGAAGATTGGGCGGAGGTCTATAAAAAATTAGTCTATTGGGAGATCCAGTTGGAGAATGCCGACAGCCAGATGCAGGAACTACTCCGCATGCAGAAGGAGGAGGCCAACTCCACCTTCGTGAAATACATCAAACGCAACTACGAGAAATGGTTTGAACAGGGTGCGGAGCATCCGATGATGAGCCACGAAATCTTCAAAAAGTGCATCTTCCCAACCTTGGATCTAGGAGAGAAGGTATTCCTTATTGTCTTGGATAATTTCAGATTGGACCAATGGCGTGCCATCAAGGATCTATTGTCCAATGACTTCGTGGTGGAGAACGAGGAGTTGTACAGCAGTATGTTGCCTACGGCCACCCAATATGCCCGCAACGCCATCTTCGCCGGATTGCTTCCCGCACAGATCAAGAAGATGTTCCCCGACTATTGGATTGAGGAGGGGGACGAGGAGGGTAAGAACCTCTACGAGAAGGAGTTGCTGCAGACCCAGATTGACCGTTATAGAAAGAAATATACCTTCTCCTACCACAAGATCAATGATCCCGCCGCAGGAGAGAAATTGGTATCCGATCTTCCGCAATATCTGAACAACCAACTCAATGTGGCGGTCTTCAACTTTGTGGATATGTTGTCACACGCGCGCACCGAATCGAAGATGATCCGCGAACTAGCCTCCACCGAGGCAGCCTACCGTTCGCTCACCAAGTCTTGGTTCCAACACTCCCCTATTCTGGAATTGTTCAAGGCATTGGCGCAACATGACATCCGCGTAATGATCACCACTGACCACGGAACCATCCGTGCCGACAAGGCTATTAAAGTGGTGGGTGATAAAAACACCAACACCAATCTACGTTATAAAGTGGGTAAAAATTTGGATTACAATGCCAAAGAGGTAATGGCCATCAAACAACCAGAAAAGATTGGTCTACCGATTATCAATGTCAGCTCCACCTATATCTTCGCAGGCAACAACGATTTCTTCGCCTATCCGAATAACTACAACTACTACGTCTCTTATTACAAGGACACTTTCCAACACGGCGGTATCTCCATCGAGGAGATGATCATACCTTTCGTGACGCTAAGGCATAAGTAAGGTTAAACAACTACTAAATTTTAAAGAAATTATTTCCCAAATTGATTTATACACCACTTGGGGTAACTTTGTGGATAATCAGAAAAGTTTATCTTGACGAGCCTATAAGTCCTTCTATAAATTTACCAACAAGTCTAAGCAATTTCCTCCATGAGTCACCTCCATTATCATACGGATAAATTACAAGACCAGCCTTGGGGTTGTAAAAGATATTGTTCTTTGAGCAATATTGTAGACTAATACAACATTCTCTTTTGTTTTGGGGTCTATCGCATTCTTTAATGATGGCGGCAATGTTTCGTCTTCAACATCGATGATATCACCAATGACTGAAAAATCATGTGTGTTAATCTGTTCTATACCTTTTAATGGTAAGTGAAATCGTATGCGTGATTTTTACGATAAAAGCAAGTACAATCAATTTGCGTACCTTCTGCACCGAAAATCTTTTCAAATTCTTCTCGTATCATTCTTTTTAATTTCTCTTTGGCGTTTTTTAATCGACTATCATTGAACTCCACTTTACCATTATGCCTTACAAGTTTGTTAGGTTGTCCTATTTTCGTTTTAAAGTTATATAATTTCTTGTATATTAAATCAAAAACCAGGAGTTATAGGTATATGAAATTGAAAAACTCAGAATATATTTATTCACACCTATATGGTTTCCATTCTTTTAATTCTTCTTCTGACAAAGGTATTACCTCTTCAATATAAACGATGCCTTTCTCCGAAATCTGTTTTTCGTTTACCCTAATAGGAACACATAATTCTGTCCATCTGTTATCATCTCCGCCCCATCCAAAATTTAAATGAACTTCAGTCTTCCCTTTTACGATTCTGATTCCGTCAATAACAACAGCATGATCAGATCCAGTTCTTGGGTCAAGGCTTTCAATAACCGCATATAAAGGTCTATTATTCCTTAAACTATTTTTTATAATATTCTCAATTTCTGTTTTGTTTTTTTTTGATAAATTGTAACTCCTAACGTGGATCGGCGTATGTTTATCTATAACTTGTTGCTGTTCAAAAGAAAAATTCTCATTTCTCCATTTGTATCGTAGAGCGAATGCGACATTTTCTAAATATTTATATAAATTATAATCACCAATAGAATCTTCCGAAGCAGATGAAATTTCACTACCTTTAAAATATCTTGGCAAAGATTTCAAATCAACAATTTCCTGATCCATATCTCTAAAGAACACCTCTGAGGAGCATGAATATCTTTGTGAACCATATATATTTAACCCAAGATGATAAAGTATTTGCCCCCATGCTATTACCCCACACATACCAACTTCGTCAGATTCTTCTCCATATTTTTCTTTCGAATAAAAATAGTGTATAGGTTGATTCCAACATGTTTTTAATATTGGGCCTATTTCATCATTAGAAATGGGAAATTTCTTTTTATATACAAATCTAATATCATTTTCTTTTGCATATCTTTTAGCTTCTGATCTTTTCTCTACGATCATAACGGCATCAAGAGGAATGGCGTCTACACCAATAAAACTCACTGACGATGGTATCTGAATTGTTTTCATCGACACACAGCCTCTAAACGCACTAGGTTGAATAATCTCACAACCATCAGGAAGCTTGACATCATCTAAATTATAGCATTTATGGAATGCGAACTGCCCTATTTCCTTTAAAGAATCAGAAAAAATTATATGCTTAATATCATCACGCCCAACATAAGAAAAGTATTCAATTTTTTTTATTTCAGAGAGATCCAAAATAGAATCATTTCCACATACTCTACTGTTATTTGAACAAACAATAGACCAATGCAGCAAAAATAATAGCAAAGACAAAGCCCTTAACTTCATAACTTTATTATCGACCATAAAGTAAAAACAAAGTACAATTCACATCACTTTCACAATAGTCTTCTGGATGATCAGTGAAATTAACTCTAATTCTCGCACTGTTGCTAACTTTCGAGTTAAAAAATGTTTTAACGGCTTCTTCCATTCTGGTTTTAAAGTCCTATGATTTCTTGTATGTTAAATCATATAAGTCATATTCAATTGACACACAGCATTTTCCATGTATTTTCTTCTAAAAAAATTCAACATTTTCCAGTCGAATTTAACTTATCAGTTCGCTGTGGTATTTCACCAACTCGTCCATCGGACGTTGCGTGATCACACTCACCTGATAACCACACCTTTGCGCTACCATTTGCAGAATCTCCGAAAAATGGAAAGCGACCGATCCGACAAAGCCAATTTTTTTCACGGAAGAATCATATTGAAGGATATTCCTTTCGAAGAAGGATACAAAAGCACGCTCCACCAAGTCGCGGCAATATGGATGAAATATGTTTTCGCCCAAGAAACGGGTAAAAGTCGCCAAGAAACGGTTCGGGAAGGGTTTACGGTACA
>JAKSKY010000021.1 GCA_024401515.1 Paludibacteraceae bacterium | reverse complement strand
GAAGAAGATATAATAGCCCCCTCGACTCTGCTCAGGGGGCGGAATCGTTGGATGATCAAAGCTGAAGTCAAACACATGACATGATCTCAAGGATAATTCGTGTATTTAATACGTGAATATATTTTATATCTTTGCACCCAGAATCGCTTGTTTTGCAAGAATTCTATCTGTTTAACTTTTAAATTATTTACAAAAAATGGCTAAGTATATAGACTTACGCTGTGACTTCGGCTTCAAATATTGCATGAACGACGAAGTCATCATGAAATCCTTCCTAAACGCCATCTTGGACGGTGATTTCGACAAAATAACAAGTGTGAAATTCGAAAATGTGGAAATGCCTCGCCCGAACAAAAGACAAAGAGGCGTCACGTTTGACCTGCACTGCACAACCCAAATGGGAGACACAATCCTAATCGAGATGCAGAACTCCTCCCAGAAATTCTTCAAGACCAGAGCCAATTATTACATCCAAAGTCTCATACAAAAACACATATCCAGAGGCCTCAAATGGGAGAAGATGAAGAGCGACATACCACGGGTAATAGGAATCTTCATCATGGGAGAGAAAATGGAGGAACTGGAAACAGTTATCACCAGAACCGGAGAATGCGACCTCGACACAGGCAAAGAATTTTGGGATCGGCAACGAAAATATTTTGTATCTTTGCCTAAATTCCAATGGGATAGGAACAATAACAGTCTGAAAAATCTCTGGATCGAAACCTTCAAAAACTTAGGCAATATGGAAAATATAGACCCATCCGTATATGAGCGCGCTGACGAAGGATTGCTTCGTTTGATTGAAAAGGCAAAGGTGGCTGCGCTCACCGACGAAGAGTTTTACCAATACGAATCCAGTATGAAACGTTTAGAGGACGAAATCGACATGGAGGAGCATGGGTACATGCGAGGTGTGGAAGATGGCATAAAACAAGGCATTGAACAAGGTATTATACAAGGTCGGGCAGAAGGAGAAACCAAAGTCCAACAAATTGTTGCCAACCTTCGTCAAGTAGGGTTTTCCAACGAAAAGATTGCAGAGATCACGAAAATACCTTTGGAAAACATTGTAAAACTATAGAGACACATTGAATAAAAGAGAAACGAGGCTCACATCTAATGCGCGAGCCTCGTTTTTTTTGCCATCGACCAACCGACTGCCCCTCGACTCTGCTCAGGGGGCGGAATCGTTGGATGAGCGGGCCGAAGCCAAACATTCGCACCCACGGTCACGATACCGTTGTAGGGGCGTGCCCTTGTGGCCGCCCGCAAAAAAAAATCACACATCACCGCGGGTACCCACAATATTGATTATCTCATTCTTCACCACGGGTACCCACAAGGGGTACCCCTACGGCCGAAACCGAACTAGTTGCGTAGTTTAGGGCAAAAAAAAGGTGTGCCGAATGGGCACACCTCAACAGAAATTCGTCAGGAGTTCATATCAATTCCAAGTTCCGTAAATTGTAAATGCCATTGAAGATGTTTTCCATTCAAAAGAAGACATCCCCCTATATACACTGAAATCGCTAGCGACTATTCCTCCAATATAAGAAGAGCCAACGGATGAATATCCCAAATTGTAATCATACAAATCAAGTGTCACCTTGGAATAGATGTTACTGATTTTTATACTCAAATTAGACCATGTGCAAAGTTCACCATCCGTACGGTCAGAAAGATAACTAGTCCTACCCACAGAAGATCCATTAACCAATACTTCAAACCATGGATCTGGATTATCAAGCCAGTTTCCTGAGTTCCATTTTGTCAAAACAATCTTCGTTATGGTAAACGTAGGTGCAACCGTCGTCACTAATGAGTTACCCTTTGAAACGGTTTTAGAGAGCAAAAGTTTTGCGTTTGCATCTCTCACTTCGACAGTAACACTGTTTTGGTTTGTTATGGTATACGAAACTTTCCATGTATTATCCGCCTTAATCAGTTCTTCTGCTTTCCCATTGATAAAAACATACACAGAAGAGGATGTATTGTTCTTAATTTCAATAGGCAAAGTCCACTCATTCTTAGGATCGATAGAATCTGTGCCCTCTGTAGATTCCGAATTCGAGTCAGAATTAGAACCCTCTGTGTTTAAGACAGCATTGTAAGTTTCTCCTTTCCTAACACTCTTAGAATGCAGCACTTCTCCACTACTATTACGAATCTCAAACTTCACGGAATCTCCATCTTTAGTTTTATACAACCCATTCCAAGTATGACCACCAACAATCATATCCTTGAAACTGCCATCAATATACAAATAGACAACATCCTGTCTATGATTCTCTACGGAGACTTGTATTTCGTACGACTCATCTACATCTTCTTCCTTTTTACAAGATGAGAAGACCGTCATCATCAACATGGATAATAATACACAAAAGAATAAAAGTTTTTTCATATACATTACTATTTAAAATTAATACCAACAGCACGATCAACACCTCCATTAGCGAAGGTCAGAAGCACTCCGTCAACAAGGGGATTAACCTTCACCAATTTCCTTATAAGTTTATTTTTGACATGAGTATATTGACCAGATATACCCATAATAGATTTTGAACGCGCTGTAACATTAAAATCACAAAGAGGGTCACAATCTGTAAAAGTAAGGACACCATTAGTTCTGTATACTCTTGCAAGCGAATTGTCTTTCTCGCTATCTTTAAATTTTATGACAACAGCTCTATCAACATGACCCTCAACCATGGAAAGGATTATGCCATCAGCACTTGGATAATCTCGTAACGCTCTTCTTGTCAACTTGTTCTTTATTTCAGAATATTGACCAGACCAAGAAAGTGCACTTCTCTCATGCTCTACAACTTCATACTCATTTATAGGTTCACAATCCGTAAAGATAAGTAACCCATTGTGACGGTAAACATTTGCCAATCTACTATCACAACCTTGCGCCATTGTCAAAACAGTTGACGCTAAACATGCCAATAAAAAAATAAATCTATTCATGCTTTCTATTATTTATTAATTAGACATCACTGATAAATCGGCCTAACATCCATTATTTCTCGAACCAATTGTTCTTCATAAGTATTGATTTCATAAATAAACGAATAAGCTATGGCTACGTTAACCTTGAAATATAAATTGTTATTAAAGAAGCAAAAACACACAGTATCCTTATTCTCCAAATCTTGTATTAAATCCGAATCCGAATAAATGGGTTGCATACCTACCGCATAACTTCCCTTTTCATTTTCGAACCATTTTTGAGCTTCCGTTTCACTTTTAACAACCTTAAAATATATATCCTCTTTTGATCCTTTTTTTGCCGAAACAACAGCATCGGACATCCCCGCGAAAGCGCCTAAACCATTCATGGTCATGTATGTTTTCACTCCTGCATTAGCAAGGCTCAAAGCCATATTTTTCATCTTTTGACTTGCCTCTTGATCGACTGAAACCCAATAAGAAATAGCCACAACCTTCTTTTCTGTCATTCCATTAACAACACTTTTAGGAATTTTTACAGTTTGAAACCTTTTGGGATTTCCTGTAACAGAATTTGAATGTACAGGAAACTCTTTCATATAACTAGATCCGCCCTCTTCTGTGTATTTTGTGTCAACCAGAACTCTTTTCTTTACAGTTTGATACAGTGTGTCATAACCGACCACCGTTTTGTTAGCGTTTGTCTGCTGTTGCAACGCTTGATTCACAGCATTCAGACCATTCATGAAATTTTGAAAGCCACCCTTACCCTTTGCCATTACATTCAAAGAGAGAACACAACACAAGAAAAATACAATTTTACATTTCATATACTTAAAAATTACTATTGAGTTACATACCATACAGACATAAAAAAAAGCGCGAAACTTAACCTCGTTTCCCGCTCCCTAGGTATTTGGCGTAACCTGTAACTGCAAGAAAGTAAAGTTAAGCCCACGCCATAGACGTGAGCAACTTTAACTTACTTCTTCAGTTACTTATAAATCGCCAAATTTAAAGGGAGAAGAATCTAAGCTAAAATGCTTTTTTCACTATGTATATTTACACATGTACAGGCTTCTGACTTCTTGCCTTGCACAAGTTTTAAATTCGAATTATTTTATTTTCGCTATTTCTGCAAAGGTATAATTTTTTTTCAAAACTTATTTCCATCCTCAAAAATTCGCATCACGGTCATGATATCGTCGTAGGGGCGTGTTGTATACGCTCCAATGATCTATGGATATCTCCGATCAGGCTTTTCCCTAACGTCCTACACAATCATTTCACTTCCTCATCCACCTTAAACTTATCACCCGTCTCTTCAATGATACGTTGGTAAAAGCTCTTGGAATAACCAGGCGTTTGGATATCCTCCGGCACACCCCAACCATTATCCAAGAACCTACCCTTCCTTTCACGTTTGATGTTACCGTCAGCATATTTCACCATCAAAAACTCACCCAATTCTTTCCATTGCTTCATCATGATGGCGGCTTGGTTCTCTGAATACTCTGTCAAGAAACGGTTCGCATAATCTGGAGATTTCTTATACAACGACTGTGCAGCCTCCTCGACCACATCCAAGTTGTCCTCCAACTTCTGCTCAAACTCCGCTTGGACACGACGGATATCAGGTGCCATGTATTTGTACTTGCCATAAGCCATATTAGAGACCCAATTGAATACCCAATAAGCGGCATCCCAAGAGAACTCCAACAAACTTCCGTTACCGGTACGGAAACAGGATGGCACTTGGGTGGTTCCACAATAGATAGGGACATAAACGGTGAAGGTGGCGTCATCCACACCGAACCACAACACACCTCCAATTTTATTCGGCAACCAACTACGCATTTGCGCCACAAAAGAGAAGGCATTCTTCGGACTGGCGATCGGAGACTCGTTAAAATAGGTCTTGCCATCCACCTCCCAGAAACGAGGTTCAAAACGGTACTCCGCACCGAATGGTTCGGAACCCACATCCTCCGTCATAGCGAGCGGAGAGTTCTCGAAGTGGTCACGCATCAAATTCTTCAACTCCAACAAAGAGACCTTGTTCGCAGGTTTCACCCACAAAGGCATCTGCTCATTGGACTTACCCAAGACATAAGAAATGTATTTCTCCATCTCAGGATTCACCTTGCGGTAGATACTCCACACACGTGCGTCGCAGAAACGTCTAGCGCTGAACGACATAGGATCATAGGCCTCGGAGAAATTAAAATCCTTGTTTTTGCCATTGAAATAGCCCATCTCCTTCGCGAAGGAGATCACATCCCTCGAATAGCGGCAGTTTTCCCTATCGTTCAACGGGAATGTGGTGATGCGGGAGTGGTTGGTATGTGCGCAAATACAATCATCAGGCACTTTCAGCGCCACCCAGACAGCACCCTTGATATCGGGTCCCTTGCCTATCATCTCCATGATCCAAATCTCGTTCGGATCGGCGATGGAGAAGGTCTCTCCCGTGCTGCAGTAGCCATAGTGGTTGACCAGGTCACTCATCACCTGAATCGCCTCTTGAGCAGTCTTGGAGCGTTGCAAGGTAATATAGATCAAGTTACCATAGTCCAAAACGCCTGTCGTATCCTGCAACTCCTTACGTCCACCAAAAGTGGATTCGGTGATGCAGACTTGGTGTTCGTTGATATTACCCAGAACCGCATAGGTCTCAGAGACCTCATCTATTTTGCCCTGGTACTTATGGGTATCCCAACCATAGACATCGGTCTGCATATACTTCGCGTTGAAAGTGGCGGGATAGAAAGACAACTCGCCATACAAATAGTAGGAATCCGCGGAGTAAGTACAAAAGGTGGAACCATCCTTTGAAGCGGACTTGCCCACCATCACATTGGTACCTGCCCAAAGATTCGTCGCTGAAACCCAAAGCGACAAAAGAACCGCACTTTTTAGAATATGCTTCATAATTACCAATATATTTCAGAGTTATATTCAGAGACATTACCGCAGTTATCCTTTACGACAACCCGTAACGTATGGTTTTTATTCTTCTTCACCACCTTCTCGTCTAACCAGAAGGTAATCAAGCGAGTCTTGTAGTCGAACTCGAACAACACCCATTTGCCATCGATGTAACCATCATAGGAGGCGATACCTGATTGCAAATCATTGATTTTCAACCTAACGAAAGGTTGGGTTGGCAAATTCTTCGTATGTACAGGACCCACGCTAGGAGGAATGGTATCGGCCGCCACCGTGAACTTTCCGAAGGTATTGGTGCTACCCACGACACAACCATTGTTGTACTTTCCAATAACCGCACCCAAGATTTGGCCATTGTCATTCACCTTGGCGATATAATACTTCGATTTATCCCGCAAGGAATCTTTGGTCAAGCGGATGGAGAGGTCGCAATAACGGTGCACAGCGGCGCCCCAATCTCCTATTTGATGAATATCCGAATAGAAGCCTGGCTTCTCATTTTTAATCTCCTTGTAATTTTCCGGCACATCATAATACAAAGCCTCTTCCGGCAACTGCATCGCGAAATTATCCTTCACGATAAAATGGGCGGCGCCACTCGTGATAAGGCTATCCGCAGGCAATTTAGTTTTGTCCCAAGTGGTTTTCTTTCCATGGATCACAAAAGAGACCTCATCACTGTTGTTAAAATCATCCACCACCACATATCTCACTTTATAATCCTTCTCCTTGTCGATGACAATGGTGCCCGCCAATCCGCCATGGATCTTCAAAGGCAAATCCTTCTCCTTATACGATTTCATGAAAAACTCACCATTGGCAAGTTGTTGTTTATAATCGATGAAACCATTCAAGGCTCTGGTATCCGAGAACTTGATATCATTGATATGGACATCGGAAATCATCACATCATCCACATAGAGTTTCAAACGTCTAGGCGTATAACGGAAAGAGGTAAGGGACATATGGTCCACCGCCTTGACCGCAAAACCGATCTTTCCCCATGCGGTGATATTTTGTCCACCCTTCAAAACTCGTTGGCGGGCTTTGTTCATAATGACAATGTAACGGGCCTCCTCCATATTATTGACACGGCCCTCTCCATCCAATCCGTAAATCTTCACCCCATCGATACGAGGCTTCTTATCATCCTTGATACCAAAATATTTATTCAAAAGGAAAGGATTTTGTAGCGCCTGATCTTCGGTACGGCGCACCTCAAAGTGCAAATGAGGACCGCCGGAAGAACCCGTGTTTCCTGAAATAGCGAATTTTTCGCCCTTCTTCACCACAAAATCATTCGGTTCCAAATCAATCTCCACCTCGTACTTCTTATCGCCATATTGTTTCGCCTTCACGATAGAATCCAAACGGGGAACGAATCCATTCAGATGGGCATACAAGGTAGTGTATCCATTGGCATGTCTGATCATCGCGCACTTACCATAGCTGGCACGGTTGATGGAGATATGGGAAACATAACCATCGGCCACTGCGTAAATCGGTTTGTTCTCCTCCCCATTGGTTCTGAAATCCAAACCGCCATGGAAATGGTTCCTTCTCATCTCGGCATAACTACCACTCAACGTAGTCTCAAAATCGACAGGGGAACTCACCACCCATTTATCCAAAGATTGAGCCATGGCTCCCAATGTCATGGCAAAAAAAACGAGCGAAAAAACGACTCTCTTCATCTGATTACACTTTTATACGCCACAAATTTACCAAATCCGCTCCTATAATAGATAACATAGCTGAAAAACATAGCGCTATAGAGGAGTTCTTTTTAGATTATTTAAGGAATTATTATGGCGAAAGGTATCTTTATTTCCCAAATTTTATAATTTTGCATTCGCAATGTTTCCGTAAGGAGAAACGAAATTGGAAAAATGTTAAATTAAAATAGAACGAAATGAAAAAATTATTGTTTTCTATGATCGCTTTGTTCGCAGGTTTTGCGGCAGCGTTTGCGGAGGATGCTCCTGAAATCTATTTCGAGACCATCTCCCACGACTTCGGTACTTTCCCAGAGGAGAATGGAAAGGTAACCTGCACATTCGAATTCAAGAACACAGGTAAGGCTGACTTGGTGCTTCAAAAAGTGAAGGCATCTTGCGGTTGTACCACTCCAGACTGGACCAAAGAGCCTGTTAAGCCAGGCGAGACCGGTATCGTAAAGGCTACTTACAACGCTAGCGGCCGTCCAGGTTCATTTACTAAGACCATCACCGTTACCTCTAACGCCGGTGAGAAGAGATTGACCATCAAGGGTGAGGTTATCCCTAAGGCTCAAAAGGTCGAGGACAAGTATCCATTCGAGGTGAACGGTCTTCGTTTGATGAAGAAGAACGTATACTTCAACACCGTTATGTTCCCTAACAAGTCAAGAGAGGAGAACATCGAAATCATCAACAACGGTAAAGAGGATATCAAGGTTGCGTTCGACAATGTTCCTAAGTTCATTACCATCAAGTGCGACAATGAGACTTTGAAGCCAGGTGAGCGCAGCAACATCAGATTGACCGCTGACACCAAGGATTCAAATGTATGGGGTTCTTTCAAGAAGACCATCAAGGTAAAGGCAAACGGAACTGCTTCTAACTTCGACGTTACCCTTTATGGAAACGTAGCTGAGGATTTCTCTCAAATGACTCCAACCGACAAGGCAGAAGCTCCTGTCATGCAAGTAGGTAACACCGTATCTTTGGGCGAGATCAAGGCTGGATCAACCAAGACTTTCAAGTTCAACGTAAAGAACAACGGTAAGAACAACTTGATCGTACGCGCAGCTAACTGCGACGCTAAGGGCTTCACCGTAACCATCCCTAGCAAGCCAATCAAGGCAGAGAAAGAGGGCTCAATCATCGTGAAGGTTAACGCAGACAATCTTCAAGCTGGTAAGTTCACTCAACGTTTGACTTTGATCACCAACGACCCTAACCGTAGCAACTTCGTTGTAAACTTGATCGGTGAGATCAAATAATAGGCTTTTTGAAGCTAAATAATACAAGAAAGCGATAGGGTTGGACTCTCCTTCCCTATCGTTTTTTTTAAATTCATTAGATAAAACGTGCGTAAATACATCTCCTTCATATTAATGGTTCTACTTTTCGCATCCTGCGGAAAGAACGAGCGTTACCACATCCAAGGCAATCTACGATGTGTGAATGCGCATTACGCCTACTTGATGGAGATGAATCCAATCGGACAATGGGAAATCATCGACAGTACCGCCATACGAGGTGGCGCATTCAGTTTCAAAGGACATGTCGATTTTCCGACCATGCGTTTCATCAAAATCGGCAATAGCCGTCCCTTTAATGTTTTTGTGGAGAACAACGACATCAAAATATCGGGCTCCGTATTATACCCTGACGACATTGTCATAACAGGTTCCAACGCGCAAGCGGATTTGAACCTATTGACAGAGAAATACAAGGAGGTGAACAACAAACGGAATTCCGTCCTTGTGAAAATGACCAACGCCCAAAAGAAAGGCGACAAGGCACTCATCAAAAATCTAAAAGCCAACTACGAACAACTCCCCGATTCTTTGCTGTTGATCACAAAAAATTTCGTGACCAGCAACCCTACATCCGTAGGTGCGGCCTATTTTGTCTGCTCACTAACTGAGACATTCAACATCTCCAAGCTGGAACCGATCATCAACCAGTTCCATCCAGCCATTGGAGGTTCCCAATATATCAAATATCTGAACGACGAGCTGATCCTCTCCCAAAACTTCAAAGAGGGTGCGACCGCTCCGGATTTCGAGATACCAACTACAGAAGGGGAAACCATTTCCCTCCACGATTTCCAAGGGAAATATCTATACCTAGACTTCGGAGCCTCCTGGTGTAAAGAGACGGACGGAAGGAACGAAGCGCTTAGGGATATTTACCAACAATACCATGCCAAAGGGTTAGAGATCCTATCCATCTCCCTAGACACCAACGAGGAGCAATGGCACGAGTTCGCATGCAAGACACCCGAATTGCCCTGGAAACAAGCTTGTGATTTACTATATTGGGCAAGTCCCGTCACCAAACGTTACCGCGTCAACAAAATTCCTTACGGCATCCTAATCGATCCGGAAGGCACTATTGTAAAAATAGACAAAGAGCGGCTCACGTTAGGCGATATCCTTAGAAAAAGACTAGACAAATAATTATGGATTACATAACCAACCTACTCCATCAGGATTACCTAAACAACCTACTCCATCAGGAGCATTATCTTGGAGCCTCCATTCTGTTGGGTATCATCGTGGCGTTATGCCCCTGCACCATGGCCACCAACATCACAGCATTCACCGCGATGTCCGCCAAAAGAGATGGTCTACACACCGCTTTCCTTCGTGGTGTCTGTTATTCGCTAGGACGCGCTGTCGCCTATATGGGACTAGGCCTTATTCTGTTCGCCTTCGCGCGGGAGATAGAGATAGACGACCGTTTCCATCACTACTTCGGAATGCTCATCGGCCCCATTTTCATCTTAATCGGTATCTTGATGCTAGATATTATCCACATACATGGGTTGGAAGAGAAATGCATGGGACTTTTCGACCAATGGCTAGGTAATATCAGTTGCCGAAAAGCCTTCACCATGGGGCTTATCCTGGCATTCGCCTTTTGTCCCTACAGCGCGATGCTCTATTTCGGCGTGGCCGTTCCCTCCTCCATGGTTTTAGATAATGGATACTGGGTTCCGATATTCTTTTCAATCGGCGCGACCCTACCGCTCATCGCCATCGCCGCGCTATTTGCCTACGGCTTCAATTCCGCCCAAGGTATTCTTCAGAAAGTTCAACGATACGAAGTGTGGTTCCGTAGATTTTTGGCCATTCTCTTCATCATATCAGGTATTATGTTTATCTTAGAGTATTATTTTGAATAATACAAATTAAACAAGTATGAAAAGAATCATCATAGGCATATTGGCTATTCTACCATTGGGAATGGTGAACGCCGCAGATAAAGCGAAGATAGAATTCAAAGAGACATCATACATCATGGAGAATGTGTTGGGAGAGACCTCAGAGCACGTCTTCGTATTTAAGAATAGTGGCAATGCCCCTTTGGTGGTCACGGACGCTATTCCTTCGTGCGGATGTGTGAAGCCTTCTTGGACCAAACAACCCGTCATGCCTGGCGATACTGGTTCTGTGCATGTATTCTACACCAGTAAAGTCAGCGGTTCTTTCCACAAGACCATCAAGGTATATTCCAACGCACAAGGAAAGAAACCGGTTCTTACCATTACGGGAGAGACAAAAAAATAAACAATCGGTTAGACGTGTAGATCAATCACCTCACGTTCCGACTCCCAATTATATTGCTCGGAGGCTCTATGAAATAGATCATGATCTATCGGAGCTCCGAGCATTTCATTGATTACCGCAGCCAATTTCTCAGGCTCATAATCACGGATGACCCTACCCGTTCCGGCACTATTCAAGACACGGGCGATTTCAGGAAAATCAGTCGCCAACAACGGCACATGCGCCTGCATAAAATCGAATACACGGTTCGGCAAGGCATAATAGTAACTCAACCCCTTCTCCTTCAATAGGCAAACGCCTAAATCCGCGTCATTGGTGTAGGCGGATAACTCCGCAAAAGGGATGTGTCCTAAAAACTTCACCCGATCACCTAAATGGTCTTGCTCACATTTGTCACGGAGCATATCGTACAAATCACCCTTGCCAATTACGACAAATACCGCATTCTCCACATAGGGCATCGCATCCATGATCCACTCGATACCACGTCCCTCATTGACCGCACCTTGGTAAAGGATGATACGCTTCCCGCCAAAATCCAATTTGCCGCTCTTGCCTGAATAGGCACGTTTGAAAGGCATATTCCGCAAGACCTTCACCGCTATGCCATAACGGTTGTGATAATAATCGGCAATGGATTGACAGACGGTATAACACTCCTTGACACGAGGAAGAATCCAATCCTCCAATTTTGTCCATACGCTCTTCACGAAAGGACGGCAAGCCACCTCAGGAACCTCTGGGAAGAGTTCGTGAAGATCTACCGTAAAGTGTTTACGTTTTATTTTACTGGCCATGAACCCAGCCAAAATAGTATCAGTATCATTGGACCAAATACGGCCGCCCGCATGGCGCAAAAGGTAGAAGAATAAGCGAATGTTAATCTCCGCATAAAAGAGAGGACCTTTTTTGAACCACACCGGCAGACGCTTGGTGGCATAGGGTTGCTGATAATCGTGACAAGGCTGGTTTTGCGAACCGACCACAGTTACTTGCCAACCATTCTCGTGGAACCAAGACGCCACACGATGTACCCGTTGGTCCGACTCCAAATTATTGGTGACTGTCATGATTATTTGCTTCTCTTTCATGGTATCATTTGTTTTCTCATACAAAGAAAAGCAAAATGGCCGTTCCTCGCAAATTTTAGGACTCCGTTTGAATTTTAAACAACACACATAATTATGCGAACAGAACAGTTCAACTTGCAAAATCCAAAAAAAAATCGTTATTTAGCAGTGTATTAATGAAAACACGGACACTATTGTAAAACAACAGGTTGAATAAGTTATTCGCCAAAAAACACAAACGTGGTAGCCTTATTTTCCAGTGGGCAATAAGCGACACACAAGAGATAATATAACTATGCGATCAAAGATTTGGATCTTATTGGGGATCATGTTTTATTGTTTCAATCTTCAAGCCCAGAATTGGAACTTAATTTGGAGAGAGGATTTCGGCGTTGCGGAAGATACGGTCATCAAAGACTTCCCTAACGCCAGCATGACTGTACCCAGACACTCCTTCGCCGCTTACGAATCCATAGAGCACCGCAACAACATGGGTGTCATCGACTATCACGAAAAGGGAGAATTTATCGGAGAGTGCGGTTACATCGATGATGGACAATATGGCATCGCCAACAGTACCCGTTGGGCCTATCAAAGATTCTCCAGCTGCAAAGACAAAAATGGATCACCGTTGCAGGACGGAGGTCACTTTGTGGGAGGAAGAGACCACACCGGCAACAAGAACGGCGCCATGATGATCGTCAACTCCGAAGTGGGAACCGGACTTCCCATCTACCAACAAGAGATTGAATTCGATCTATGCGATAGCCGCGAATATAAATTCGTCATTTATGCCTCCAGCGTCACCACCTACAACGAAAATGGCGGTAACGCGAATTTGGAGTTGAAAGTGGTGAACACCAACACGGGAGACATAGTTGAATCCATCCAAACAGGAGACATCCCCTTCTGGCAATTTGACGGTTGGGGCGATTCGAAGGGAGGACGCGCTGACGCGACAGCACAAAGAGAGTGGACAGAATATGCCACCAAACCCTTCACAGTCAATAATGGAGACAGATTACAATTGCAAGTCACAAACTGGGGAAGCGGATTTAACGACTTCGTCATCGATGACATCTCCCTCTACCGCAACGACGATGTGACAATCATTGACCCGACCATCTCATCCAACACCATTTCGTCCGAGAACACAGCAGTTGCGGGAAGTTGCATCTTCAATGCCTCCTTCGAGGTGCCAGAATCGGTTTTAACAAGTTGGGAAAAAGTTTATGACCATGTCTACTTCCTATGGCAGCGTTCCAAGGACGATGGACTGACATGGAGCAATGAATTGGAGGTGAGCGGCATCAACCAACTATCCGCCCAATTCGAGGTATCCGCAGAGGAGCAGGAGGTCTATCGTGTGATCATCACAGGCTCCGCTTCCGAATCGGAGGCGAAAGAACAAGCGCTCTATATCGCGGAACATGGCGGACCGAAAGATGGTTGCAGCTACTACTCCATCTCCAACACATTAGCAGGTGTTTCCCCTACCCCGGACTGCTCCTATAACAAAAATCTCCGCACCCTATGGCGTGACGATTTAGGCCTACTAGGGGAAGAATCCAGAAAATCATCCCCAGAGGTGAAACTTAGTTTCTACAGCGGTAACACTGATGCGCTCAGCATGGGCGAATACGCAATCGTATCCAATCCGGCCACCGCCCTTAAAAACAACAGTTGGGACAAAGAGAATGAAATGAGCGACGCCTCCGGAATGGCAGGCGGTGCCATGATTTACACCAAATTGGACAAATCCGCCGGCGACGACGACAAAGACCTCATCTACGAAAAGGTCCTTTCCGGCCAACTATGTCCTTGCAAAAGCATGTGCTTCTCCTTCTTCGCTTTCGATAGAAACGAATGGGCGGGCGAGACCTTATTGGGAAGAGTGGTCACAGAAAAGGGGGATATTATCGGAGAAACCACCTTGGAAATCACCCACGATAATTCACGTCAATGGGTACAATGTTCCGTTCCCTTCACCTTGCCACAAAACAACAAGGAGAACATTCGTCTTCAAATTTTAAACAAGACCAAACAGAACTACAACGTAAAGATCGCCTTGGACAACTTCTCCGTTTACATTTGCGGAGAGACCGCTCCTCAAGGAGAGATTCAAATTGATGGACATCCAACCATCGCCTACTTGGGCGGAGAGGAATGCGACGAAAAGAACAACACACTCTCCATCAGCGACGACGCATCCTGGAAGAGGACTTATCCCAACTATGGATTCGCATGGCAAAAAAGTACCGACGGAGGTGCCTCATGGACATTCGCCGGAAACGAAAAGAGCATCACCCACCAAAACAGTCAAAAGAAGCTATGTGAATACCGTGTGATTTTCGCAGAGACACAAGCCGCAGCCGAGCAAGCCGCTAAAAACGGATTGCCGGACGATCCTTGTCTGGTATTCGGATACTCCAACCTAGTGGGTATAGAATGCGAAACGGAGCCTTGCAAAGCGCCTCAGTTTGAGCTCAAGTCAGACACCTTCCAAACCATTTGCAGCGACAGGGAAGAGCCTGTCGTCATCGAGGTGGAACAATTGGACGAGGTCAATATCGATAAGATGCAATGGTTCTCTAAGGCATACAATAGTGAAAAGTGGGTGGCAATTGAACAAGCCAACGAGAGCGCCCTTAGCATCTCCGATTTCGAGACAGACTCTACGGATTACCTCTTCTTGGCCTACAACGACACCTGTGTATCGGACAGTGTGCTATTCAGATTGAACATCCATAAAAAGATGGAGCTTTTATCCATCGACACCACCATCTGCGAAGGATCCGATCTCCTTCTCAAGGCGCAGTTCAAAGAGAAGGGCTCAACCCCTACCGAATACATTTGGAACGGAGCCTCCCACCCAATGGGTGAGGCGAAAATCTCCAATGTGAAGAGAGCCCAAATCGTGACCTTGAGTGCCAACAACGGCTATTGCTTCGCTCCTGAAGTTGATTTAACCATTCACGTGGAGGAATATTACAATCCTGTTTGGGGCGTAAACGAAGTGACTGGATGCAAAGACTCCACAGAAGGGTTCCTTTTCATCGTCAAGAACGCCGACAATGGGAAAGAGTTTTATAGGACCCATACCTCCACTTGGGAACAGAACGGAGAGCAAATTGGAGAGGACTTCTCGTTGGAATACACATTCACAGAGAATACAACCCTCACCCATACCGTCACAGGCACCTATTGTCCATCCGTCTCATTCGATTTCGCCATCCATGTAGTGACCACGCCTCAACTGACGTTGGAAGCCAACAAGAGAGAGATCTGCGAGAACGGAGACCTAGTTTTAACCGCAACGACGGAACATGCGGAAAAACTAATCTGGCACTTCCGATCCGAGGAGGCGAGCGGAGATGAAATCATCAATAACGAGACCACCGATGAGTTAAAGCTTCAACCACAAAAAAGCGGCTCCTACTTCATCACCACCCCAGACGACGGTATCTGCGGCAAGGTGAAATCCAAAGAGGTTTATGTGAGCGTACAAAAAGAATTGAACTTTGAATTCAACACCATACCAAGCGTTATCTGCGAAGGCACAGACGTGGAGCTATCCGCCACTTCCCTAGGTGGAGATGCCACCTCCATGCAATGGAGCAAAGACGATCATGTCATCAACGAAAATCTTAACGCAACAGACCAACCGACTGAAAGTTGCACCTACCAATTCAAAGCCCAATCAGACGCATGTCCAACATTCTCCGAAAGCTTCGAGGTTACAATCAGTAATCCAACCCAGTTGATTCTAACCACAGGGGAAACGGTTGTCTGCCAAGAGGAGAAGATCCTATTATCCACAGAGAATAAAGACATCAGCCATTTACAATGGCAATCCTCCACCGACGGAAAATCTTTCACCACTTTTGCGGAAGAGGCTTCCCCTTCCCAAACGTTCCAACCAAGCGATGCGGAGAAGTATTACTTTAGATTGGCGGCTGACAACGGCACTTGCGGCATCAGCTACTCCGATACGGTAGAAGTATCAGTTGTGAAGCCGTTGAACTTTGAGATAACGGAACTCCCCGCATCGATCTGCGCAGGAGAAGAGGTCGCATTAACCGCGACGAGCAGTGGAGCCACAGCGAAAAGCATCAACTGGACGAGGAACGGGCTCTCTATCGGAGATGAACTATCCACAACGGATGCTCCTACAGAGAATAGCAGTTATACCTTCACGGCAGAATCCGAGGCCTGTCCGACCTTTACACAGACATGGGAGGTAGTGGTGGATAATCCATCCACACTCACCTTGGAAACGCAAGAAAAAATCGTATGCGAAGGCAGTTCCATCCACCTATCCGCAGAACTCGGAGAGACGAAGAAGGTAAGCTGGCAAGTCTCTACCGACAGCAAGCGATGGGAGAACTTCTCGCAAGCGCTCACCACATCCCAAACCTTCGAAACGGAAGGTGGAGACATCCTCTATTTCAGACTTGAATCAGAGAATGAAGGAAGATGCAAAACAGGTTATTCCAACCTTGTCAAGGTGGCTGTGGAACGAAAGGTCGAACTGGATTCCAAGCAAGTATCCACAGGCATCTGCGAAGGCAATACCACGGAACTCTCTTTTGAAGCTGAATTGGGGCCACTCAACACCATCATTTGGGAATGTGACGGAGCGAAGCTCCCTGACCAAACCTCAACCATCACCGTATCACCAAAGAAAGAGAGCCTCTATACGCTCACGATCAAAGGAGAGCAATGCCCTTCAGTTTCCAAAGAATATCAAGTGGAGGTCCAACCCCAACCTATCTTATCCATCTCATGCGCGGAACAAACCCTTTGCGCCGGAGAGGAGGCCACTCTTGAGCTGACGGCCAACCATCCGTTGGAATTCAGTTGGACAATGACCAACGACAAGAATGAGGCTACCAATCTCGGAGGAACCCAGACATCACTAACCGTAAGCATGACGGAGAGTGCCACCTTCCAAGCGGTGGCGGCGGCAGGTAATTATTGCGAAGGCGCAACATCCAACGAAATCCGCATAGAAGTGGAAAAACCAATTGAAATTGATTTGATTGAAAAACAAAACATCTGCGAGGGCGACGAAGCGCAAATCAATGCGGTCATCACAGGTATCCCCGACAAAATCACATGGTACAAACGTGACAGCGATGATGACGAGAGGGTAAAAATCTCTGAAGGAAATCATTCATTAGAAGTTACACCTACCCTTTCAACCGAATATACCATCGAATGCGTGTCTGAGAAATGCGCATCAATCAAAGCCTCAACAGTCGTCATCGTGGAGAGCGTCGCACCGATGGGCATTACCCTATCCGACGACTCAATTTGCGGCGGCGGTACCGTCACCTTGCTATCCGACTATCCAGACCCTGAACAAATCGTTTGGGAAAAGAGAGATGCGAAGGGAGGTAAATACACCGTCATAGAGAAAGGCATGGCGGAGATAACCCTCTCACCGGAACAGACGGAATTATACCGTGTCTCCGCCACTTCCAAAGCGGGTTGTGTATCAACCCCTGCGCAAACCACCATCCACGTATTCCAACCATCCAACCTCGCCTTAGAGGATAAGACCATCTGTTTGGGCGATTCCGTCCGAATGCGGGTGGAGGGCTACAAAGGAGAGGGTGAACTGATGTGGTTCTCCTCAGCTGACAACTTCGCCAATGAGATATCCACACAACAAACTTTTATCGTCAAGCCTAAATTCAACACAGACTATAAAGTGGTCGTTGTGAACGGAAAGTGTGTCAGCGAGGCATCCGCCACCGTCAGAATCACCACTCCACCCATTGTATTATCCAGCGAAGAGACCAGTTTAGGCACCTATGAGCTAGAGGTGGAATCCGCCACCTTCCCTGTCTATTTTGATTATGGCAAAGGGGCGACAACCTCCAACCGAATCGAAGATGTGGTCTACGGACAAAGTTACGACATCATTGTTTCAACGGATGGCGGATGCTCCACCCATTATATCCTGGAGACACCGATTTACGACATTGCCATACCGGAATATTTCGTACCCGGGGAGCATAATTGGGTAGTTGAAAACATTGAACGCTTCCCGAAAGCGACCGTGCAAATCTACGATAGATTTGGCAAAAAGTTAGTGCAACTCAAATCAGATTCGGAGGGTTGGGATGGCACCTACAATGGCAGGCCATTACCAGCCACAGATTATTGGTACATCATCAATGTGCCTGAAATCGACAGACAATTCAACGGGCACTTTACCCTCATCAGAGGAAATTAAACAGAACAATCGCAAATACAAAGCAAGATGTGGAAAGAAGGAACACCGCTTATTATAGCGGAAAAAACAACAAATATATTCTTCAGAATATTTCTATTCTTAATCGCCGCTGGAATCACGGCCTTATGTATTATGGAATTCCCTAAATCCAACGGGAAGGATATGCTATGGTTGCTTGCCATCATCCCCATTATCCTTCTATGCCTCTATTTAGCATTCGGCAAAGAGAATCCTTCCTCCTTGACTATTGACTCCAAAGGTATAAAACCCAATGAAAAAGAGTCAATCGATTGGGAACAAATCGACTACGCCTATATTGAACACGTTCCGGCTAAAAAGAATAGAAACGATAGTTATGACGCGCTGAAAATTAAATACCGTGATGATAACAATAACCCATTGACAAAAGTAATTAATCTATCCAACTATAAAGCCAATAAAGATGACATTCACGATGCGGTCGAATATTTCAGCAAAAAAGATATTGGCGATATTTCCGACCTAAGACGAGACCAGATCATCCAAGCCAAATTAGCCTCAGGGGAAATAACCATGGAAGAAGGTGTCGCATATGTGAAAAAAGTCAATCAATACACATCTATTTTTAAGGAAGAGAAGAAGAGAGAGACAAAGGCCGGTATAATAGTCTCCGTTATCACTTTCCTATTACTAGTCATCCTTGATGTTGTCTTATTTCTAAACAATCAGCATGTCGATGGCGACATGATCTGTCAGATAGCGTTCGTAGTTCTTTACCCTATAACCATTCTAACCGCTTATCTATTTACCACCCATTATCTTCGATCTAAATTCGACCAAAGGCCAGAGATAATGGATTTATCAAATGATGAATTCAAGGAATATCTCCCAATCGCGACGAATGAAAAACCCAACAAAAACACACGCACAGAAAGGATCATAGGGCTCATTCTATCCCTTTGCTGCTTAGTCGTTTTACTATACAAAACAGGATGGCTCCATTAAGAAGCTGTTTAAATTTCAGTGAAATATTTTGTTAAGCATTAGGAAATAGAAGGTCATTTGAGTCATTGCGACCGTAGATTCCGATTGAAATTCGTAATCGATGACCAGTCTTATGAAGTTTTCCAACCAAGCTAAAGAACGCTCGACAATCCACCGCTTGTACACCACCTGAAATTTAGATGGACATTCGTCTCGCCTATGCAGCACTTCAAGTTCACATCCTAATGTTGTTCTTATTTGCAATATCCCTGAGAGGGTATTTTCGCTTACGTTCTTGCGCATCTAAAAACGTTTCAATAACTTGCACTGATTATCGGTAAAATTTTTTGGATAGAACCAACGCATCTCTATTTGAGATTTCTACCCAAGAATATGGACGAACTACGAGTGTTGGAGAATGACACAAACCTCATCCTTTATTCTCATCCACTAGACGTAAAGATAGTGAGAGGAGGAGGAAACTACCATGATCCGTCGCTGCCAGACTCCGCACCTACCTTTCAGTATGTATGTGTGCCAATTGATTACGAGTTACCACAAGTAGAGTACGAAATTTTGGATGAGATATATTTTATAGAGGATGATAACGAAGAAACCGCTCTCCTTTCTTCCGGCAAAATATATACTTTATCGCAAATTCAAAACGCATTAAGAAATTCTAGGTCTTACGAAGATTTTAGGTATAATGTTAAATTAACAAAGAATAATCCGCATGAAAACGAAAGAATTGATCAGTTATTTAATCATTGGGCTAATTTTTAGTTGTCTAGCTTCTTGTGGCGACTCTGTGACCGATGATGATTGGTATGCTGTTGCTTACGGGCATATTGATAATGCCACGTCAGAAAATCTCTCTTTTCATTGGTATGGGGCTGGATATGAAAAAAAAGAGGTTACAATGTCCCTTGCTCCACATTCCGACACAACTTTTCAAGACAAGGATTATCTCTGCACTTATTATTTCGACTCCGTTAGCATAGAGACTGAATCTAAAAAAATTATGGTTGTCAGTATTCAGAACAATATTGGAATACTTCCGAAAAGTTTAAGGCCAAGTTACGACAAGGGACTTTCGACGGAACTCGAACTACATTACTTTTATCCCTTCACCGACACCACATTCAATTTCATTGCTAGTGAAATGATGGAGCATTGCGGTATCAATGTTTGGCGGGAAAAATAAAGTTATGAGAGGATGTAGTTTAGATGCTGTTTTAAAATTTTATTGGAGATTTTCAGGAGAGAATTTTAGGATATTTAATTAGTTCCGACAGGAGCAAAGGGGTTCGATTGTGACTCAGAAAATGATTTAAACAGACATAAAGGATCCGTTAAAAGCCTAATAAGAATCTTTTCATGATTTTTCAAACAACTTCTAAAATGTTAGCCACGCCATTATCAGCGCATAGGCGGCCGCACAAATCGGAAGCAGCCCAAGAGGTTGTTCACGCTTCATTTTACCGGATTTCACAAGCAAGGGATAGGCAACCACAAATACGGAAACAAGTAAATATCCCACAAATCTCCAATAGTTCAAATCTAGCGAGATAACGGCGCATATGGCTGAAAAGGTAGTCAAGAATAGTCCTAGACCCAACAAAGCATTCATACCAAGCGTACATTTTAGTTGAGCCTCATCTACCCTATCCGCCATTTCACGATTCTCCACAACCGTCTCAGCATCTTCCTGCTGTTCCAGCCACTTCATCTCCTTACGCATCCCAATAGGCGTAGCAACAGCGAATGCCATGGCGCAAATTCCCCAAGGAATGAGCATCCACTCGCAACTTAAACATCCGCATAGTACGGCCAATAGCGCCGAAAACAGCATCAATATGGAGAAAAACTTGGTCATAGATCAATAACCTTCCACCTCTTTGGTCTCTCCATTAAAGAAGGAGAAATAATAGCTCAACGTATAACGGAAGCCCCACTTACCATTCTTCTGGCTACCATAACCAGGGGCATAGGAATGGTGGACCACGAATCCATCGCCCTCCACCGCGTCAATTTTCAAAAGCGGTTTGAACATCGCCTCCGCACCCAAGCAGAACATACCCGCGATAGGTGCCTTTAGTCCAAGGGCGATTTCAAGCCAACGGGCTTTATTTTTTCCATAATCCAATGAGAAATTCGTATTATCCGCTCCCCCATTCCAGAATTGGTTATCCATGGGATAGCCACTCAATTCCGAGTCAAAATGGGGTGACCAACCGAAGTTGGCGCCAATATAGGCGATAGGATTCAGTTTTCTACCATAATCCTTCTTCCAGACATTGGCCGTCACACCCACCTTGTAGTAAAGTCCGCGAACCTTGTAAAGAATGTCATCGGAAGGAATCGGATAGGAATATTTCCCACTAGCGTCATATTGTTGGTATCCCATCGTGAAGGAGGGATACAAACGATGGAAGAGATCCACCTGCAACGATGCGTCCAAACCCATACGATCCTTGTTGAAAATGTGGATGATAGGGTCCAAGACATCCAAGTCGACATAGAAACCGTAAAAAACAGCCTGGGGCCGTTCTCCGGTCTTCTTATCACTCCGCTCCGCAAAGGATGGATGGGCGATCAAAAGCAATAGGGAGAGACTAATAATTCTCCAAATATATCTTAATGTTCTTCGCATCACTCAAATTTGTTACGATGGAATCCACAACGGAAACTGTTCCGATACCATTATGGAGAAACTTCACACTCTTCAATCGATGGGTGGTCAAACAGCCACACTCCGCAGAGACGAACTCCAAGAGATTCGTATATTCCATGACCAATGTATCCACTTCCGGGCGAAGCACCACAAAGGTCTCATCATCAATCTTCTCATCCAATACCCAGACATTGTCGAACGACTCAAAGAAAAACGCGTTACCGACATTCTGGACACTAGGGAAGGTGCGGTCTAGCCCCTCTCCCGTCAAATGATAGGAATCATCTGTAATGGAAAGTGTATCTCGAAGGGAGTGTTCACTCGTAACCGCAAAGGCGAATTGGCAACTCTCCTTCGCATTATCCAAGGAGATAGAGACCATCTCGTCATTATCGATCATAATCAAAGAATCCGTCCCCACGCCTTGCATAAACAAGTTATAAGGTTTCACTAAAACCGAAGTGTCAACCTCAGAGTAGAAAAAGAGATTGGTAGGGGCATACATCAAATCATCGCAATGGTCATTCCTGCAAGAGAGGAACCATCCTGCAAACGATGCGGCCACACAGAAGATGGCTCCTATTTTTTTTGAAAAACCCATCATAAATATGCAACGATTTCGTTAGTTGCCTTGCGGTTCTTAGCCGGCACATTTTCTGTTTCGGGGAATCCAATCGGAAGGATCACAATAGGTTCCCAAGCCTCCGGTAATCCCAACATTTTCTTGCAGGAATCAGCAGAGAAATTGCAAACCCAACAACTACCTAACCCCAGAGAGGCGGCAGCCAGTGCCATGTGTTCCGTCGCTATCGCCGCATCAATATCACAGTGATCCTTGCCATCGGCAGGACGTTTCCATGATTGGCTATGGTCTCCACACACGACAATGAAGGCGGGTGCTGTTTTGAACCATTCACGATCATAGCACTCACACAAACGTTCACGTGCGGCATCGCTCTTCACCACGATGAATTTCCAAGGCTGCTTATTCACAGCGGAAGGAGCCAAACGACCCGCCTCCAATATTGTATCAAGCATATCCTGTGGAACAGGGCGAGGTTGATAACCACGAACCGAATACCTTTGAGACGATAACTTCACTACATCCATAACAATCATTATCTAAATGACTTCACTTCGTCCTTCAAAGCGGCCAAAGCCATATCTATCGGTGTATTCTCAACCGCTGAATAACGATCAATGATCAGCTTGGACAACTCTAACGCAGGCAACTCATCCGGTAACTCCTGAGCGGAAGTATTGACCAATTGGATCAAACTCTCCTTCGCGTTCTTAGTCAACAGCCACAACTCCGTGCTCACATAGATTTGTTGCGTCACATTATGCTCAAACTCCTCACGAATGGCCGCCAACAAAGCCACATGCATAGCATGAACCGTTAATCCGGGTGTTTGCACACGAATCAAAAGAGACTCTGGTTTCATTCGCTCCAAGAAAAGAGCGATACGCTCATAGGCTGTCAAACGGACAGGATTCAACGTTTTAGCCGTCTCCTTCTTTATTTCATAATAACGACTACGCTCCGCATTGCGCAACAAGTCCCTCATCACACGATAGGCGGCGAATAGGACCAATAGGCCTGGAATGGTAATCTTTGCGATTTCAAGAAAAAAATTCAACATACTAATATCAATCTAAATGAATGGTATCCTCTAACTTATAGTCATTACGCTCCGCTGAATTACGGGCGATCATCTCTCCCAAGAAACCAGCCAAGAAGAGTTGACAACCAATAATCATAGAGGTTAAAGCCAAATAGAAATAAGGGCTATTTGTCACCAAAGGCGCACTGGTGCCATCAATGATATGGGATAATTTAATACCACCGACTACCATCACAGCAATAAATCCCACCAAGAACATCAACGAACCGACCACTCCGAAGAAGTGCATTGGCTTCTTACCAAATGTGGAAAGGAACCACAAAGAGAGAAGATCCAAATAGCCATTCACGAAACGGTTCAAACCAAACTTAGTGGTTCCGTAAAGACGGGCTTGGTGCTTCACCACCTTCTCGCCGATCTTCTTAAAGCCCGCATTTTTAGCGAGGTAAGGAATATATCGGTGCATCTCACCATAGACCTCGATGCTCTTCACCACATTCTTACGGTAAGCCTTAAGTCCACAGTTGAAGTCATGCAACTTAATACCGGAAATCATACGGGTGGTCGCATTGAAAAGTTTGGAAGGAAGATTCTTCGCCAACTTGGAATCATATCTCTTCTTCTTCCAACCAGAGACCAAATCATAGCCATCCTCCTTGATCATTCGGAAGAGTTCTGGAATCTCGTCCGGACTATCCTGCAAATCGGCATCCATCGTAATCACCACGTCGCCCTCCGCACGGTCGAAACCACAATAGAGCGCCGCTGATTTACCATAGTTGCGACGGAAGCTAATGCCCTTTACCGACTCATCGTCTTGCGCCAACTTTTGAATAACGCTCCAAGAAGTATCGGTACTACCATCATTCACGAACAAAACCTCATAAGAGAAGTTATTCGCCTCCATCACACGTTTGATCCACGCATAAAGTTCAGGAAGAGACTCTTCCTCATTGTACAAAGGGATAACAACAGATATATCCATATTATGTGTATTTTATTTTTTAAATACCTTTCGATTGATTGCGATTAAAAAGGAGATGAACAGACCGAAAAGGACGACACTCCACAAAGAGGAGTATGTCATATCCAAAGGGGTCACCTTTCTCATCTCAGCCGCCATTTGGTGATGTTCCTCCGATTGGGCCATTTGCTCCATCAAATCAGCGGAAGCGGAGACCATCGCGGAGAAATAACCCGGCGCGATAAAAGAAAAGAATAGATAGGTCGCAAGCGCCACCAACATGGCGCCATACACGGAGATATACGCACCCATTCCAAAGGTTCTTCCAAAAGAGAATACCCCCTCCCGCACCTCATCGGTATATAACTTATCAAAGTAGGTGATAACCTTCCAGTAAGCGATCACAATTCCGACCAAGGCAAAGAGAGAAAGGAACGGCACCAAGGCGTAAATGACCAAACACACGATCATCGACAAACCCAAATAGAGTCCGCCTCGCATCGCATATCCGACCATACTACCTTCCGTTTGCACCATTTTTCACCTTTATTTTTCGCAAAAATACGCTTTTTTCACGCCATCTAAAAAAAATTGCAAAAAAAATGTGTCTTAAAAAGTTTGTGGAATAAAAAAAATATCTAATTTCGCGGTGGGTAAGTCCTACACGACTAGCTCCCTTCTAAGTCCCCAGGGCTTGACCGCAGCAAGGAAAGTTGGTCGTAGCAGTGCGATGTAGCCAGCTTGCCCACCTGCCTCTTTAGCTCAGTTGGCCAGAGCACGTGATTTGTAATCTCGGGGTCGTTGGTTCGAATCCGACAAGAGGCTCAAAAAAAGGAACACTAACATGTTCCTTTTTTTTATTTCCATACTTCTCAGAAACCTACACTTTATATTATTATATAGAAAGGGGACGCCATCAGAATGACGTCCCCTTTCACTATGTTCACTAGGACTAAATTATTTCTTCAAAATAATCTGCTTTGCGACACATCCGAACTTGGTATATACCTTCGCATAGTAGACACCAGTCGAGCAAGAAGACAAATCAATACGGATATCGGCCATAGCCTCACAGCCATTCAATCGATAAACGCACTGACCCACCGCATCGTAAACCTCCACAGAAGTTACAGTTCCATCATAATTAGCCATATAGACACTACCAGTGGTAGGGTTAGGATATGGTTCGATGGTAGCGGTCACTTGCGCCTCGTCTTGCAAACCAGTCGCCTCGCTGCTCAACACCAAAGCGGTAATTGATTTAGCAGGCAAAGTCAAAGAGGTCTTGTTACCCTCCACTTTTGCGTAACCAACCTTCAAAGCATTGTTCTCATGAGAGACAAAAGTCTCAGACTTAGGCAAATCAGACAACTCATATTTCTTAAAGACGCCATTGCCCACATTGAAATTCTCGATGTCCAATTGAACCTCCGTTGGGTCATTCTCCGAACGGTTCACGAAGATGATAGTCATGGAATCATTGGCCGCATTTACAGTGGTATAAGCGGAGAGCGTCTTGATATCGGAAGATGCCGCGGAGACATTGTACTCCTTGGAATAGCGGCTGAACAAGTGAAGTGTTTCCCACATGCCGACCTTCCACGTCCATGGAGAGAAGAGTTCCACGCCATTCTCCATGAATGTACCCAAGAAGCCCGCATACATCAAAGAGACCATATTTGGATCATCACTAGGGAAGGCAGTCTCAGTCAAACCTAAGGTAATGCCATGACCCTCACCGAAGTGCTTATCCAACCATTCATTGACGCGGGCGAAAATCATCTCGTGGTAACTGACATCCCATCCACCATTAATGGTGGCCAAACCATTGGCGCTCGTGTAGAGATAATCCTCGTCAAAGAATACGCGATGCAAGCCCATTTGAGACTTAAAGGACTTATCTTGAGGATACCAGTGTAAATCGAACACATCCAACAATCTGACACCAGAAGCCTTTTGCTCATCCGCGATACGTTTGATAAAGTATTCCAACCAGCAGTAGTAACGTCCATCAATGGTCAAAACCTCATCATTGAACTTAAACCACTGCCACTCATTCGCGGTGACAGGTCCGCAAAGTTTAATATCGGGATAGAGGGCTCTCGCCTTCTTCGCCACTTCGATATACTTCTCGATGAACTCCTCCGCTGTGAATTTCAACGGCAAGTCATCGTGCGTGCCGCTCCAGATCTCCGGTTCATTGTCCATGCTCCAATATTGCAACTTGGACATATCGAATCCCTTCTCTTTTTTCCAATAATCCAACAATGCCACGGTGGAATCGGCAGGCCACTCGGTCAAGTAAAGGCTATAATCGCCCTCCACCTTCGCCTTGGTTCCTGTCTCATTCGGTTCACCGCCGCCCGCCAAATTTTGGTTAACGCCTTCCCACCAGGAGGAATTATTATATGAATAATCATTGAAATTGTACGCCGTCGTCTTGGCCGCATATCCGCTCAATTGGAAACCGAACATCGCCTGTACGTCAGGCATATGGTCGTTCAAACGATTGACCGCCTCGGTCCAGTCATGACTATAAACATTGTTGTACCAATCCGGGTGGCTACCCAAACGAGCCTTCCAGTTATACTTGGTGGAGTTGTTTCCCTCGTTCAATCTGGCGAATCTTAGCCCCGCTTCACGGCACAACCCAATCTCTTTCTCCTCTTTCGGAAGCAAAGATCCACTATAGGAAGAGTTCTCGACACAGCCGTTCTTTCCATAAATATAGGGAGAGACCAACTTCTTACCCTCGCTGGCATTGATTTTCACCTCAACCGTAGTTTGGGCGAACACAGGAGCCGCAAGAAACATTCCAGCCACTAAAGTACATAGTGTATTCTTTTTCATAACGTATAAATTTATCTATAAACAAGTAATAAAATATGCTTCATGTGTTTTCATGGAGAGTACCATGAATTAGTCTTTAACAAATATATAAAATAATTTAGAAAAGGGAACTACAAAAGTAAGAATCATTTCTTCAAACGGATCCAATCGGCCTCATCCATCTCCACCTCACCTTGGTCAATTAGATGACGTATCACCTCGACGACATGCTTCTCTTCCGACTCCACCTTCGAAAGCAGCGTCCGCATCGCCATCGGCGCATCCGCCAATTGTTGGAGAATAGATTCTCTTATCGAATCGTAAATATGGTTCGAAACACCCTTGTCATTTTTCTTCAAGCAATAGTCGCAAGAGCCACACGGACGGGAATTCTCCTCTCCGAAATACTTCAAAAGCATTCTGCTGCGACAGTGCGTCTCCTCTGTCACATAGGCTATCACACGCTCTATACGATGGGCGAAACGGGCCATCCGCTCCTCATAAACCTCCTTCGATATCACCAATCTGGATTCATCCACCCTTGCGCGCAAGAATTTGATGTATGGAGTTTTCTTTCCTGGAATATAATCGACCACTCCATAATAGCTCAAGCGGGACAAACAGTGGTACATCTCATCACGGGTAAGTCCTAGATGTTTCGCCATATCCGCCTCATCCACCTTGGTGAGGTCCGAGAACAATCCTGGGTAATTGCGCAACAAGAACTCCAACACCTCATCCAATTTAGGCTCACTAGAGAAATCATAATCATACAATTTACGGCGAGGTACAGAGAACATCACCTTGGATCCGAGGTTCAACTCGTCGGTCAATTCCAGATACTCCGCCTGATGCAAAATCTTCAAGGCGCTATAGGTTTGTGTAATCGGCAAATGATAGGAACGGCAGAACTCTCCAAGATCAAAACCTTGCATGAAATTCTCACCTTCGCCCTCCCCTATCTGAAAGAAACAGGCTACCTTGGTATAGACACTCTTGATGAAATCACGGGAAGGATAATTCTCCGCGATACGTTTCTTCAAATTGGTGATGTCCATCTTGTCATACAACAAGATCGCATAGGAACGCTTCTCATCACGACCCGCTCGACCCGCCTCCTGGAAATAGGCCTCCAAGGAATCGGGCACATCCAAATGGATCACTGTCCGCACATCAGGCTTGTCAATACCCATACCAAAGGCGTTGGTGGAGACAATCACACGGCAGGCTCCGCTCTTCCAAGCCTCCTGCTTACGATCCTTGGTCTCCTGACTTAGTCCCGCATGGAAATGGTCGGCGGATATTTTCTGCTGCTTCAGCCAATCGGCGATCGTCTTCGTCTTCTCCCGGCTACGGACATAAACAATAGAGGTACCCGGCACCGATTGAAGAATCTTCAGCATCTGCCCCATCTTATCATCGGTCTTACGCACCACATAGGAGAGATTTTTACGTTCGAAACTCTTCTTAAAAACAATATTGGTACGGAAGTGCAGCTGGCGTTGAATATCATCCACCACATCAGGCGTAGCGGTGGCCGTCAAGGCAAGGATGGGGGCGTTGGGTATCAACTCACGCACATCGGAAATATGCAGATAAGAGGGACGGAAGTCATATCCCCACTGAGAAATACAGTGTGATTCATCCACGGCCACCATCGCAATGTCCATCAGTTTCATCTTCTGTTGGAAAATCTCCGTGCCCAATCGTTCCGGTGATATATAGAGGAATTTATAGGCACCATAGATGCAGTTATCCAACGTGGTATAAATATCTTGATTGGTCATGCCCGAATAGATCGCGGCCGCCATCACGCCCCGACTCCGCAAATTATCCACCTGGTCTTTCATCAATGCGATCAGCGGTGTGATGACCAGGCAGACTCCCTCCATCGCCAGCGCAGGCACTTGGAAGGTAATACTTTTACCACCACCAGTAGGCAACAGACCCAATACATCATTGCCCTCATAGATGGAACGTATGATATCCAACTGTACCGGACGGAAATCCGGGTATCCCCAATACTTACGTAAAATAGATTTGAAAATATTGTCGTCTACCATAACGTTTTATGCATTAAAAAAATATCTTTGCAATAAGGTGTTAAAAAGTGAATGGTGCAAACCAGTTCACGAAAGTAGTAATTTTTCACGAGGAATTCAATTTCAAAAAAAAGATGAAAGCCAAAATACTTCTTATCCTTTCACTGCTATTGTGCGTACAATTCGCAGAAGCCAGGAGAAACCGTTTCAAAGCGCAAGAGCAAGACTCCGTGCACATAGACACCACGCTGGTAAAGGAGTTGGGCATCAATCCTAACGAGCAAGGCGACTCCCTCTTTGTGGAGGAACGTCCTGAAGAGAGTTACGAAGAGGTCGTCTACACCCCTAGGAAATCCATCCTTCACATTCCCATAGAGATCAACATGGCCCTAGCGGAAAAAATCATCAACGAAAATTTCAAGGGGCTTATCTATGAAGACAACAACATAGAGGACGATAGTCTGATGACCAAGGCATGGAAAGAGCAAGATTTCAAAATCACCTACGATGGAAACGTGCTCACCTATGTCGTGCCCATCCGTCTTTGGATAAAAAAGAGGTTCGATCTTGGCATCACGACAACCGACCGTGAAATTGAGGGTTCCATCAGCATGACCTTCAAAACCAAAATCGCCTTTTCGAAAGATTGGGGCATCGTATCCGACACCAAAATTGTGGATTACAAATGGCTGAAATCACCAACCATCAAAATCGTTGGATTAAATGTTCCTATCACCATGATCGCAGAGAAGCTCATCAAAGATTACCAAGGAGAGATAGGCAAAGCCATCGACAAATCCATCATGAAATACATTCCGCTGAAAGAGTATGTATTAAACATCTGGAAGATGGTGCAAGACCCCATCGATATCAGCACGGAGGAGTACAAAGCATGGATCAGGACTACGCCCCAACAAATCTATAGCACCCCTATTCAAGGAGAATATGGCATTCTCAAGACCACAGTCGGCATCCACTGTTTGATGGAAGTGTTCATGGGCAAGGCGCCCAAAGCTGTAGAGAAGAGCGTCGCCATTCCGCCCTACAAGCAATTCAAAGGAACAGACGAGAAGTTTGCCATCAACATATTGGGAGACATTCCTTTCGAAATGGTGGATTCTGTCGCCAAAAGCATTATGATCGGCGAAACCTTCGGAGAGGGACGCCACCAGATCACCGTGGACAGCATAGAGGTGTATGGACAAAATGACCAATTGATCATCGGTCTACAGGTCTCCGGGTTCATCAAAGGAAACATTTACCTCAACGGAACCCCATACTTCAACCAAGAGAATAGTTCCATCCAAGTGAAGGATGTGGACTTCAAGATCTCCACCAAGAATCTATTGGCGAAAATCGTCAATCTCTTCTACAAGCGAGGACTCAAACGCAAGTTGGAGGAGAACCTCGTATTCTCCCTCAAGGAGGAACTATCCCTCGTAAAGGAGATGACCCGTTCCGAATTGTTCAACATGGAGATCATGAAAAATGTAAGGCTCAATGGTATTCTGGAGACCTTGAACGTCAACAAAATATTCCTTACCCAACAGGGCATCAAAGTGGATTTGGACCTCAAAGGGAAGATGAGCGTGAAAATGCAGTAGAATTAAGAAACGAAATCGACGGAGTCGATGAGTTCGGCGAAACCAAATAAGAAACATAAATACGATAAAGCCCACCCCGTAGGGGTTCCATATCTATAGCCCAAACATTCAAGATACGCTAAGGTCTTACCCCGTAGGGGTCCCATATCTATAGCCAAAACATTCAAGATTCGGT